>CAZWHE010000166.1:0-8276 GCA_964633825.1 uncultured Phycisphaerales bacterium | reverse complement strand
CGCGTGCCCTCGAGCCTTTGATAGCTTCCCCCGCGGCTGTCCTCCCGGCGGGCGGCAAACCGGGCACATAGGTAACACTGTCTTAATTCGCACTGCCTTCATGGTTTACCAACAACGAAACTTGATATGATCCGTCGAAAGGAGACCGCTTCCTTCAGTACCGTTTACATATAAGATTCCGCGGAGCCGGAATCGGAATCATACTTTTTTGGAAAAAACTGACTTTTTTTGTGATACGGAAAGAAAGACGAATCGCGGAGTTTTGATTACCACGCGTCTTCATCCAAAAAGCAGGGAAATTTTTTAAGAAGGATCCTGCCCGGCCCGTGGCCCGGGTGAACCGTGCTCTTCCTCTGCATCCGTGCCAGCTGGGGGGTTAGCCGCTGATGTAGAAGAGCTCTGTTTGGGGGTGGGAGAGCCATTCCGAGCCGTCGGCCGTCACGGCGATAATCTCTTCCACCGTGGCCACGCCGTGCTCGGGAACCTGGACCCGGGGCTCGATCGTGTAAACCTGCCCCTCCTCGATCTCGAGGTAGGGAACCTGGCCGTAGCGCTCCCAGGCCGGAGCGAGCACTCCGGCCCCGTCGTGGGTGGAACGCCCCACCTGGTGGCCCGTGGCGTGGGGGTATTCGTCGAAACCGCGGGACGTGATGTACTCCCTGACGATCGTGTCGATCTCGAGCCCCGTTATACCGGGTCGGATCGTCTCGGCCCCGAGGCGGACCGCTTCGACGATCGTGTCGAATGCCTTTTGAACCGGCTCGGGCGCCTTCGTCTCTCCCGAAGGGAGAAAGTACCACGTCCTCTGGATGTCGGAGCAGAACTCGTCCTTCTTCACTCCGAAATCGATGTTCATGATGTGGCCCGGCTCGATGGCGCGGCCCGTGGGGCCGCAGTGGGCGCCCGCTGATTCGGGGCCGGTGAACACGGCGGGACAATGCTCCACGTCCCACGCCGTCTCGACGCCCTCCTTCTCGACCTCGCCCAGGATGAAGGCCGCCACCTCTTTTTCGGACATGCCGGGCTTGAGAAAAGCGGTCACCCTCGAGTAGATCTCCTCGGTGAGGGCTACGGCCGCCGCGATGCGGTCGAGCTCGGCGCGCGTCTTCCTGCCGCGGAGCGCGCTGATCAGCTTCTCCGACGAAACCCAGCGATCGGCATAGGGCGTGCCCTCCAGATATCCCATGAGCATCTGGAACATGCCGTGGGTCAGCCCGTCGGACATGTAGTCGTTCACAGAGGTGTTGACGGCGAAGCTCTTGGGATCGACCTCGCCGAAAAGAGCGCCCAGGGTTTCGCCGATCCCGGAGACATAGGACCTCACCTCGTCGAAGCAGCCAAGCTCCTTGGTCCGCTCTTCGTCGAGGGAGCCGACCAGGGCGATCGCTTTTCCGCTGCGGGTGTAGACATAGGCCGACTGCCAGGTGCAGTGGCCGCCCACGACGAGCTCCATGGCGGGGTCGGGGATCACTTCGCTCTCGCGAACGAAGATGAGCCACATGTCGATATCGAGCTCCTCGAGAATGGCGTAGGCCTGTTCGATCTTGGATCGGATCATGATTCGTCTCCTTCCGAATCCGAAGGGTTCGCTGAGCCTGAAGGGTTCGCCGGACCGGTACGGTTCGCCGAATCCGAGCCGTCCCCTTCTTTTTCAAAGACAGCGATAAAAAATCTCTTGCCCCTCTTGAGGGGGACATTCCACGACTTCTTTTCCTTCAGACCGACCCTCGAAGCCAGGCGGATCAGAACCTCCGGCGAGAGAAGCCGCATCACGCCGGAGAGAGAGGTCAGGCTGTCGAAAGAGGTCAGGGATACGGGGGGCTCTTCCCCGTCCGGCTCCTGGATCACGAAGGACGCCGCTCCCCCCGGCGCGAGCCACGAAGCGATGTTGCGCAGGAGCAGTTCCGGATCGACGTATTCGAGGAGGAGCGCCGAGTGCACGAGGTCGAACGATTCGGCTTCGAAGATGCACTTTTCGGCGTAAAAACACGCGATCTCGAGCACATCGCTCAGCTTGGGAAAACGGGAGCGCGCGATCTCGACATAAGCGGGATTGATGTCCACGCCCACGGCGCGGAATGTCACTTCCGGCTCGATGTGGCGGAATCCGTTCCCTGTCCCGCACCCGAGCACAAGGAGGCGGGCGGGAAGCTCTTCCGCATAGACCTCGCCGAAAATCCTGTCGAGCGGAGTCAGCTGGTCGACCCCGTGCGGTCCCATGTGCCCCTCATATTCTCTGGCCGAAATGCGGAGCCACGGATTTTTGCCATCTTTTCCAGCCATGTTCGTTTCCTTGTCCTTTGTGGAATGCCGCACTATAACTTGACGGCCCCGCGCTGGCAATTTCATTGTGGAAGAAGTGAGCCGGCCGCCCTTGGGCTCCGAATAAAAGCTCCCTTTTTCTTCTTGCCGTGTCCGGGGAAGGATCTATTCTTGAATAGTCCCTGTGCGGTTTTTTTCAAGCCGCAGCCGCCGGCCTCGCGGTCGAAGCCGCGTGCGGCGTAAACACGACAATCCTGTCATTGGAATGCCAGCATATCGAGGAGGTCCTTGATGAAGGTCAGTGCCATTGTTACAACGATTCTCCTTTTCTCACTCGCCGGCTGTGCGGCATCGGGCGGTTTTCCCTCGCAGACCCTGGAGACCGCAAAACTGGTCCCGGCCGATAAACGGATCGAGATATCGCTCACTCCCGAAACATATGAAGTGGGAGAGGTGGAGTTCCACGTCGATGCGACCTGCATCCCGCCCGAGATTCGCGAAAGCGCGCGGAAGCTGATCCCCGAGGGATGGATCGGGGACTGCGAGATCGAGTACCACGGCGGCAAGATCTTTTACGAGGTCACCTGCACCGTCAGGGGCCAGGAGCAGGAGATCATGTTCACGAGCGACGGCGCCGTACACTCCTGGGAGGTCGAGATCGACAAGAAGGATGTCCCTCACAAGGTCCTGGACGCGGCGTTCTCAGCCATACCCGAGGCGAGACTCGAAAAAGCCGAAGAGATCCGCGACGGCGATTTCAATCTTCTTGAATACCATTTCAAGCTGGTCAAGGATTGGCTGAAATACAAGGCCGTTGTCACTGTCGACGGGGAGCTCCTGCAGCTCTTCCGCGAAACAACGGGCGAGATCGAGGTCCCCCTGTTGTAGAAGGAAGCCGAGCCTTGACCGCTCCTTTCATCACCTGGGAAGAAGCCGAAGAAATCCTGGCCCATACTCTGTCCGGAAAATCGGTCGAAAGAAAAACGATCCCTGTCCGCGAGGCCCTGGGGCGTGTTGTTATCGAGGACGCCTTCTCCATCATCGACCTTCCCCCTTTCGATAAGTCGATCATGGACGGATACGCTGTCTGCGACGAGCGCGAAACCTACCGCCTCCTCGATGTGATCGCTGCCGGCGACGCGGAGATCCCGGCGCTCGAGCCCGGAAAATGCGTGAAGATCATGACCGGCGCGCCCGTGCCCGAGGGCGCCCTTCGCATCGTCCGCGTCGAGGAGACCGAAGAGACGGACGGCCTTGTCCGGGTGTCGGGGAGAGAGAAGCGGACTTTCATCGCGCCCAGGGGCAGCGACGTTGCCGAGGGCGATCCGGTCGTACGCGCCGGTGAGCGCCTCGACGCCCTGGCCTGCGCCAACCTCGTCTCCTGCGGGGTGGAGAAAGTGGCCGTGGCCGCAAAGCCCCGTGTCTCGGTTATCACAACGGGAAGCGAAATCGTCGAGAGCATGGCCGATTTCGGGCCGGGCAAGATCTTCGACTCCAACGGCCCCATGCTGGCGAACCTTCTCGAACAGAGCGGCTGCGCTCCCGTGCAGGCCAAGAACGTCCCCGACGACCTGGACAGGCTCGCGTCGGAGCTCGGCCGGGCCCTGGAGCAATCGGATCTCGTCATCCTGTCGGGCGGCGTCTCCATGGGGGACTTCGATTTCGTCCCCGATGCGATGGAAGCCTGCGGGCTCGACATCCATTTCTCGCGTGTGCTGATCAAGCCGGGGCGTCCGGTGACGTTCGCCGGCGGAAAAAGCGGGGCCGCCCTCGGCCTCCCCGGAAACCCCGTCTCGATCGTGGCGACTTTTTACCTCTTCGCCCTTCCGGCCCTGACAGCCCTGGAGGGTTCTTTCGAAAAGCCGCGATTCCTTCCCCTGCCCCTCGAAGACGATTACATAAGGTCGCGGACGGCGCGCACCGTGTTCGTGCCGGCTCGCGTCAATGCGAAAGGGCGCCTCGAGCGGCCCGAGTTTCACGGATCGGCCCACCTCCTGGCGCTCCGGGATGCCGACGGCTTTTTCCGCGTCGAAAGCGGCATCGGCAGGGTCGCGGCGGGAGAAAGGGTTCCCTTCTTGCCGCTCATCGGACGAAGGGGAGGCGCGCATGGCTTCTGAGAAGATCCCTTCTGAGAAGATCCCTTCTGAGAAGATCCCTTCTGAGAAGATCCGGTTTCATCTGATCGTGTTGAGCGACCGCGCGAGCCGGGGCGAGTACGAAGACAGGTCCGGACCGCGCGCGGCCGAGCTCATCGAGGAATTTCTGGCCGGCAGTGGGAAAAAGGGCTCTGTCGGCAGAGAGGTCATTCCCGACGACAGGGACGTTCTCCTCAGCGCGCTCGACAATGCGGCCAAAGAGGGCGCGGACGTGATCATCACCTCGGGAAGCACCGGTCTCGGGCCGAGCGATATCGCGCCCGAGGCCACGAAAGAGTTCCTCGACAAGGAGCTCCCCGGTGTGATGGAACACATCAGGACCATGCAGGGCGCCCAAAATCGGCGCGCTCTTCTTTCCCGCGGCCTGGCCGGCGCCCGCGGACGGACCCTCGTTTTCAACCTCCCCGGCAGCGTCAAGGCTGTCGAAGAGTATCTCGCCGAAATCCTGCCCCTTGTGGGGCACGCCCTCGAAATGCTCCACGGCGGGGGACACGATACGCCGTGATCCGTAGTCGCGGCGTATCGTGTCCCCCGCCCTTTTTCGTTGACACGCCGAACAAAGAAAAGATACAATGACATATCACAGAATATTAGTAGGTTATATATGGATAATACCGATAAAAAAATACTCGGACTTCTACAGGAATCGGCCCGAACCACGAACGTCCAGCTCGCTCAGGCGGTCAACCTGAGCCCGCCAGCCGTGCTCGAGCGGGTGAAAAAGCTCGAGGAGAAGGGCGTCATCCGGAAGTACGTCACTCTCATCGACGAAGCAAAAACCGGGAAAGGAACCCAGGCCTTCGTGGCCGTCAGCCTCGAGCTCCACGATCCCGAATCGATCGACCGATTCACTCTCGCCGTGAAAGAATGCCCGGCCATACTCGAGTGCTACCATCTCGCCGGCGAAGAGGATTACCTTCTCAAGGTGCTGGCCCGCGACATCGCCGAGTACGAATCCTTTCTTCTCCACACGCTCACAAGGATTCCGGGAATCAGAAAGGTGAGGACCCTTTTCGTTCTCTCCACCATCAAGAAATCGACCAAGATCCCTCTCGACGACTTTCCCGTATCGGAAATACCGTGCAATCAGAAGAACGGAAAAAGCGCCCAAAGAAAGGAAACTTCTCGAACGAAGAACAGGATATAAAAAGGAGGAGGACCCATGACAGATCTGTCGATGTACGGGCCCGGTGTTCAGCGCCGTGTCGAGATCGGTAACAAGATCGCCGCGGAACGAGCGAAACAGTACAAAAAAGCCAAGAAGCTGAGGTTCGACACGATCGCCGTGCACGGCCTCTACACCATGGAAGAGGCGCTCGAAAACAACCAGGGCGCCATCATCGAGCCGGTCTATCTTTCCGCCTCCCAGGCCTACCGGGATGCAGACGAGATGGAGGCCGGGCTCGCCTACCTGATCCCCACGTGGTGCTACACGCGCATCGCCAACCCGACCACCTACTATCTGGAGTGGACGCTCGCCCTTCTCGAGGGGTACGGATGCGACGTGGAGACATCGTGCGTCTGCACCGCTTCGGGCATGTCGGCCATTGGAAGCGCCGTCGACCCCTTTCTGGTCAAGCAGACGAAAAAGGGGGATGAAAAGATCAACTTCGTCTCCACCTGCCAGGTATACGGCGGCACTTTCCAGCAGTTCCAGGTGCGCAAGATGGAGGAACGCGGCATCGAGTGCCGGTGGGTCGTCAATCCCCACGACACGGACGAATGGGCGACCAAGATCGACAAGAACACGCGTTTTCTCTATGGCGAGCTCCCGAGCAACCCGGGCCAGGCTTTCTTCGACATCGCCGCCGTGGCCGACCTCGCCCATTCCCACGGCATCCCGCTGATCTGCGACTCCACGGTGGCCACTCCGGCCCTGATGCGGCCCATCCAGCACGGCGCCGACATTGTCGTTCACTCGACGACCAAGTCGATGACGGCGAGCGGGTACGGCGTGTCGGGCGCGCTCATCAGCCGGAAAGGGATCACCACAAAGGTCAAAAACGACAATCCCCTCTTCAAGGACGATTTCGCCTCTTACGTCAAGTTCCTGCCCTACCGGGACAACGGACCGGCGATGACGCCCATGAACGCCATCTTCACCATGGGTGAGATCAAGACGCTGCGCATCAAGATGAATCATCTGAGCCGGAACACGATGACCGTGGCGAAACACCTGGAAAAACACCCGAACGTGTCCGAAGTGGAATACCTCGGTCTCGAGTCCCATCCGCTCCACGAGCTGGCGAGCTGTTACATGAAGCTCGTCGACTCGGACGACGGTTCGGGAAAGGAGCTCAACCGGTACGGCCACCTCATGTCCTTCCATGTGAAGGGGACGCCCGAGGACACACGCAAGGTTTTCGACAGCTTCCAGAGAATCTGGCGCGCCACCGATCTCGGCCGGATCAAGACGGTGGCCACGATCCCGAGCATCTCCACGCACCAGCAGCAGGGCGAAGAAGCCCGCGAGATGGCCGGCATTCCGCCGCAGCTGATCCGGCTCTGCATCGGCGGCGAACACTCGGACGATGTGATGGCCGACATCGACCAGGCGCTTCACACCATTTCGAAAAAGAGCGTGCACCCCGTGGCAAAGAAAAAAGGAAAGAAAGGAAAAAAAGGACCGGATCAGCTCGCGCAGCAGGAAGCGCACTGATCGGTTCTTTTCGTAAAGGAGCTGGATAAATGGAACACAAGCTGGCATTCATCGGATTCGGCGTGGTGGGACAAGGGCTCGCCGAGATCATTATCGACAAAGAGGACGAGCTGGCCCGGCGCTGCGGGTTTCGGTGCAAGACGGTTGCGATCTGCGACATGATCAAGGGATCGGTTGTCAACGAAGGCGGCATCGACCTCCGGGCGGCGCTCAACGCCGTGAAGGAAGGGCAAAAGCTCGACGACGCTCTTCCGGGGGAGACGGGGTGGGACGCCCTTAAAACGATCCGCGAATCAACGGCCGATATCGTCGCCGAAGCGACCTACACGGACATCAAGACGGGCGAGCCGGCCCTGTCCCACTTCAGGGTCGCCCTGGAGAGCGACAAGCATCTCGCCACGACGAACAAGGGGCCGGTGGCCCTTCGCTTCAAGGAGCTCGACGCCCTGGCCGTGGAGAAAAAACTTCATTTCCGCTACGAGGGAACGGTCATGTCGGGAACGCCCGTTCTCAACCTCTGCAACGAGGCGCTGGCCGGATGCGAGATCACGGCGATACGCGGCATCCTCAACGGCACGACCAACTACATCCTCTCCGAAATGGAAGGCGGCCTCTCGTACGACAAGGCGCTCACGCAGGCCCAGGAGCTCGGCTACGCCGAAGCCGTGCCCGACGCCGACGTTCTCGGCTGGGACGCCATGGCCAAGGTGATCATCCTCTCCAACACGGTGATGGGCGCCGATCTCTCGCCCGACGACATCGACTGCACGGGCATCACCGAAATCACGCTCGACGACGTGAAAGCCGCCGCGGACGAGGGATGCCGCTGGAAGCTGATCGGTTCCACGAAAAAGGAGAAGGGAAAGGTGGTCGGCCGCGTGGCGCCCGAGAAGCTCCCCCTCTCCGACCCGCTCGCCTCGGTCATGGGCCCGACGAACGCCCTCACCTTCGAGACCGACCTCCTCGGCCCGGTCACTGTTCAGGGTGCAGGCGCCGGACGGACGGAAACGGGATTCTCGCTTCTCACCGACATCCTGGCGATTCACCGTCTTGGGGGACACAATACGTAGTAGTCCGTAGTCTCTTTTCCGTCACCCCGAAAGAGGAATGAGACACGCAAGAATTATCCGGGCCCCGAACATAGGGGGTCTGCGAGCAAGTCCTCGCAAAGATGAGATGAAAACGTCGGCCTCCTTCGA
>CAZWHE010000165.1:0-8499 GCA_964633825.1 uncultured Phycisphaerales bacterium | reverse complement strand
GGTTTCGTTTTCTTTCTCGTGAAAGCCCTCAAGAGCGAGAGAAGGAGAAAGACCGAGAACAGGAAACGGACGAAGGACGAATGAGCCGTTCCTCACCATGAACCGGGTCAACCGGCAAGAGCCGCCATTCGGGGGAGGGCGGTTTTGATGATTTCGGCGAGCCGCTTGGCCGCCCGGGCCGTCACTTCGAGAACCTCTTCGTGGGAAATGCCCGAGTGGCTCATGCCGGCTGCGGAGTTGGCCACGCACGAGATCGCACCGACGCGCGCCCCCATCTGTGTCGCCGCGATCGCCTCGGGCACTGTCGACATCCCCACGGCCGAAGCGCCGAGCGACCGGACCATGCGGATCTCGGCGGGCGTTTCGTAAGAAGGTCCGGAGAAAGCGGCGTAAACGCCCCTGTGAAGCGTGTGGCCCTTCTCCGCGGCGGCCTCGTCCAGGATTTTCCCCACCTCGGGATTGTATGCCTGCGACATGTCGGGAAATCGCTCGCCCAGCCTCTCGTGGTGGGGACCGATCAGTGGATTGTTTCCCATGAGATTGAGGTGGTCGGTGATCCGCATGAGATCGCCGGGACCGAGCTCCGGAGCGATCGCGCCCGCCGCGTTCGTGACGACCAGGACCTTTACTCCCGCCAGGACCAGACCGCGGGCGAGGAGAACGACCTTCTCCATGGGATGGCCTTCGTAGTAGTGAACGCGCCCCTGTTGGAGGAGCACGGGAACTCCCGAGAGCTTTCCTCCCGCGAGCCGGCCCGCGTGTCCCTCCACCTTGGCCGCGGGATATCCCGGGATCTCGTCGAAAGGCAAAAAACGAGCGGAATCGAGGCTCTCGGCCAGCCCGCCCAGCCCGGAGCCGAGCACGACGGCTGTTTTGGGGACGGGATCGAACTTATCGGCAATGACCTCGGAGGCCGCTTGGACGGTCTCGAAAAGTTTATCTCCCTTCATTCGGCTGTTCTCCATCAAATCAAAATGCCCGCAAGCGCGGCTGTTGTGAAGGATGCAAAAGCACCGCCGATCATGGTCTTGATGCCGAGCCGGGCGAGGTCGCTCCTTCTTTCGGGCGCGATCCCGCCGATGCCGCCGATCTGGATGGCGATGGATGAGAAGTTGGCGAATCCGCAGAGGGCGTAGGTGGCGATGACAACGGTCTTGTCCGAGAGCTCTTGGGCTGCCGTCGCGGCCGAGAGTTTCTGGTAGGCGAGCAGTTCGTTGAGCGAGACCTTGGTCCCGATCAGGTCTCCCATGAAGGAGGCGTCGCAGGCCGGAACGCCCAGGCACCAGGCCAGGGGGTAAAAGACCCAGCCGAAGATCATGGCGAGCGAGAGGGATTCGTCTCCCGGTATGACGTCGCCGAACATCCTTTCGATGCCGTCGCCGGCGCAGCCCAGGAGCCAGTTGAGGAGCGCGAGGAGGGCCACGAAGGCGAGGAGCATGGCGGCCACGTTGATGGCGAGCTTCATGCCGATGGCGGCTCCCGTGGCCGCTGCGTCGACCACGTTCTTGGTTTCGCGCTCCATCTTCGTCTTGACCTTCCCGGCGGTCTTGCTCTCTTCCGTTTCGGGGAACATGATCTTGGCGATCATGAGGGCGGCCGGCGCGCTCATGACCGAGGCGGTCAGAAGATGACCGGCGTCGATGCCGAAGGAGACGTAGAGCACGAAAACCGAGCCCGCAATCGTGGCGAAGCCGCCCGTCATCACGGCGGCCAGCTCGGAAGTCGTCATCTCCTTCACGTAAGGCCGGACGAGAATGGGGGCCTCGGTCTGGCCCACGAAGATATTGCCCGCTATCGAAAGGGTCTCGGCGCCGCTCGTGCCCATGGTTCGCTGCATGACGAAGGCGAAGATCCTGACAACGAACTGCATGAAGCCGAGATGGTAGAGGACGGACATGAGCGAGGCGAAGAAGATGATCGTTGTCAGGCACTGGAACGCCAGGTTGAAACCGATCGCTTCGGCCGGGAACTCGCCCGGTTTGGGGCAGAGGCTTCCGAAGACGAAGTTGGCGCCCTCCTTTGTGAAGTCGAGGCACTTGTCCGCCGCGACCCGCACGTATTCGAAGAGGCTCTGCCCCCAACCGGTCTTCAGCATGAAAAGGCCGAAGAAGAGCTGAAGGCCGAGCCCCCAGAAAAGGATCCGGGGCTTCACCTTTTTTCTGTGCGTGGAGAGGAGAAAAGCGATCCCCAGAACGGCGGCGATGCCTATCAAACCGTGGAAACGTTCAATCTGCATCAATGAGTCTCCTTCGTCGCTTTCAGCTCGAAAATATCAATGTAAGGAACGGGACCGCGGCTGTCCGGTGAAAAATCCCGTCTCGCAGGGAATTATTATCATTGAGTCTGGAAATCGTTTTCAGTGGAAAGCATAATCTTCCTTTTTCTGAGACACGACGGAAAAAGAGAGCTCCGAAGAGTCCTGGGAGGTAAAAATGGAGAGAACGCTCGTGATGATCAAGCCCGACGCGGTCACGAAGGGCCTGATCGGCAGGATCGTGGGACGCTTCGAGGACGAGGGATTGAAGATCCTGGCCATGAGGATGCTTAACTTGACCCTGGAGGAAGCGAGGGGATTTTATCACGTTCACAGAGATAAGCACTTTTTTGATTCTCTCACCGATTTTATGTCCTCGGCCCCGGTTGTGGCCATGGTTCTCGAAGGGCCGGACGCGATCGTCCGGGCCCGCGGGATCATGGGTGACACGGACCTGAAAAAAGCCGCGGAAGGAACGATCCGACGACTCTACGCCACAGATATCGAAAAGAACGCCGCCCACGGCTCGGACTCCACCGAGTCCGCATCCACGGAGATCCCGTACTTTTTCAGGGATCTCGACGTGATGAGCTATGAGAGGGCGGCATCAAAGAAGGAGGGTGAAAAATGGGACCCTCTTCCCCCCCTGCGCTGACCGGGCATATCGAATCGCTGCTCGCTCCGAAATCGATCGCCGTTGTCGGGGCTTCGAGCCGGCCGGGAACTGTGGGGAATTCCGTCTTTCTCAACCTCCTCAGGGGGGGGTACCAGGGCGTTGTCTTCCCCGTGAATCCCAGGGCGAAGTTCATCAACAGCGTTCGCACATACCCCACTCTGTCGTCCGTCCCGGACGATGTCGACCTGGCCGTTCTCGTCATTCCTCCCAAGCACATCCCTTCCGTGATCGACGAGGCGGGGGCCAAGGGAGTCAAAGCCGTTCTCACCATCTCGGCCGGTTTCAAAGAGATCGGGCCCGAGGGGGCCGCTCTCGAGGAGATCGTCAAGGAGAAGGTCCAAAAATACGGTATTCCTCTCGTGGGACCGAACTGTCTCGGAATCATCAACACGGCGAAAGATGTTTCCATGAACGCGAGCTTCGCCCTCGAGATACCGAGGCGAGGCAACCTGGCTTTTATCTCCCAGTCGGGCGCCATCTGCACGGCTGTTCTCGACTACGCCGGCATGCACAACCTCGGATTTTCCAAGTTCGTCAGCTTCGGGAACAAAGCCGATGTCAACGAGGTGGATCTTCTCAGGTACCTGGGCGACGACCCTGAGACGAAGGTGATCTGCATGTATCTCGAGGACGTCAGCGCGGGCAGGGAGTTCGTCAATGTGTGCCGCGGGATTTTCTGGGAGAAGAAGAAACCGCTCCTGGCGATCAAGGCTGGCCGGTCTCCCGAGGGCGCCCGGGCCGCCTCTTCACATACGGGCTCCCTGGCGGGCTCGGACGCTGTATACGAGGCCCTCCTTCTCCAGAGCGGGGTTCAGCGCGTGGGCACCATCGAAGAGCTCTTCGACCTGGCCGAAGCCTATTCGAACGTGCCCATGCCGCGCGGCAACAGCGTGGCCATCATCACGAACGCGGGGGGGCCCGGCATTCTGGCCACCGACGCGGCCGTAAGGACCGGTCTCAGCCTGGCTGAGCTCAACGAAAAGACGAAGAGAGCGCTCCGGAAGGTCCTGCCGCCCACTGCGGCGGTGGAGAATCCCGTCGACGTGATCGGGGATGCGACGAGCGAGCGTTACGAGGCGGCGGTCGATATCCTTTTGAAGGCCGCCCATGTGGACGCCGTTGTCGTGATTCTCACGCCCCAGTCGATGACCGATGTTCTCGACACGGCGAAAGCGATCCGCAGGGTGATCGAGGAGACGGACAAGCCCGTGATATGCTCGTTCATGGGAGGCATCTATATTCAAGAGGGCGTGAGGTATCTCAAGAAGCACGGGATTCCCAACTACATCTTCCCCGAAGAGGCGATGAACACCCTCGCGGGCATGTGCCGTTATGCCGAAATCCTCAACGTCCCCCGCAGGGAATTCAGGAAGTTTCGCGTCGACAAGGCCGCGGCGGACAGGTTCATCAAGGAGAAGCTCGAAGACGCGGACAGCGTCTATCTGTCTCAGTTCGAGGCGCATCGCCTGCTCAAGTATTACGGTTTTCCTCTGCTCAAGAGCAGGCTGGCCGAGGACAAGAAATCGCTCAGCGGGATCGCGGCCGAGCTCAAACCCCCTTTCGCCATGAAAATCATGAGCCCCCATGTGGTGCACAAGTGGGACGTGGGCGGAGTCAGGCTGAACGTCAAGGCTGCAGATGCGCCGGCGGTCTTCAGCTCCATTATAAAGGACGTGAAACGACAGGTGCCCGACGCCGAGATCGAGGGCATTCTCGTCGAGGAGATGGCCGAAAAAGGGCTCGAAGTCATCATCGGCGCCAACCGTAATTCCATGTTCGGGCCGCTCTGCATGTTCGGCCTTGGCGGGACCATGGTGGAGGTCATGAAGGACGTCACCTTTCGGCTCGCGCCGATGTGGGAGGCGAGCGCCGAGAGGATGATCCGGCAGATCAAGGGCGTCAAGGCGCTCTACGGGGTGCGCGGCAAACCGTCCGTCGACCTGAATGCCATCGAAGAATGTCTCCTCCGGCTGTCGCAGCTCACCACGAATCATCGCGAGATCATCGAGCTCGATATCAATCCCCTCATCGCTTTTCCCGAGGGATGTGTTGTGGCGGATTCGCGCATCCTGCTGAGACGGAGGTGAGAGCTGTCGCGTCCTTCTCAAGATGCCCTGCGGAAGGCGCCGGATCCTCGGGAGAGGCAGGGCTTGGTCATCCTGGGATTGGCGGCCTTTTTTTTCTCCCTTTTCGGCCTGGCCGGAAAGGCCCTGCCCGACGCGATATCCGTTCCCCAGATGATCCTCGTCCGCTCGATCATCATGGTTCCCGTTCTCGGGATCTGGGCATTGCGCAGGGGGCATCCCCTCGTCGGGCAAAGGAAGGGTCTCCTCTTTTTCCGCGGGTTCCTGGGAACCCTTTCCCTCTTTGCCTTTTTCTACGCCCTGAAGCGCCTCCCTCTTGCCGACACGGTCCTGATCTTCCAGGCCCATCCCCTGCTTGTGGCCGCGCTGGCCCCTCTCTTCCTGAAAGAGAGGAACCTGCCCGTTCACTGGTTTCTCCTGCTCGTTTCCTTCGCCGGTGTCGTTCTCGTCGTGGGGCCGACCGGAGCGGGCTCATGGGAGGGCCGCCTCACCGCCCTCGCGTGCTGCGTTCTGGCGAGCTTTGTTTACATCATCGTCAGGGTGCTGAAACGGACCGAAGCGACGCTGAGCATCGCCATCTCGTTCCCGGCCGTATCCCTGGTCCTTTTCGGGCCCGCTTTCCTTTTCGGGATGTACGACTGGGTTTCACCCTCCCTGTACGACTGGTTCCTGCTGGGCGCCATGGCGATCTCGGCCGCCGCCGGCCAGGTCCTTCTCACCAAGGGGCTCGGCATGGTGCCCGCCGCCCGGGGGACGGCCCTGTCCAACCTGCAGGTCGCCTTCGCACTCACATACGGCGTTCTCATCTTTCAAGAGATTCCGGGATGGGTGACCGTCGCCGGCGCCGTTCTCATCGTCTGCGCCCAGCTTGCGCTGGCGGCCCTGCGCTGCGATCGCCTCGACCGAATGCCGGCCTCGTGAAGGCGCCCCCCCTCAGCCGGGGATGGATTCCGTCAGCTAATCCGCCCGGGCCACAAGGGGGCTCGGTACCTCTCTTGCTTGCCAGTTCATCTCTCTGCTAACCCAACAAAGCAATACAGCCGACTCGCTACGCTCGCTGCGATGCCAGCTTGACCCGTGCCGCTTGCGGCATCGGTTCCAAGCGGCACGGGTCAAGCGGGCATTATTAGTTGAAATAAGAATCCCTTGGATCACCTCCCAGTACAGCAACATCATCATATATCATTTTGGCTATTTCGCCGACAGCCCTATGAGTAATCAAACATCCTCCTGGCATATATTGAACTTCCGTTGTTTCCGAGAAAATGGGCGTTATGTCATCTTGGTACCTGTTTTTATCTGTCATGGCTAAACAAAATACACCCATAAGGCGGGTTATAGGTTTAGCTGAATCTAGCATCGTTAGAAAATCCTCAGGCTGGCCGATTCGAATAAATATTGTGGCGAGATGAAAGAAGCGACCTTCCTGAGCGCTATCTCCAACGGCGGAACCATCAACTATTGAAAGAGAGTTCAGTTGGTTCAATGAATCATTCATACTTGGAAGTTGCGCCTCAGAGCACCCAACGACCAGGCAAATCAACAGAGATATATTAATTAAGATTATCATCAGTATTTATAACTACAGCTTATATCTCAAATACTCTTTTTCTTCCACCCACCGGCCGATGTCCGTCGGTGCGTCTCCTCTGTCATGTGGTGAATTCCAATATTTTGTTCCTGCCCGGGCCACGGGCCGGACCTCTCTTGCGCACCCCCCTTATAGCGAGGCTTTGCGAGCGTGGGGGGTAAGCTAGCAAGAGAGGTACCGAGCCCCTTTGTGGCCCAGGCGGGCGATCGCTGGAATTCACCACATGACAGAGGGGGGGTGCCGACACGAGGCCGGTATTTTGTTCTTGAATTCAGAAGCAGCGTGTAGTTTTTTTGCATAACTATCTTTTTATATAGATTCCCATAACAAGAAAACGGGAGAAATTAAAATGATACAGCGTTTTCCTGTGAAGCTGCGCTGCCCGGCAATCGTGCTTCTGGCGGCGCTTTTCTTTTTGGGGTTTCCTGCGGAGCTGTTCGCTCAGAGCGAGCAGGGCCTGCCCGAAACACCTGACAAAGAGATCAGAGCCCTGATCAAGGCGGCGGGCGAGAGCTCGGATTATTCCAAAGCGTCGAGGGTGAAGGTTTTCGACCGCACCGATGTGGACGTGGAAGAGTCGGGTTTGAGCCATATCCGCACCCACACGCTGACCAAGGTTCTGACCGATAAGGGCGCCCTCGATCTGGCCGCTTTCCGGTTCGACTACGACCCGGCGACGAATTTCGTGGAGATCGTATCCCTTCGGGTCTTTCGCGCCGACGGCAGCGTGGATGATGTGGATGTCTCCTCTTATTCCGATGCCGTCCAGCCCGCCCACGGCATCTACTGGGGAATGCGCATGAAGGTGATCGCCGTTCCCAGGCTCCACGTGGGCGACGCCGTGGAAGTAAAAACGTACAAGAAAGGTTTCTTGATCGCCTATCTCGACGGAGGAGAGGACGACGAACGCTACATCCCGCCCATGAGGGGCCACTATTACGACATGATCCTTTTCGAGGAGAGGATCCCGATCAAGGAAAAGACCTATACCGTTCATACCGTGAAATCGCGGCCCCTTCAGTTCGATGTTTACAACGGCGAATGCGATACGTGGATCACTTTCGACGACAAGAAATTCCATTACACGTGGAGCAAGAAAGATATCCCGGCCGTCCGCGGCGAGGCGCGCTCGCCCAGCAACTGGGACTATGTGACCAAGGTGGTTATGGCCACCGTGGATGACTGGGAACAAAAATCCCGCTGGTTCGAGGAAGTCAACAGGGGCCAGTTCGACTCAAACGAAGCGATCCAGGCCAAGGTGGACGAGATCGTGAAGGGCTTGAGCACCGACGACGAGAAGGCCACGGCCCTCCTCAGGTGGGTGGCCAACAATATCCGCTACTCGGGCCTCAACATGGGCAAGGGTGAAGGATACACTCTCCACCCGGGTTGGATGGTCTTCGAGGAACGCGCCGGGGTCTGCAAGGACATTGCCGGCATGCTGGTCACCATGCTCCGCGCGGCCGGAATGCCCACATACCCGGCCATGACAATGGCCGGAGCGAGGGTGGAACAAATCCCGGCGGACCAGTTCAACCATTGTGTCGTGGCGCGCCGGATGCCCGACGGCTCATTCAAGATGTACGACCCGACGTGGTGTCCCATGACCATGACCGACTGGTCGCTCGCCGAGGCGGAACAGCATTACGTTGTCGGCTCCCCCGAGGGAGAGACGCTGGACGCCATCCGGTATTATCCTCCCGAAGACTGCTTGATCCGGATCGATTCCGAGGCGCGTCTCTCAGAGGACGGCTCGCTCGAGGGGACCATGGAGTTTCGGGGGAAGGGCTACAACGATACATTTCTGAGGCGTGTCATCGCCGGTTACAACACGAGGCGGGGTTTAAGGCCCTCCTTGGAGGGTTGGCTGCTCAAGGTCTCGCCCCGCGCCGCT
>CAZWHE010000164.1:0-8756 GCA_964633825.1 uncultured Phycisphaerales bacterium | reverse complement strand
CCCCTTCACGGAACGGGCTCGACCACGGTGGGTCGCGTTCTCGAGGAAGCGGGAGTTCAAATCGAGACCGAACCGTCACAGGCCGCGTACGACGGAAACTTCACCCACGTACCGTACCGCATCCCCAACCCCGAGGTCCCCGAGTCGATGGAGAAGGCGCGCGCTTTCGCCGAGGAGAGAGGAGCCGATCTCGTTCTCTCCACCGATCCCGACGCGGACCGCCTCGGGGCTCTCGCGCCCCAAGGCGGATCGTGGAAGTTTCTCACCGGCAATGAAATCGCCGTTCTCGTGATGCATTTCATCCTCGATCGGCGCAGGAGAGCCGGCACTCTTCCCGGCCGCCCCGTCCTGATCAGGACCGAGGTCACCACCGAGCTGATCGACAGGATCGGAGAATCCTTCGGAGCGCTCTGCGTGGGACACCTTTTAGTGGGATTCAAGTACATCGGGGAGCTGATCCGCCGGATGGAACAGGAGGGGCGGTGCGCCGGGCACGACGCCGCATACGGCGATTTCGTTATGGGCGGGGAGGAGAGCCACGGCCTGCTCGTCACGCCCGAGATCCGGGACAAGGACGCGGCCGGAGGGGCGCTGGCTCTGGCCGAGCTCTCTTCGGTGCTGAAGGACGAGGGCCGCACCCTTTACGAATACCTCATCGACATCTACAGGGAGTACGGCTGTTTCGCCAACAGCCTCGTTCCGCTCGTCATGCGCGGCGCCCGGGGAATGGCCAACATCGCCCGCATCCAGGAAGGCTTTCGCAGCGCCCCGCCCGCTTCGATAGGCGGGAAGCGCGTGGAAAAGTTCTTCGACCACCTGGATGAAGAGGGCCGGTTCGGCCCGATTCTTTCCGAAACGGACAGGGCCTCCCGCAACGTGCTCGTCTTTCATCTCGAGGACGGATCCCGCGTGACCCTTCGGCCTTCGGGGACTGAGCCGAAAACAAAGATATACGTGGAGGTCAGCTCGCAGCCCATGCCCGGAGCTTCCGTAGCGGATGTGGAGAAGGAAATCGAGGGCCTCGAGGAACGCGCCGACGCCTTGGCCGACGATCTGACGCGCAAGGCACTCGGTCTGATCGGAATCGAGCTTCCCGGCTATGCGCTGCGCATCTCGGGGCTCGTCTCGGTGGACGACAAGATCGATTTCGCCGACAAGTTCCTTCCCGAGCTGGAGGAGAAGGCGGACGCCGTTCTTTCGGGCAACCTGACGGCGGCCGGGGCGGGAGCGTGGCTCGATGAACGGCTTTCCTTGTACGGAAAAGACCCGCGGGGTCTGGTGAAGGAAGCTTTCGAGGTCTATATTCAGGAAGCCGCCGCCGCGGCTGATAAGAACGGAAACAGAGAGAGGCTGAAAAACCTGGAAACGCAGAGGGCCGTCTTCAACACCCCGTCTGGGATTGAAAGGGAATGAAAAAAGACGTTCTTCTCGATTATCTTGAAAAGGAGAAAATCCGCCTCGGAAACGGGACGGATCACGGAATCCTCCTGGAGAAGGTGATCAACATGGTGCTCAAGGCGCGTCCTCTCGAGGAGGACCCGCTCGATCTCTACAGCAGGATGGCCCGCGAGGTCAGGGAATTTTCGACGGACAAGGTCCGAACCGTGGTGTTCGGCGGCGGCGCGGGCCTTTCGAGCATCCTCGGCGGGGACAGCTCCCTCGAAGGGTGGGCCGGTCATCCCTTCCGGGGCCTCAAAGAACATTTCAAGCTTCTTTCCGTCGTGGTCTGCACCACGGACGACGGCGGCTCTTCGGGCGACTTGATCAGGCGCCTCCCGCTCGTCGCCTTGGGCGATATCCGGCGCGTCATCCTCTCGTCGATCACCCCCCGCGGCCTGAAAAGCGTTTACGGGAGGTTGACGGGCGAGCAGGTGGGCGCCCTCCCCGGTCTCCTCGGAAAGATCATCAATCACCGCTTCAAGGGAAAGAACGGATCAACGATCAGGAAGAGGAAAACGATCCTCACCCTTCTGCCGAAGAAGGCCAGAGCCCTTCTGCCGGAAGCCCTGGCCCTGTATCTCGATGAAACGTGGACGCGCATCCTGTCCCATGGCGCGCTCGCTTCTCTCCCGCTCGAGAGCCACTGTCTGGGCAATCTCCTCCTCGCATCGGAAATCTACGGCGGCCTGTCAGGCAGGGAGGGACATCGACCTGTCCCCACCCACGAGGAGATGATCAAGGGGATTCAGAAGTTCGCCCGCATGGCGGGCGCCGGATCGAAAAGAATCTGGCCGGCCACAACGAGCCAGGGCGAGCTGCGCTTTCTCTACACGAACGGCGTTGTCATATCGGGCGAGCACAAGTCATCGGTGAGCAGACGGGGGTTTCCCGTGGACAGGGTGTGGGCCGAATACGTGGGAAAGCCGCGCGTCGATGCCAGGGTTTTGAAAGCCGTCGCCGAGGCAGACCTCATCGTGATCGCGCCGGGGAGCGTTTATTCGAGCCTTCTCCCCGTTCTTCAGATTCCCGAGATCGCCGGGGCGATCAGGCGCAACCGGCGCGCCCTCAAAGTGCTGGGCGCCAACTTCTGGGTTCAGAAGGGAGAGACGGACATCACCGTTCGCGACCTCGGGAAGGAGTTCTGCGTTTCCGATCTCGTCGAGGCGTACAACAAGAACATCGAGGCGGGGTCGTCGGGACTCTTCAGACAGGTGGTGACAAGCAACCTCGAAAACATTCCGGCCGAAATCATCCAGAACTACGCCCTCGAAGGCAAGGTGCCCATCTACCTCGACAAGGAGAGGGTGAACGAGCTCGGTTTCGAATCTTTCGCCGTGGAGGTTCACGACCGGGAGCGCCTCGTGCGGGACAAAGTTTTTCAGCACGACCCGGACCGTTTCGCCCAGACCATTCGAATCCTTCTCTACCTGAAGAAATTTCTCAGGAAGGACAAACCGGGAAAGAAATCCGTAAAAAGCCGCACCGTCCCGAAGGGGAACCGCAGGCGGACCCTGCTGCTGAGCGATCATATGCAGGCGGCGCAGGAAAGGCTCGACTCCATGAAGATCTCGCCCGCCCGGCTGCGCCGTCTTCTTCATGAAATCATCTGGGAAAACAGGGACATCAGCCTCCGCCATCTTCAGTACATCGACGGAATCAAAGTCGTGCCGCGGGAAAAGTGGACGCGCTCCACCATGTGGGACAGGATTTTGACCTATTATGATCCCGCGGATTCGTGCCTGAAGATTCGAAGCGACCTTCTCGACCTGGGAAAGGAGCGGCTGACGGAAGACCTGCTCATCGGCCTGGGCGAATCGCTGCTCGGCAACTACGCCGCCTCCAAGTCGATTCACCTCATCCGCGAGAAGGGAACCGTGCTGGGCAAGGTCTTCGAGATCGTTCTCAGACCCGAGAGGGAGCTGCGCGCTTTCCTCAGCCGGGAGAAGATCAGAGAATATCTGTGCCTGGCCAAGCAAGGACCCGTGCGTCACAATGCCGACGTTTTCCACCGCGTAATCAACATGGATGAGTCGTTCACCCCGCCCGGCCTGCTCTTTGGGCTCATGTACGCCTGGTACCTCGACAACCGGTTCGGGTGCGTCATCGAATACGAGATGTCCCTGCTGAAGCGCGGCGTATCCGACCTCATTCCCAAGCCGACGATGGACCGCGAGCGCCGCCGCCGTCTCATCGATTTCTTCCGCCGCGAGGTTTTCCTGCACTGATTCGGGGGTATCTGCAAGGCCCGGCCGGGGAGCCTGCGGTTACTGCCTGATCAGCGCCTTGATGGTTTCGAGCAGGTTGGCGAGATCGTAGGGTTTCTGGAGGAACCGGTATCCCCGCGCCTGAATGATCGGCCACTGCGATTTCTGGTCGGTGTATCCGCTGCACAGGAGGACGGGCAGGTCGGGCGTGCGGGAAAGGAGCTGGTCCACGAGCTGGATGCCGTTCTTGTCGGGCAGGATCGAATCGGTGAAGATGAGGTCGAACTTCCCTTCTTCGCGCTCGAATATATTCAGCGCCGTCTCGGCGTCCGGGGCGTCGAGGACGATGTACCCGTTTTCGCTGAGAGCTCTCGATGCATACCTGCGCACCCCGTCCTCGTCCTCGACGAGCAGGATGCGTTCCCCCATCCCCTGGACGTCTTGGAGCGAAACGGTCTCTTTTGCATCTTTTGTCGTGTCGACTGTATACCGCTGCAGGTAGATCTTGAAAAAAGATCCGCGCCCCGGTTCGGAGTAAACGTTGATCCACCCGTCGTGCTGCCTGACGATGCCGTAAACAGTGGAGAGACCGAGCCCCGTGCCTTCGCCCAGCTCTTTGGTCGTAAAGAAAGGCTCGAAAATCTGGTCGATCGTCTCCTTCACCATGCCCACGCCCGTGTCGGCGACTGTGAGACAAACAAAATCTCCGGGCCGCGCGTCGGGAATGACATTGCAGTAAAGCTCGTCGACCGTCGTGTTTTCCGTTTCAAGGGAGAGTTTGCCGCCGCTGGGCATGGCGTCATGGGCGTTGATGGCGAGGTTCATGACGACCTGTTCGACCTGTCCCCTGTCCGCCTTGATCCGGCCGATGTCGGGAGTGAGGGTGACGGTCAGCTCGATGTCCGCGCTGATGAGGCGGCGGAGCATCTTTTCCATGTCGATGATGACCTCGTTGAGATCGATCACCTTGGGCTGGAGCACCTGCCTGCGGCTGAAAGCCAGGAGCTGGCGCGTGAGCGAAGAAGCCCGCTCGCCGGCTTTCTTGATTTCGCTGATGTCCTTCTTCACGGGATCGCCGGCATCGAGCCGGTGGAGAAGCAGCTCGCAGTAACCCATGA
Organism: uncultured Phycisphaerales bacterium; assembly: GCA_964633825.1. Classification (GTDB taxonomy): domain Bacteria; phylum Planctomycetota; class B15-G4; order B15-G4; family CAYZWU01; genus CAZWHE01. The sequence continues at coordinate 3,994 of CAZWHE010000164.1, read as the reverse complement.
TCGCCTGCAGGAGGTTGTTGAAGTCGTGGGCGACGCCGCCCGCCAGGCGCCCGACAGCCTCGATCTTCTGTGACTGGAGGAGCTGGGCCTCGAGCTTCTTCCGCTCGGTGATGTCCCGGATGATGCCGCGATACATCACGACCTCTCCGTCCTTGTTTCTCACGCCGACTGCGGTTTCCAGGACATTGACGGGCTTGCCGTCTCTCCGCTTGAGGCTCAGTTCGTAATCTTTGACATAGCCATCCTCTTTGAGGACGTTGTGGAGGTGTTCCCGGTCGGCCGTGTTGACATAGAGGTCCCGGGCTATGTTGATTCTCAGAAGATCCTCTTTCGAATCGTACCCCCATAGATCAATGCCGGCCTGGTTGATATCGAGGATTTTCCCGTCGGGTGTGCTGATAAAGACAACGTCCTTCGATTCCTCGAAAAGGGAGCGGTATTTCTCCTCGGATGCGATCAGGGCTTTCTCGGTCCGCTTGCGCTCTGCCACGTGTCTCTCGAGCTCGATGTTCGTCGATTCCAGGTCCCTCGTGTGATCCAGCAGCTTCTTCTGGGAATCTTCGCTCTTCTTGACGGCAAGCATCTCCATGCGGTGGGCCTGTATGTGTTCCAGCCCCAGGCCGCAGAAAGGCACGAAATAGGCCATGATTTTCACAAAATGGGCGATGTTGAAGTGATTATCGAAGATCGCCTCCGAGCCGAGCGACATGTGGAGCTGGGTGATCGCGTCGGGGATGACGCTGATCCAGAGGGCAAAGGCGAGGAAACTCTTCCTGCGCTTGTAGAAGAAGGGATAGAGAAAGATCCCGGCAAAGAGATAAAGGCCGAGCGGGATGAGGTCCCAGGGCCTTGTGAAAAAAGAGCCCGGATACATGGTTCTGGGAAGAATGTCCTTAACGGCGAAATAATGAACCACCGCGTAGGCAGTGACGCCGAAAAGGATGCTGACGACGGAGATGAACAGGAGCTTTCCGGGGCCTTTCCTGACCTCGCTTTTCATGAGCACGAGGCAGACGCCCACGATTGGAATGAGGGCGTTGAACGTGCGGCAGATTGTCCACGTGAATGGAACGAGATTCCGGTTGTCGGCCGTGGCTTCGATCAGCCGGTCCGCGGCAAGAGTGTGAAAAGCGTCCATGCAGCCCGCCCAGAATAGGGCCATGCCGATAATGGGCGCCACGATGTCGCCCTTGACCTTGTAGTGGCCGAAGGCCAGAAATGCCGTCAAGACAGCTATGCAGAACGCGCTCCATTCGAGGATCGTATGAACGAAACTGCCGGCCAGGGTGAAGTGCATCGAGTCGAAGGCTTCCGTTTCGGTCATGCCCTTGAGGATTCCGGCGTCCGGAGAGGGTGCGTGGGTTTCGAAATCGAAGCCGAGAACATTCAGCAGGAAAGGCATCACGCAGATCGCGGCGACAGCCCAGATCAGTTGTTTGGGAAACTTGTTGCCGCCCCTGATATCCGAATATTCCAAGAGAGATCTCCTTTCAATCAGCCCGAATCCCGCTGACCGATAAAGGCCTATATAACCATCTTAATCAAGGATCAATCAAGCGGAATCGGGCTTCGACCTTTTTAGCGCCGACTTTTCACGATCCCGCCTTTTTGGTTGAACCCGGAGGGGCGGCGGCTATCTCCTCTGGTGTCGTTGTCCGTTCCTTTGCGTGTTTTAATGGAGATATTATCTTGAAGATCGATTTCAAGGAAAAGACGGCGCTCGTCACCGGCGGTTCGCGCGGAATCGGCCGGGCGATCGCCGTTCGGCTGGCCGAACAGGGCGCCCGCGTCGCCGTCAATTACGTGAGAAACACGGCCGCTGCAGAGGAAACGGCGGAAATGATCGAAAACGCCGGCGGCGAGGCGCTCATTCTGCGCGCCAACGTGGGAAAGCACGACAAGGTCGAGAAGATGTTCCTCAAGCTGAAGGAAAAGTGGGGGGAACGGCTCGATATTCTTGTATCCAACGCGGCCACCGGCGTGATCCGGCAGGCCATGGACCTGACGGAGCACCACTGGAACTGGACGATGGGCATCAACGCCGGAACTCTTCTCCCCCTGGCCCAGCAGGCGCGCCCCATGATGAAGGAAGGGGGGAGCATCGTGGCGGTCAGTTCGCTCGGGGCGCTCCGGGCGATTCCCATGTATGCCGCAGTGGGATCGAGCAAGGCCGCGCTCGAGTCCCTGGTTCGTCATCTCGCCGTGGAACTGGCCGGGGATGGAATCCGTATCAACGCGGTCAGCGCCGGTGTGGTGGATACGGATGCGCTCAAACACTTTCCTCATCGCGACGACATCGTCGGGAACAGCGTGGTCAAGACTCCGGCCGGCCGCCTGACCGAGCCGGGAGATGTGGCCGACGCCGTTTTGTTCCTCGTCAGTCCGTTGGCCGGCATGATCATCGGTCAAACGCTGACCGTTGACGGGGGCTACAGCATCCTGGCGTAGTGCGTGTCGGCGGCCGAGGTCAATAAACGGTCAAAAGCTCGCAATCCCAGTGAATCACATGCCCCGTCGCGTCTTTCAGGACGACGAGGAACCGGTATCCGCCGGGCGGGGCTGCCGCCGGAATGTTCACCGTGATCGGCTGAGACGCCGACTGGCCGGGGCCGAGAGTGACCGCTGCGGGTCCGAGAAGAGAGACCTGCAGCCCCCAGGGGGCTTCTCCCAGCATCTCGGCCGAGAATGTCACCGCCCCTGCGGACGTGTTGGAAGCCTCGACGATGAAAGAGAGGGGCGTTCCGGCCTGGACGGAGGCCGGCATATCGAGAGAAACAGCGGCCTGGGCGTCCATGGGATGCAGGTTGTGAACGGCGTTGTTGTGGCGGTTGACGCGGTAGGCTCCGTGCACGATCCGCGTCGCATCGAAATGGAACGGCGTGTACCACGCGTAAAGCGCCGTTCCGCTTCTTCCGGCAGCGGCGATGTCGAGCATTCCGTTGTCGTCCAGGTCGCCCAGGGTGACGCCGCCGTAAAAAGAGGAGGGCTTGATCCAGGGAAAGGTCGCAACGTCGCTTCCGTCGTGATGCCAGGCGTAGATCCTGCCCGATCCCGACGTCGGGGCGGCCACGATGATCTCGAGATCGCCGTCACCGTCCATGTCGGCCAGGGCCGGCGTGGCGTGAACGCTTCCCGTTGTGGGGGCGCTCGGCCAGCCGGGCTGGAAGCTTCCGTCGTGGCGGACGACATAGACGGAATCGTTCTGGCTCCCGAAGACGATCTCGGGATAGCCGTCCCGGTCGATGTCGCCCACAGCCGGGCTCGTGTAAAGGGACCAGGTGCCGCAGTCCGCGGGAAAGCCGTTCACAAGGCTTCCGTCGTGGTGCCGGGCCTGGAGATCGGATCCCACGGTCAGGATGATTTCGAGATCGCCGTCCCGGTCGAGATCGGCCGCGGCGGGCGAACCGACCGAATAGGTCACCGTGATCGGAAATCCCGGGACGGGCGTCCCGTCGGGGCGGAACACGCTGAGCTGGCTTCCGATTCCCTGGCTCGATGCGATGACCTCCACGGTCCCGTCATTATCGAGGTCGGCCACGGCCGGGGTCTGGGATCCTCCTTCGTTGATCGAGATGCTGACCGGCCAGCCCGTCAGGTCCGTTCCGTCGCCCTGGAGAGCGTAGATCTTCTGGCTCCGGGGCTGGACGAGAATCTCCATATCGCCGTCTCCATCCAGGTCGGCCAGGCAGGGAGCGCCGCATATCTCGGCTCCCAGGTTGCGGGGGAATCCGGATACAACGGACCCGTCGGAGTTGAAGGCGTGAACGTTCTGGTTGCTCGTGGCCGTGATCACTTCGAATAAACCGTCCCCGTCGATGTCGCCCGCGGCGGGCGTGGCGTTCCACGTGTGCCATCCGGCCGTGACAGGCCATCCGGAGAGCTGAATCCCGCCGGCTGTGTAGATGTTCACCGTGTGGTCGGCGCTGGCGTGAAGGAGTTAGTCCACACCGTCGCTGTTGATATCGAAAAAGATGGGCGCACCGGTCTGTAGTAC
>CAZWHE010000163.1:0-8831 GCA_964633825.1 uncultured Phycisphaerales bacterium | reverse complement strand
CCTGAATTACGTTCCTGTCGATGAGGAGCGCAAGAAGCAGAACGAGAAGCAGTACGGAGAAAAAAAAGACCTTTCTCATGGGCTTTTATGACCCGCTGTCAGGGATTTGCTTTCGCTTCACGATTGTGGAGCCACAAGAGAGCCGGGCTGGCCACGAACATCGATGAATACGTCCCCACGATTATACCCACAATCAACGCAAAGGAAAACCCTTCGAGAACATTGCGCTGGCCATAGTTGATGGCGAACAGGATGGTGACGGTCAATAGCGTGGTCAGCGATGTGAGAATCGTCCTCGAGAGCGTCTGGTTGATGCTCATGTTGATCACTTCGTTGTAAGGCCGGTTGACGCGCGGGAGGTTTTCCCTGATCCGGTCGAAGACCACGATGGTGTCGTTGAGAGAGTAACCGATGATCGTCATGAACGCGGCGATAATGGGCAGGTCGATCTCGATGTCGACGAGTCCGGTGAGGCGGGTGGCGGCCACGGCTCCCAGTGTGATGAGCACGTCGTGAACAAGGGCGATACATGCCGCGAAACCGAACTTGTACTCTTTGAACCGGAGCCGGATATAAATAATGATAGCCACCAGTGCGAAGAAGATGGCGATGATGGTCTTGTCCCGGAGCTCGACACCGACGGTGGGACCGATGTAATCGGTCATGGGGACGGGGTCGGCAATGTTCACGGGGCTTCCTCCGTCACGGGCTTCCTTGAACTTCATGAGAAGACCCGCTTTGATCCACTGAGGCGTCACGTTGGTCAGGCGCTTGTATTCGGCCGTGAGATCGAGCCGGCGGCCTTCCTGCGAGAAGATGTAGGCTTTGCACTCCATGAAGTCGCCGATGGCATCGGCCACATTCTGCTGATAGACGGCGGCGGGATCTTCCCCCCCGAGATTTCCGAGCTGTTCTTGTGTGATCGGCGGATCGACAAAATGGAGGGTCACCTGGATCCCGGTCGTCTCCACCTCTGTGGGAGTCAGCCTCAGGTCGGAGACAGGGTCTTCGATCATCAAGTCGCCCAAGAGCTCCTTGATCTTCTCCTCATAAATATCGGAGATCGTTTCCGTCTCGCTGTTCTCCTCTTCGAGAGGTTCTGTTTCCAAGACGGGATTCTCTTCAACGGGATCGGTCATGGCGGCATTGTCTTGGGGGGGCAGGTCGCTCGCAGGGTTTGCTTTCGTGCTCTTGATCTTGACATTGAAGACCTGGGGGCCCGTTTCGGCGTCCTTCTCGGTTTCCACGTCCTGTTTCACCGTAATGACCTGGACATTGGGGTATTGGGTGCTCAGTGCGGATTGCACATCTCCCTGGGTCGTTCCCTCCCTGCAGACGATTTGAACATTGTATCCGCCCGTGAAGTCGAGCCCATACTTCGATTCGTCCTCGCTGATAAAAAGACCGAGACCGATGACGATGAGGGCGATGGAAAGGACGGCCATTCTGGTGCGCATGCCGATGAAGTCGATATCGGGCTTCCTCAGGAAGCGGAGCATGTTGATCTTCTTGAGGCCTTTCTCGAGCATGAGAGCGAAAATCACTTTGGTAATCACCAGAGCCGAGAAAAGGCTCGTCAGGATACCGATCATGAGTGTTACGGCAAATCCCTTGATCGGGCCGGTTCCGAACTGGTAGAGAATGAAACCGGTGATGAACGTGGTGGCGTTTGCATCCACGATGGTGAGAAAGGCTTTTTCAAAACCGTTTTTTACCGACTGGGCGATCGTCTTGCCCTTGTCCTTCTCTTCCCTGATCCTCTCGAAGATGAGGATGTTGGCGTCCACGGCCATACCCACTGTCAGCACGATGCCGGCGATTCCGGGCAGTGTCAGGGTTGCTTCGAGAAAGACGAGGATTCCCATGAGAAGAGTCAGGTTGATGGCCAGCGAGAGGCTCGCCACCAATCCGGCCAGGAAGTAGTAAACGATGATGAAGAGAAAGACGGCGGCAAGGCCGATGAGGATCGCCGTCTCGCCTCGCTGGATCGAGCTCTCGCCCAGGGTCGGGCCGATGTCGTGGCGAGAGCGCAGGATCGGTTTGACCGAGATGCTTCCCGAGCGGAGCACGGTGAGGAGCTGTTTCTGTTCCTGGGGGAGAAAACCCTTTGGAGGCGGTCCCGAGATGATCCCCGAGCCGGGAAGCTCCGCCTGGATCACGGGATCTGTCGCCACCTTGCCGTCGAGAACGATGGCGAGCTGTTTCTTGATATGCTCCCTGGTAAACTCCCCGAAATCGTTGGCTCTTTCCGGAACGAGATCGAAGCCCACGGCCGGCATTCGTGACCGGTCGTAGGAGGGCTGCACCGACAGGATATCCTTCCCGCTGAAGCGCCATGCCGGATCTTTGTACATCTTGATCAGCGTGAAGTAGATCGATGCGATCTGCACATCCGTCGACGCGGTTCCCGCCCTGATGGTATCGAAGGTCGTACCGGCGCCCGGTATCTGCCGCCCGCTTTTTATGAGAGTGTTCTCGTCTGTGGGGAACCAGCGGAAATGGGCCTCCCTGCCGTTGATCTCCATGCTTAAGTCGAGGGGAGTGAGGTCGGTCTCCAGGTTCCATCCCCCCTTTTCGGTTTCCGTCTTTTTGAGGAATTCGACCAGCTTGCTTCCTTCCTCTTCGAGGCTGACGGCGATTTCATCGGGGGCGTCCTTGTCCTGCTCGTCCTCGGCCACGAGGAGCCACTCCAGGTTCCCCTGGCTCTGGATGATCTTGATGATGTTCTCCACCTCGCTCTTGGCCATTCCGGGGAGGTCGATCAGGATTTCTTTGTCTCCCTGTTTGCGGATGGGAATCGACTTGAGACCGATCGAGTCGATGCGTTTCCGGAACACAGCGATCGTTTCGTCTACGATTTCTTCTATTGGCTTTGTCGAATCTTTGGGCTGAGGCAGCTCGTACCGCAGCGAAGATCCGCCGCTCAGATCGAGGCCGAGTGTGATCTCTTTCGTGTAAAGGACATAAACAGCCAGGATAATGAAAGCCAGGATTAAGGCGATCTTGGTGTTCAGGTTTCGAACCATTTTTTGCGTCTCTCCTTCAACCGCGATGGGGGAATGATGGAAGGTCCCCGTTGGAGTTATCAAGGGATTCGCCTGGCATGTATTATCCCGCGATCCCTGTCGGATTCATGCTATCCTTGCTCACCGCTTGTGGCGGCGAGCTCTTCGGACGTGTTTCGAACCGCCTCTTCAGTGACCGAAGCGGCTTCGGCTGCTTTTTCTTTTTTTCGGGACGAGACTCTGGTCTTCTTTTTCGCTCCCGTCATCTCTTTGATGCGCGTTCCCTTGCCGGTTCTCTTTCTGAGGTAATAGAGCTTGGCCCTCCTGACCATGCCTGCCTTCTTGACTCTCACGTCGCCGATCTTGGGGGAATGGAACGGAAAGGTGCGCTCGACTCCTTCTCCCTGCACGATCCGGCGAACCGTGAAGGTCCTGTTGATCCCCTTGCCCTTGATGGAGATGACCACACCGGAGAAGATCTGAATCCTCTCCTTGCCGCTCTCGCTGATCGACACTTCCACATCGACCGTGTCGCCCACGTTGAATTGAGGAAGCTCGGGCTTGCGGTGTTTCTTTTCTATTTCCTGTCTGATATCCACCCTATTACTCCAGATCAATACGCTGAGTTGTTTTTGTCATCCAGGTCGGGCCTCTGCACTTTGGTCCTGAGCCTGGCCATTTTCCTGCGCCACCTTTCGATTTTGCCGTGATCGCCGGAGAGCAGGATGTCGGGGACCTTTATTCCCCGGAAGTCTCTGGGCCTCGTATATTGCGGAAACTCGAGAAGGTTGTCAGTGAACGTGTCGTTCCAAGCGGACTCTTCGCTCCCCAGAGCGCCCGGAATGAGGCGGACGATCGACTCGGCAAGGCAAATGGCGGCTATTTCACCGCCGGAAAGGACGAAGTCCCCGATCGAGATCTCCCTCCAAGAAAAGCCCGTGCGAATGCGCTCGTCAAAGCCCTCGTACCGGCCGCACAGCATCAGGAGGTGTTCGGCTTTTGACAATCCGATAGCAGCCTCTTGATTATACCTCTCTCCCTGGGGGGTGAGGAGTATCATCTCTGTCGATTTTTCCGCAGGCTCGCCGGTCTTAGCGGATATTTTCGCCAGCACTTCTTCAATTGCATTAAAGATCGGTTCCGGTTTCAAGATCATACCGGGACCGCCCCCGAAAGGACGGTCGTCCACGACTTTATGCTTGCTGGAAGCATAATCGCGGAAGTTGACCAGATGAACGTGGACGAGGCCTTGTGTCACGGCCCGGCCCACGATGCTCTCTTGGAGAAAAGGTTCGAACAAGCCCGGAAAAAGGGTCAGGATGTAGATATTCATCCCGTTGCTCGGTCCTCTTCCCGCCGGGAGAGAGGTACCCCTTTGTATAATTCTTTACTGGGGTTACAAAAATTGGTTATCATAAAATCGAACCCTTTGATTTCAAGGAAAAAGAAGTTTTTTTGCCCGGGAAGGGTGATATTTTATTTATTTGCCGCTTTTCAATCACTATCGAGAGACGAGGTTTGGAATGTTCACAGGAATCGTTCAGCAGACTGTCAGGGTGGATCGTTTCGATATTTCAGGGGGAAAAATCCATATCCGACTGGAACTCAGAGAGTTAGCAAAAGAGATATCAATCGGTGATTCTGTGATGGTGGCAGGAGTTTGTCTGACCGCTGCGTCGGTCGATGGGGAGTCGGCGAGCTTTGACGTGGTTCGCGAAACAAAGGACAGGACCCGGTTGCCCGAGCTTCATGTCGGCGATAACGTTAATATTGAATTGGCATTACGTTTGAATGACCGGCTTGGCGGCCACTTGGTCTCCGGTCATGTAGACGGAATCGGCCGGATCCAATCGATCAGAAAGTCGACAGGTGAGGTGCGTATGGCCATCGATGCTCCCAAGGAAGTGAGGAAATTCCTGATTGAAAAAGGATCGGTCGCCGTGGACGGCATCAGCCTGACCGTGGCGGCATTGACAAAGACCGGTTTCGAAGTGGCTCTCATACCGCACACAATCGCGTCCACCACATTGAAGAACGCGAAAATCGGAGATCGAGTCAATTTAGAAGGGGACATGATCGGACGCTGGGTTGCCCGGTTTCTCGAGGGAGGAGCCGGCAAAAATCAGCAGAATCTTACGGAAAAGCTCCGGAAGAGCGGGTTTTTCGATTAGATGAAAACAGCCGTGCTAGCCGCCTTCAAGAAGGAGATTACCGGCCTGCTCCACGGGTCCGGTCTTTCAGACGAATTCAAATCCCGGGGACCGGTTCGCATGTCATCGGGCGATCTCTCGGGCCATGAAGTTTCTCTAATCATTACGGGAATGGGAAAGGTTCCGGCCGCTAAAGAGACCCAGTTCGTCATCGAAACCGAACGACCCGACAGGATCGATCTCTGCGGTATGGCGGGCGCCCTCTCCCGTCTTGTCGAACCTCTCGATCTCGTTGTCGCCGATAAGGTGCTGGCCCACGACACGGGTCCCCTGCCTTCTGAATGGTCGCAGACCGATCGATCTTTGACCGCCGATCTTCTTAGTTCCTCCGCCGGGGTGGTCCCGGACGGGCACGCCCACACGGGGGCTGTTGTCAGCGGCGACAAGCCTCTGATGAAGGCCCGGGAAAAAAAGAGGCTTCACAAGGTTTTCGGCGCGTACGCCGTTGACATGGAGGCTTCGGCCGTTGTTCAGGCCGCGCGAGCCAACGATATCCCGGTGGGTGTCGTCAAAGCCGTCACGGACCGCGCCGACGGCCGAGCCAAAGCCGCCTTCATGAAGAATCTTCCCCTTGCAGCCGATCTGATCCGCAGTGTGCTGATCCGTTTTTTCGAGAACCCTTCCTGATGAAATCCCCGCTTGTTTCTCTCGTTCGCCAGGCTGATTATGACGCGGACAAACTCTTGAAAGCGGTTGAAAAACTCCTCGAACCGCTCGGCGGAATGAGCGCTTTTGTCGGTTCCGGCGATCGGGTCGTCGTCAAGCCGAATATCCTTTTCGGGACCCCTCCGGGCCGAGCCGTCACGACCCATCCCGCTCTGGTAGGCGCCGTGACCAGACTCGCTCTCGACTGCGGCGGGATCGTGCAGATCGGCGATTCCCCCGGGCGCGAACCAGTTGCGAAAGCGGCTGAGAAATGCGGAATCGCCGCGGTTGCTCGAGAGCTCGGTGTCCGGTGCATCGATTTCACTCCCCTGGACGTGGTCGATGACAAAAGAACGTTTAGAAAGCTGACGCTCGCCCGTGAGCTCCTCGATGCGGACGTTGTCGTCAATCTTCCCAAGCTCAAGACACACTGCATGATGGTCATGACCATGGCGGTGAAAAACATGTTCGGCGCTGTTCTGGGATTTCGGAAGTTCCAATGGCATTTGCGCGCCGGCCGGGACAAACGCGTGTTCGGACGGATGCTCTATGAAATATGCCGCGCCGTCGGGCCGGAGCTCTCCATTATGGACGCTGTCGTCTCGATGGACGGAAACGGACCGGGTAACGGCAACCCTGTACAGACCGGCTTCCTGGCCGCAGGGGCCGATCCCTCGGCGCTCGATGCCGTTCTGCTCGACATCATCGGGATTTCGCGGGATAAATGCTGGACCCTGAGTGCGGCACGCGAAGCCGGGGACAGAGAGTGGGAACGGGTCGAAACCGTTGGGGCTTCACCTGAGGATCTCAGACCGAACGTGTGGAATCTCCCCGCAACCATGTCGGCCGAGCTTCCCCTTCCTCCTCTGGCTTCGAGAATTCCTTATCTGAGTCGATGGCTCAGAAGCCAGATGGCGGCCCGTCCCCGGCCCATCGGCGAGGCCTGCATCTTATGCGGCGAATGTGCCGATCTCTGTCCCACAGACGCTATCTCGATAGACGAAAAGGGACTCTCCATCGATGACCGGGCCTGCATCCGCTGCTACTGCTGTCACGAGCTCTGCACCCATCGGGCCATGGGACTCAAAAAGGGATTTCTGGGGAGGCTGATCGAAGGCATTCCGGGACCGTCCTGAAGCCGGGAAATCCGTCCGAAAGCGATCTTAAGCATCGAGCTGTCTAAGAGCGTCGACTTCGTCCCGATTGATGATCTCGATACATGTCCCGAGTTTTTGTGAGAGGACACTGTCTCTGGGTTTCGCTTTTCTGATCTGGCGCAGGAGCTGGATCGTGAGCCGGAAGATTCGGACCAGGTCACCTCGGGAAGCATTCGTATAATCATCCAGATCGGTAAAAGAGCGGCCGCGGCACCAGGCCTGCATCACCGATCCAATCTTGAAGCTCGGCTTTCGTATAATAGGGGGGATGCCGAAGGACCTTTCCAGATCGATGACCCGGCCGAGGCATGTCTCGATCTCTCTCCGCAGCGGACCGAGCACGGATCTGTCCATTCTCCGATAAAGATCGTTTTTTCGTTCCTCGAACACCATGGAGGCAAGGACCACGTTGATACCGATCTCATCGAGCTTTTGAAAAAAACCGGCGTGAGAGAGCTCGGTCACCTGGATTTCGTAACCATTGATGACGGAGGCCATCCTTCCCTTTTCGGTGACCTGATCGCCGCAGATGTACTCGAGCTCTTCGAGGAAAGAGAGTTTTTTCCGTATCAAACTGAGCTGTTTGAGGCGATTCTTTTCCCTCTTTTTCCGGCTCATCCGCGTCCACTGGAAGCTGTTGAATGATTTTTCCCAAGCAACAAATATCTCGTCGCCCAGGTTGGCGTGCAGGTTGATCAGCGTGGAGTAGGAGAGATTGAAGCGGCTCCTGATCGGCTCCACATCGTTGGAGAGCAGTTTCCGTATGTCCTTGGGCACGACACGGTTGTCTTCGAGAATAGCATAGACGAGACCGTCCCGGTCGATACCCTGCCTCCCGGCGCGTCCGGCCATCTGCTGGTATTCGCGGGTTTTCAGGGTGTCGAAAGCGACGCCGTCGAATTTCCTCAGCGAGCTGAACACGACGGTGCGCGCCGGCATGTTGATTCCGAGCGCAAAGGTCTCGGTCGTGAAAAGGAGCTTCAACAGCCCCGACGTGAAGAGGCGCTCCACGATCTCCTTGTGCTGCGGCAGGAGGCCGGCGTGGTGATATCCCACACCTTGGAGGGCGAGGTTCTTCAGTTCTTCCAGGGTCGCTTCCGATTCGACGCTGTACAGGTCGCAGGCTTTGTCCAAGAGGGCCTCCATCTCCCTCTGCTCCTTCTCGTTGAGGAGCCGGCGGCGCCGGTTGAACCGGGCTCTCTTTTCACATTCTTTCCGGCTGAAACAGAAATAGAGAATGGGCAGCTTCCGCTCTCTCTGAAGCATGTCGAGAAGATTGTCTCGTGAAGCGTGTCCGCCCGATTGCCTCCTCCCTTTTCTGCCTGCTCGTTTCCGGGGAAAGGATTTGATCTTGTCGGCTCTTGTGTGTCCGTACCCGGGAAAGAAGAGGTAGTGAGTGAGGGGGACGGGCCGCTGGGTGCTTCGGATCACGTCCACTCTTCTTTCCCGCACAAGGGAGATCCACTTTCCGAACTCTTTCAGGTTGGAGACCGTGGCCGAGAGGCAGATGAACCGGATCTGTTTCGGAGCGAAGATGATGCTCTCTTCCCAGACGGTGCCTCTTTCGGGGTCATCCATGAAATGGATCTCGTCGAAGACCGCGTACTTCACGCTGTCGAGCAATTTCTTTTCCTCGAAGAGAGTGTTGCGAAATATCTCGGTGGTCATGATGATGAGCGGAGCGGCGGGATTGAGTGTCACGTCTCCGGTCATGATTCCCACGGAGTCGCCCAGGATATCCCGGAAATCCCTGTATTTCTGATTGGACAATGCCTTGATGGGTGCGGTGTAGATCGCCCTGTGCCCCAGACACA
>CAZWHE010000162.1:0-8897 GCA_964633825.1 uncultured Phycisphaerales bacterium | reverse complement strand
CTGTCCCCAGGCCGGAGCCTGTCCCCAGGCCGGAGCCTGTCCCCAGGCCGGAGCCCGACCCCAGGCCGGAGCCTGTCCCCAGGCCGGAGCCCCTGCTCGGTGGGTTTTTCCTTCAAAACTATATAATGAATAGAAACCCGAACCGGACAGGGTAACGGGCTCAGCCCACCCGATTGTCATGTTTCACAACGGATTATGGGTGAGAGCGGAATGCCTGTCAACCGGGACTGTTTTTGGATTCCATTTCTCACAACCAGGCCGGACCGAAAAAAGCCCGATCAAAATGATCGCCCAGCCCAACTTTTTACACGATACTGCAACGCGACTCCGGAGTAGAAATCGCGTGAAAAGTACGGGCCAAACTGCCACAATCCCTTCACGACCTTCAACGGTGAAAGAAAGGGTAAAGACTCCATGATGGCAAGAATCGCTTTTTCATTTCTAGCTCTGTTCTCACTGTCGTCATGCTGCACCCTGCCGCCCGAGCCCGACTTCTCCACACCGGCGGCCACTCTCTGTACGTTCCAAAAAGCATTCCGGGCGGACGCCCCTGAAATCGAGTACGCATGTTTCTCGCTCGATTTCAAGGAGACTATGGGGAGTCTCGATCTCGACCGTTACGAAATCATGCGGGACCGGGTCCTGGAGGATAACCCTCTTCTCTCTACTCTTTTCAAAGTGAAAGACATCGATTCATTTATCAACAAGACGGAATTTCGAAACGAGCCTTCGGGAATAAAAAAGGCCCTCATGACGATCTCGCTCCTGGGCAGAGAGATCACGCTCCTTTTCATCTGCGAGACGATCTACAGGATGGAATTCAACGGCGGCGTCAGGCCTATGGAAGTCTCCATGCCGCCTCTCTACCCGATATCGATGCGAAAACGTAAAGAGGCCGTCATGCTGGTGATTCCCGACGTCCATCCCCGATGCATCAACAACATCTCCCTCGTCAGGAAGCTTGTTGTGGAAGAACAGTGGAAGCTCGCCGATTTCTTCTCCGCAGATCTTGAAGAACAGCGGCCCTGACAAGGGCGATCGCTGTTCGTCCGGTTTTCGGACTGGAACCCTCCGGGAAAATGTGTAAATTGTCCGATCCCCATACGGACCATGGGATGATCTTGTATGGGAGCAGGCGGAACCACCGCAGAAGACCGGAACAGAACGGAGACAGAACATGGTCAAATATGTCTACGCTTTCGGAAAAGGCAAGGCCGACGGCAATGCCGGGATGAAAAATCTCCTTGGCGGCAAGGGCGCGAATCTCGCCGAAATGGCCGGGATGGGCTTTCCCGTTCCCCCGGGCTTCACGATTACGACCCAGGTCTGCACGCACTACTACAACAACGGCCGTCGCTATCCCCGAAACCTGGAACAGTTGATCCGGAAGGCCGTCGCCCGAACGGAAAAGATCATGAAAGCCGGGTTCGGCGACAAAGACAACCCGCTCCTCCTCTCGGTCCGTTCGGGCGCCCGGATCAGCATGCCGGGCATGATGGAGACCGTTCTCAATATCGGTCTCACCGAAAAAACGGCCAAAGGCCTCATCAAGAAGACGGGAAACGAAAGGTTCGTCTGGGACGCCTATCGCCGCCTCATCATGATGTACGCCGACGTGGTCATGGAAAAGGCCGCCGGCCTCAAGCCGGCCGGCGGACAGGGGATCCGCCTCCTCATGGAACACGAGATGGACGACATCAAGAGAAAGCGGGGCGTTGTCCAGGACACGGAACTCGATGCCGATGACCTGAAGGAGCTTGTCACCCTTTTCAAGAAACTTGTCAAAAAGCACCTGAAGAAGAGCTTCCCCGACAATTCGTGGAAGCAGCTCATGGGCGGGATTTCGGCCGTCTTTCTCTCATGGAACGGAAAGCGCGCCGTTGCGTACAGAGAGATCGAAGGAATTCCCCACGACTGGGGCACGGCCGTCAACGTTCAGGCCATGGTCTTCGGAAACATGGGCGAAAAGAGCGCCACGGGCGTGGCGTTCACGCGCAACCCGGCAACGGGTGAAAAGGTCTTCTACGGAGAGTGGCTCTCCAACGCCCAAGGAGAGGACGTGGTCGCCGGCATCCGGACGCCCCTTCCGATCAACAAGAAAGGAAAAACCGACGCCACGCGCCATCTGAGAAGCTTCGAAGAAGAGATGCCGGCTATTTACATGGAGCTCGATCGGATTCAGAAGAAACTGGAACGCCACTATCGCGACATGCAGGACATCGAGTTCACCGTACAGCAGGGACGTCTCTGGATGCTCCAGACCCGGACCGGCAAGAGAACGAGCCGGGCCGCTCTCAAGATGGCCATGGATATGGTCCGCGAAAGACTGATCAACAAGAGAACGGCCGTCATGAGGATCACGCCCGAACAACTCGACGAACTGCTTCATCCCATGGTGGACCCGGACGCCGAGAAAAAACTCATGCCCATCGCCCGCGGCCTCCCCGCCGGACCGGGCGGCGGAAGAGGGATGATCTGTTTCAGCGCAGACGACGCCGAGAAAGAGGCCCGGAAAGGAAAGCGCGTTGTTCTTGTTCGCAACGAAACATCACCCGAAGACGTTCACGGCATGAGCTCGGCCGACGCCATCCTCACGGCCAGAGGGGGCATGACGAGCCACGCCGCACTGGTCGCACGGGGGTGGGGAAAATGCTGCATCGTCGGCTGCTCGGTTCTCAATATCGATTCGGAAAACAAAACCCTCATTGTTGGCGGCCGCTGCTTCAAGGAAGGAGACTGGATCACTCTCAACGGAACAAAAGGGTTCGTCTACCAGGGAAAAATTCCACTCGTTGAACCCGATCTCAAACGCGATAAAGATTATTCCCTCCTTCTCAAGACAGCCGACAATATCCGCAAGCTCAAGGTCCGCACCAACGCCGACAGGCCCGACGACGCCGCACGGGCGCGTGCTTTCGGAGCAGAAGGGATCGGCCTCTGCCGGACGGAACACATGTTTTTCGGTCCCGACCGGATTCTGGCCATGCGGCAGATGATCCTGGCCGAAAGCGAATCGTCGCGGAAAAAAGCGCTCTCAAAACTGCTTCCTTTTCAGAGAAAGGATTTCTACGGCATTCTTAAAGCCATGAAGGGCCTCCCGGTGACGATCCGCCTTCTCGATCCTCCCCTCCACGAGTTCATTGCCATGAACGAAGAAGAGACACACGACCTCGCCGCGACACTCGGGATACCTCTTCCCCTTGTGAAGGTGCGCATCAAATCATTGAAAGAGTCGAACCCCATGCTCGGGCACAGGGGCTGCCGCCTCGGGATAGCATATCCCGAAATCACCGAGATGCAGGCCCGGGCGATTGCCGAAGCCGCGGCCCGGCTGGCAAAGGAAAAGATCAAGATCCATCCCGAGATCATGATACCCCTCATAGGAACGGTTGCCGAGTTCAGACACCAGGCCGAAGTCGTCCACAAGCAGATGCGCGATGTGATGAAGAAAAAGAAGGTGACATTCCCCTACCACGTGGGAACGATGATCGAAATCCCGAGAGCGGCTCTGACCGCCGATGCGATCGGCGCCGAAGCCGATTTCTTTTCCTTTGGAACGAACGACTTGACCCAAACCACTTTCGGTTATTCGCGCGATGACGTGAGAGGGTTCCTGCCGAAATACCTCGATCTCGAAATTCTTCCGGCCGATCCTTTTCAAACCCTCGATCAAAGCGGTGTGGGACAGCTCATAGAGATGGGCATCAAGAAAGGCCGAAAAGCGCGGTCCAAGCTCAAGATCGGCATCTGCGGAGAACACGGCGGCGATCCCGCCTCGATTTCGTACTGCCACAGAATCGGGATGGACTACGTCTCCTGTTCACCTTTCAGAGTGCCTGTAGCGCGCCTCGCTGCCGCTCAGGTCACTATACGGGATAAACTCTCCGAATGAATCAGCTGCCGATGCCGACGCGGTTCCCACCCTGTTTCCTTGCATCATTCAGGCTCTGAATCGCCGTATTCAGAAAGTCGTCCACTGTTTTGATGTTCACCTGGGGACAATAGGAAATTCCCCCGGAAACATTGACATTCACGCCCGACGCGATTTCGGACACGTCGATGGGGTGTTCATGAATATTGGCGAGAATGCGTTCCGCCATGATATTGGCGCCATCCTTGTCGGTGGAGGGAAGGAGAATGAAAAAGCGTGAGTCTCCGATCCGACCCACGATATCGATGTCGCGGGACTCGCAGAGAAGGATCGAACCGAGATTGACAAGGATCTCCTTGCCCGCGCTCTTTCCGTGTCTCTGGCATGCGTCTTCGAAGTTGTCCACGTCGACAATAATCAGGGAAAGGGGAGTTCCGTAGCGGCGGGATTTCTTGAATTCTTCTTCCAGCTTGAGATTCATATAGGACTTGTTGCACAACCCGGTGAGGGGATCGGTGATTCTGGCGACCAGCCCGTCGGGCCTGATGGGAGCGCCGTCACGAAACATTGTGTTCAAGAACTTATCGTGCCGCTCTCTCTTTCCCTGAAGAAGCCTGCCCGTATCGTCCATGTCCTGGTATGGAGTGTTTATGAGCTTCTTGATCTTCTTGGTATCAATGGAGTGCTCCATGATATCGTCGGCACTGACATATCTTGCACGGCCCCGGCTGTACGCATCTTCCCGGTCGGTCATCAAGACCACGGCAAGATATCTCTTGCCGCACGATGCTTTGATTTCCCTGCAGATTTCAAACCCATTGATCCCGGGCATCAGGACATCCACGAGAACGAGATCGGGCTTGACTTCTCCGGCGAGCTGAACGACTTCTTCTCCATCGGTAGAGGCATGGACTTCCAATCCGCATTCTTTCATCAGGACTTCGAGATCTGTGAGTTTGCTCTGATCATAATGACCGAGTACGATCTTCTTGACTTGTGTCATGAAATCCTCCGAAGGAATAAAAAAGAAGGTATACAACCTGAAAATATTATCGGCAGAAAATGAAATGAACCGTAAATTTTTTCAAGCTATATCCTTAAGATCAGAGCTGGTTGACCACCTTTTCGGGGATTTCAATATTTGCGAACACATTCTGGACATCCTCGTGGTCGTCAAGTTCTTCCAGAATGGCCAGAACTCGTCTGGCCTGATCAAGGTCAAGAACAACTGGATTTGCAGGAATCATGGTGATTTCCGACCTTTCAATCGTGATCGCTTCGTCTTGTTCGAGCTCCCGCTTGACTGTGGCAAAGTCGGCGGGATCGGCCAGGATCATAAAGCCGTCTCCCTCTTCCTGAAGGTCCTCGGCTCCAACCTCCAATGCCTTCTCCATCAACGTGTTTTCGTCAAGATCCTCGCCCGTAACGATGAAGGATGCCTTCTTCTGAAACATCCATGAGACGGACCCGCTTTTACCCATGGTGCCGCCCCGTTTCTCGAAGATCTTCCTGATCTCGGGAGCCGTTCTGTTTCGATTGTCTGTGAGCGCCTCGATCATGACGGCAACACCGCCCGGCGCGATCCCCTCGTACATGAGCTCGACGAAACTTTCCCCTTCCAGCTCGCCCGTCCCCTTCTTGACGGCACGGTCGATGTTGTCTTTGGGCATGTTATCCGCCCGGGCTCTTTCGATGGCATATTTCAGGCGAAGATTCATCTCAGGATCCCCGCCCCCGATGCGGGCCGCCGTGATGATGACCTTTGCGTGCTTGGAAAAGATTTTGCCTTTCTTGGCGTCCTGCGCCCCTTTTCTGTGCTTGATACCCGCCCAGTGCGAATGTCCTGCCATGGTTCTGTCCCCAAAGATCGGATCAGGATTTCAATTATGATGAACGATCGTCATGCTGAAAAACACGGTTCGGCTGTAGTCGAAAGCCTCCCGTATCTTGCCTTTTCGTTGAAATGGAGTCAACTCCCCCTGAAAGCAGGGAGTCCTTGGGAATGAAACATATAAATGGATTGAGGTTAACGTTTGGAGAATTGGAAACGCTTGCGAGCGCCGGCCAGACCGTACTTCTTGCGCTCTTTCATTCGCGGATCACGAGTGAGAAGCCTGTTTTCTCTCAAGACGCTTTCAAAGTTTTCATCGCACTTGATCAATGCCCGGGCGATACCGAGCTTGATCGCGCCGGCCTGACCCGTGGGTCCGCCCCCCTTGACATTGACGTGGATGTCATACTTCTTCGTGGTCTCCGTCACCTGAAGGGGTGACATCACATCCTGTTTGTGCTGTAAAATGGTGAAGTACTGATCGAAGGCGTTTCCATTGACGGTAATGTTTCCCGAGCCTTCACAGATTCTCACCCTGGCGACGGATGTCTTTCTTCTGCCCATACCCCAATCATATTCCTTGCCAGCCAATTGAGTCTCCTTCAATCAGATATTCAACGGCACGGGATTCTGTGCCTCATGGGGATGTTCCGATCCCGCGTAAACCTTGAGCCGGGTGAGCATCTTGCGGCCGAGCTTGCTCTTGGGAAGCATGCGGCGCACAGCCAGCTTGACGACTCTATTAGGATGTTTTTTGAGATACTTCCCCAGAACGACTTCCTTGAGACCTCCGATATACCCCGTATGCCAGCGGATCATTTTTTTGTTCTTCTTGTCGCCGGTCAGGCGGACCTTGTCGGCATTGATAACGAGAACGTAGTCACCGGTCAGCACATGGGGTGTGTAGATCGGCTTGTGCTTTCCCTGCAGTATCATGGCCACTTTCGAGGCCATTCTCCCCAGAACAAGATCGCGGGCATCTAGGAGATGCCAATTCGCTTCTACCTCTCCGGTCTTGGCCATGAAGCTTTTCATAGCATATCACTCCGGAACCGTTTACGGTCGGTTACAGCCGGCGGGCGATCCCCTGACCGGCTGAAAATGCGATTCCGGTTTGCTTCAGCCCGGAACGCTTTTCTTTGGTCAATAAAAAGTCAAGTAATCTAATCAGAAAGCCCCTTCCTGTCAAACCCTTTGTTCTTCTTTTCAAAATAACTTGAGATAAGATCCTATACAAACCCGTCTCACCGGCCGTTCGGGTCGGCATAAAGAACCGCTCGGAAATCCCGTTCAGGCCAAACCAGCATAACCATTTATTCAATCGTTGGATATACTGCCCTGCTTCAGGCGGTAAGATGGAGAATCAAAGGTCAGGGTCACTTCCGAAAGGCCGACCAGCCCCGGATGGATTTCACAAACCTTCCGGAGTTGATTCGCTTTTTCTTCGGGTGTCGGATCGATCCCATCGTACCGGAAATGGCGTGCCGAACGCCCCCAGAGAAGGCGAACCCCTTGATCGGTCAGGAGAATGACATCATCGGGTTGTCCTCTGCCATATCCAGACACATCGATCGTTCCGATTGTTATTAAAGATCCTCCATCTCCCTGTTCGATCCCAAATACCGTGTCAAACAGGTGGATCTCATCAGCAACAGCAGCTCCCTCGATCAGAGCTCCGGCCGGAAAGACCTCTCCCATTCTGGGTGACGGAGTCAGGTCAAAGCCCCGGATCACGGGAAGGTTCTGGTTAACTCTCTTTTTCTGTTGAGCCTCCGCCCCGCTGCCGGATACCGGCCGGGATGTGATGACAACACCATCCGAGTCAACGCCGTATTTCCTGCCCCGCCTGTAAAAAAAAGCCGCAGGCTTTCTCAAACGAACCTTGATCTTCAACTGCGAAGGATAGGCGCGCTCCGTTGCAACGACAGATTCGACCCACGGACATTCATCGAGTATAGCTTTCTCGGTCAGAGGAATGAGCTCTTCATCAAATATGGATCGGGATCCCACGCGTTCCAAAGCTTTCCTGATTCCGGCCAGGACATCGCCGGCCGCCGGGGAAGACATATCAAGCCAGCGAGGTCTTTCCGTACAGCGAACGCAGGTTGGATCGATCCTGTATGTTTTCAGCGCCATGGCTTTCCCGACCATCCAGTCGATGACAAACCAGGATAGAACAAGAAAGAGAGTGAGGGCTGAAAACCAGATGTATGAACGAGGTAAAAGACCGAGCAAACGCGATGGATAGTGAAGCCATGTCGAAAACAAGCTCTGCGAACGATCCCGGCCTTTCCGTCTTTTGATACTTCCCCTCATGCCGCACATCTCTGGACAGGAAATCCGTCCTTTCAACAAGAAGCGATTCGAATCACAAAAAGCCCCCTGACTCCGGGATTCCGTCTCATGTCGGGAGGTCCATTCTGAGGCCGTTTCGGCTACCGGGATTTACCCGATCCGCGTCTGGGTCACTCTGGGGGTTTCGACTGTTTTCTTTTCAGCCGAGGAAACGCAGTTCGCCTCAAAATCTTCAAGAAAAATTTCAAGAGTCGCTGTGACCGATTCGAGGAGAGAACGGTCCATCGACAATGAAGCGCTTCCCCTGTTGGCCGCGAGAAGACGGTTTAGGTGGCCGATAGCCAGCCTGACCGGATGAAGACGACGATCTGTGTAACTGCTGACGTTGCTCACACTGACTTTTTCCATGACGACTCCTTCTAAAAAAGCTGGATTCCATATAGAAAATTACATTGGAAAAATACAATTCCTTCTCACGGCCTGATAATTCCTTTTCGCGGTTTGCAAACCACCAGTCCGGGGACCATCCCTTATACCAGACGGTTTCGGGCACTTCAAGAAGGCTTGGAAGCTTTTAAAACCAGACCGATACGATACGGAGAATGTTTGAATCCGATCATATTCGTTGTAAAAACTTGATTGAACAGATGAAACATTGTACTGATTGATTTATTCAAATGAGATATCCTGACAAGAATAGGCCTATCCCGGCCGAGGAAAGAAAAAAAAACCGGACTTACCGGGATTTTCTGCTGAACGATTTCCAGATTCAGGCCTTTGAAACGATCGACCAAGACCGCGATCTTCTTCTCTCCGCTCCGACCGGGGCCGGTAAAACACTCGTTGCCGAATACGCGGTGGAACAGGCGTTGAGCCTCGGCCACAGGGCGATCTACACCG
>CAZWHE010000161.1:0-9037 GCA_964633825.1 uncultured Phycisphaerales bacterium | reverse complement strand
TGGTACTTCGAAGGAGGCCGACGTTTTCATCTCATCTTTGCGAGGACTTGTTCGCTGACCCCATGCGTCCGGGGCCTGTATAATTCTTGCGTGCCTCCCCCTCTTTTTGCGGGATGAGAAAGCAGGCCCCTGCGGGTCAGCGGAACCGCAGTCTCTTGGGAATGGCGGGTTCATCGTCCTGGACCGAATAACGTTCCAGCACGTACTCCTTCCAGGCTTCCTCGAAAGCCAGAACCGACATTCCGAAGGCCTCGCGGAAGGCGTCGCGCGGCGGTCTCTTCTCCTTCAGCACATGATAGAACTTCATGATCTTCTGCGGGCTCCCCTCGTCCTTGATGCCCTGGATCATGAAATCGATATAGGACCAGGCAAAGACATGGTCGGCCGCCTTCATTGATGTTCCCGGAATGAGGAGCAGGTCGACGATGCGGGGCTGGCGGTCGGCGAGCACGGCCTTCTTCACGATGGCCTGCCACTTGTTGTTCTTCCAGCCGCTCATGCTGTCGGCCTCGACAAAGCACCTCGACGAGGCCTTGCCCGTTCTGTAAATCTCCCACCAGTGGGAGCTCCCCTCGTAGGCGACGCCGCATTCGTGGAGCCACCAGTGGTTCTTGTAAACCGCCGTGAGGAGGTGGTTCACATTGTGGATCATGCTCCGGAAGAAATATTCGTCCGTCGGCATGAGGCTCTTGTCCCACCAGTTCACGAACACGGACGGGTTTCCCTGCCTGGTCGTTCTGCCGTTCGGCGTGGCCATTTCGCCGTAGAGGACACACGCTTTACCCGCCAAGAGCTGCCTTTCGAAACAGTAGATGGCGTGGAAATTTTCGACATTATCCTTGTCGGTGATCCTGTGGACCTTCTGGAAGTCGTCGTAAAACTTCTCCATGCGCTTGGCGTAGAGATGAAGGCCGTTGTGCATCCTGTAGATTTTCTTGTCGCTCCCCTTGAATTTGGGAATGTTCCAGGCCCAGACGAAATGCTTCGTCTGGAGATGAAGGAGCGGTTTTTTTACATTGAGCTCTTTATCGATCTCGCGGCGCTTGTCGAGCCACCCCATCAGAAGAGCAACCTTTTTTTCGAACTCGGCCTCGGCTTTCTCTTTGAGATTCAGGTTCTTGCACCGCGAGCAGGGATACCAGGGGAGACCGTGCGCGACCTTGTCCTTGTCGATGCACCACGAGCAGAATTTGACGTCCTTCTCCAGATGCTGCCAGGTCGTGTGAAACTCGTTGGGCAGCTTGCCCGTCGTGTCGCAGAGATGACAGAGCCTGTCCCGGGGCTGAGCTCGGAGAACGGGCGTGAATAAAAGAATCGCCAGGACAAACCAGGCCGATCGAAAAATCATGGCGCGCTCTCCATGGAGATTTCCAGACGAGGCCGCTTGTACACGACGCGGCCCTTCTTGATCACACTATTTACCGGGTTCCACCCCAGGCGGTAACCGAGAAAGAGATGGCTCGCGCAGTCGAGGAGAATCATGTCGGCCTGCCGCCCGCTCTGGAGCGAGCCGACGAGACGGCCCCTGTCGAGCGACCAGGCAGCGTTGACCGTGGCTGCGTGTATCGCCTCGGCCACGGTGAGCCGGAGCGAAGAGCAGGCGATGTTGATCACGGCCGGCATGGACTGCACGAAAGACGTCCCCGGGTTGAAGTCCGTGGCCAGGGCCAGGGGAAGCCCCCGGTCGATCATCTTCCTGACGGGGGGTTTTCGCTCGAGGTTCAGGCTGAACACCGTTCCGGGGAGAAGGACCGGCACAACGCCCTTCTCTTTCATGGCGTCGATGCCGTTATCGGAAACCATGACAAGGTGGTCGGCGCTCGCCGCGCCGAGCTCGGCGGCCAGCTCCGCCCCGCCGAAGGGAGCGAGCTCGTCGGCGTGGAACCGGAGCTTGAATCCGAGGTCCCGGGCAGCACCCATGATACGGCGCGACTCGCCGATGTCGTAGGCGCCCTCTTCGCAGAAAATGTCACAGAACTCGGCGAGGTTTTTTTTCCGGATGCGGGGCATGATCTCTTTCGTCAGCGTCTCGATATATTCTTCGCGCCGGCCTGCGTATTCCTCCGGCATCTGGTGGGCGCCCAGAAAAGTCGGAACGAGATCGAGAGGGTGCTTCTTCCCGAGGCGGCCGATCACCTCGAGCGATCTCATCTCGTCATCGAGGTTGAGACCGTAACCGCTCTTGGCCTCGATCGTGGTCGTTCCGAAAGAGATGAAGCGGTCGAGCCTCTCCTTCACGAGCTCGCCGAGAGTCTCCGTCGAGGTCCCCCGGAGAGAGCGCACGGAGGAAAAAATCCCGCCCCCGGATTCGGTGATCTCCATGTAGGATTTCCCGCGTAGGCGCATGTCGAACTCCTTTTCGCGCGTAGCGCCGAAAACGGGATGGGTGTGGGGATCGACGAACCCGGGCATGACGACGCGGCCGCCCGCGTCGAGGGTCTCGTTCGCTTCATACTTTTTCTTCAGGGCCGATGTGGGGCCGGTTTCCACGACCTCGCCGTGGTGAACGGCCGCGGCGCCTTGGGGAATGATGTCGAGCCTGTCCAGTTCCTTCCCCGTTATCGGACCGTCGTTTTCCAGCCTCAGCAGCTCCGAAGCGTTCAGAACGAGCAGATCGACCTTTTTCATGACTTATCCCTTCCCGGGAACAAGTCCCGGGGAATTTCTATCTCCGTGTTTTTTATTGATCCTGCCCGCGGGCCGCTGGTATTCTTTCCTGAAAAGGCCCCTTCCACAAGCACGAAAATGGGGCAAGTTCCTCTTTGGAGGTTGACGGAGTTGGACGACCCTTTGCCGGGCTTGTGCCTGGGTGCTTTGACATTCTCATGGGGACTGACGATTATCCTCTGTCTCTCCATTCTTCTCTCCTCGGTATTCTCCTACATCTACTTTCTCCTCAACAACTTCTCCAGGGTCAAGCTGCTGCAGATCACGGGCGAACAATCGCGGCAGCGGGTCGAGAGGATCCTCGATAACCTGCCCCGCATCCTCAACACCGTCGTTGCCGTGGAGATCATGGCGAAGACGGCGCTTGTCCTGAGTCTCTGGGTCTTGATCTCGAATCTTTTCGGGCCGGACGAACCGGCTTTCTTCAGACCGGCGCCCCTCGTCTGGACATTCGCCGTCTCTTCCCTCTGGATCGTTCTCTTCTGCAGGATACTACCGGCCGAGCTCGGCGCCCGCAACGAGGAGATCGTTCTCAACAGGATACTGCCTTTTCTGAACAGCCTCTCGATCATCCTCTTCCCATTTCACGCCCTCCTGGCCCCGTTCAGGAGAACGGTGGTCAAGACGCTCAAGCCCTCGAATCCCGAGGAGGAGGCGGAGCATATCGCCGAAGAGATCATAGACGCCGTGGACGAGGGAGAGCGGGAAGGCTACATCGGCGAGGACGAAGCCGACATGATCGAAAACATCATGGAGCTGCGCGACGCCGAGGTCTCGGACATCATGACGCCGCGCACGGACATGAAGGCCGTCGAGGTCGAAACCCCCCTCAAGGAGGCGATTCGTCTCGCCATGGACCTGGGACACTCGCGCATTCCGGTTTACAGGGAAGACATCGACCACGTCATCGGCGTTCTCTACGTCAAGGACATCATGATCCAGTGGCTCGAGGACAAGGCGGAAAAAATCAGCCTGGAAGAAATCGTCCGCTCCCCCTATTTCATTCCCGAAACAAAGAAGATCTCCGAGCTCCTCCTCGAGTTCCGCGAGCACCAGATCCACATCGCCATCGTTCTCGACGAGTACGGCGGCACGGCCGGCCTCGTGACCAACGAAGACATCCTCGAGGAAATCGTCGGCGAGATCGTCGACGAGTACGACAAGGAGGAAACCGTCGAGATCCGCGCGATCGACGAGAGGACCTTCGACGTCCCGGCCAGGCTTCACATCGACGACCTCAACGAGGAGCTGGGAACCGACATCTCCGAGGGCAAGGATTTCGAAACGATCGGCGGATACGTCTTCTCCGCTCTGGGAAAAGTCCCCAAGAAGGGCGAATCGGTCACCACGGGCAATGTCAAGCTGACGGTGACCGACGTGGGAGACAGGCGCATCAAACGCCTCACAGTGCGGATCGACAGGGATCGGCCCGACGGCGGTGAGTGACCGAAGCTCGAAAAGAGTGAGATGACCAGACCGGAAGAACGGTTCGGCAGGCGGGCTTTCATCCGGAGGTGCGGCCGCGGCGCGGCGGCGCTCGCGCTGCCGCTCATACTCGAACCGTCCTGCCGTTCTCCCTCGCGGAGACCCAATTTCCTTTTTTTCCTCGCCGACGACCTCGGCTGGAGCGACATCACGTCTTTCGGCGCCGCCTTCGGCAACACTTTTCACGAAACCCCGAACATCGACCGCCTCGCCGCAACGGGCATGAGATTCACGAGCGCCTATGCTGCAAGCGCCGTCTGCTCGCCGACGCGGGCGAGCATCCAGACCGGCAAGTACCCGGTGCGTCTCGGGATCACGGACTGGATCCCGGGCGAACGGCACAGGAAAAAACCTCTCGCCACGCGGTTCACGAAAACCGAGCTCCCCCTCGAGGAAGAGACGATCGCCGAAGCCTTGAAGGAGCACGGCTATCGGACCGCCTTCCTCGGAAAATGGCACCTCGGCGGCGAGGCTTTCCACCCCCAGCACCAGGGCTATGACATCAACGTGGCCGGCAACCGGAAGGGACACCCGCACGACGGCTACTTCAGCCCGTACAACCTCGCCCATCTCGAGAACGGGCCGGACGGCGAATATCTCACCGACCGCCTCACCGACGAAGCCCTGAAGATACTCGATGGTTTCGCCCGACGGCAGCCCTTTCTGCTCTTCATGTCCTACTACACGGTCCACATGCCGATCGAGCCGAGACCCGACCTGAAGAAGAGATACGACGAAAAGAGAAAAAGGAACCCCAATCCCCTCTGGAAAAACACGGGCTATGCCGGCATGGTCCACGGCCTCGACGAAAGCGTGGGGCGCATCCTCGACCGCCTCGAGAAACTCGGCATCGACAAAGAGACAATCGTGATCTTCATGTCCGACAACGGCGGCGTGGACTATGCGAGCGTCACGTCCAACCACCCGCTCCGCGAGGGGAAGGGGCGTTATCACGAGGGCGGCATCCGCGAGCCCATGATCATCCGGTGGCCCGGCACGGTCCGTACCGGGAGCGAGTGCGGCGTTCCCGTCATTTCGAACGACTTCTATCCCACCATGCTCGAGATGGCGGGGCTTCCCCGGAACCGGCGCCTCGACGGCCTCAGCCTCGTTCCCCTGCTCAAGGGCGGTAAGGAGCTCGATCGCGACGCCCTCTTCTGGCACTACCCGCATTACCACGGAAGCGGCGCCGCCCCGTGCAGCGCCGTCCGCCTGGGGGATTACAAGCTGATCCGTTATTACGAAGACGGCCGTGTTAAGCTCTACGACCTGGCCAACGACAGGTCGGAGGAAAAGGACCTGGCCCCGGCCATGCCCGGGAAAGTCCGGGAGCTGGAAAACCGGCTCGACGCCTGGATCGAGGAGACGGGCGCATACATCCCCGAGCCGCGGAAGGGGTAATCAATCGGCCGGTCTCACTAACCCGGTTATTTCACGCGTTTCTACTGCGGAGCAGCCAGGTGCGATGAAACGTGTGAAATAACCGGGCTAAAACTTTCTTTTGTGCAGGAAATGCGTATCGAGACAGAGCGTCATCAACGCGGTGGAGTAGACGCGGCCGCCGTTGTCGCCCCAGGGATCCTTGTGGGGATCCCACGAGCCCTTCTCGCACCCGTCCCTCTCCTGGTTCCCTATAACGGCCCTGTCGGCGGCGCTGATCCAGGTTTTCCAGTACTCTCCTTCGAGGAGGCTCATGGCGCGCGTCCCGTAGTACCAGTAGTAGAAGTCGATACAGCCCTTCTCTTCGTCCCATTCGGGGACCCTGGCGAGTAGGAGCTTCGCACCGGCCTGTACGATCGCTTCCTGTGATTCGAGATCACACAGCACGGAACCGGCCAGAATACGGCAGTAGATGGCGAGCGCCGTCATGGCTTCCGTTTCATCGAAGGGCCAGACCGTCTCGTCGCCGGCCTCGCGCGCCGAGTAGCTTCCCCTCGTCTTGTAGCCCGTCCGGCCCGTGGCGGGGTCGGTCAGTTCGTCCATATACTTCAGGGCGTCCCGCAGGTCCTGCTTGTCGATCTCGAAACCGAACCGATCGGCATAAACGAGACAGAGAACCATCCACCCCGTCACCGACATATCGTTCTGATCGACCGGATCGAGCTCGCCGCTGTTGTAGCGCCAGGCCTTGCCCGGGTTCTTGGAACCGTGCACGAAGTCGACGGCCATTTGCGCGCGCTTCTTGAGGGGCGACCATTGACTGAGGCCGTAAGCCTTGACCAGGGCCAGCGCGGCGATGGCGTGGTTGTACATCCAGTGGACGCCCTCCTTGGGAACGAGGCAGCCGTCCCCGGGATCCTGAACATCGCAGAGATACTTGACGCCCTTCTTGACCGCTTTCTTGTACGGTCCTGCTGCAACGGTGCTCCCCGAATCGAGGAAAGCGTTCAGCGCCAGGCCGGTGACGCCCACGTCGTTCAGCGCATGCCCCCTTCCGGAGCATCTCTTATCTGCGCAGCGGGCGTTGTAGTTGTCGGCGTCCCAATATCCTTCGGGATCCTGGTGGTTCTCGAGCCACTGGAGCCCCATCCTGACGGCGCTCCACTTGCCGGAGCCGCCGCAGGCCGGACAGGAGCAGAAAACTCCCGGATGCTTCCGGGAATCGACCGGACGGACCATGGGACCGTTGAAGGGTTCGCTCTTGATCACCTTGATCGTCTCGACGGCGTCGGTGGATTCATGGTCTTTTCCGACGCCGTCTGTCCCGCACCCCGGCAGAAAGAGACAGAAGAGTAGGGCCGAAACGATATGATGGGCTTTACCGGAAATGACTCCTTTCAGAACGCTTCTTTCTTGACGGCGGGACATGGCTACCCTCCTAACGGTTTAAATACCAATAACAATGATCGCTCCCCTCTGCATATGGATTTCCCCTCCTGCCGGAAACAAACGGAACAAAATCGCGGAGGTTCACGTGGATTAAAAAAGAAATCCGCCGATTATTTACCTGTACTCATCCCCAAGCCGCTCCACGATTTTTTTTACCTTTTCAGCGTCCTCCTTTCTGCAGACGAGGGTTGCATCGGGCGTGTGGACGATGATCAGGTCCTTCACCCCCAGGGCCGCAACGATCCCGCCCGTGGCCGAGACGATCAGGTTGGAGGACTTCTCTCCCTCGAAATCTCCGTGAACGCGGTTCCCGTCGTTGTCGGGTTCGAGGATGCGCTCCAGCGCGGCCCACGAGCCCACATCGTCCCAGAAGTATTTCACGGCGGCCACGGCCTTGTCGGGCGCTTTTTCCATGACCCCGTAGTCGATGGAGATCTTGGGAAGACCAGGGTAGATCTTCTGTAAAGCGTCGGAGAACTGTGCCGTTCCCACTTTGTCCGACAGGAGGTCGATTCCGGTGTAAAGATCGGGGAGGAATTCCTCGATGCACCCGAGGATCGCGTCGGCGCGCCAAACAAAGATCCCCGAGTTCCAGCAGAATCCGCCTTCTTTGAGGAACTCCTTCGCTTTTTCAGGGGTCGGCTTCTCGTGAAACCGCTCCGCTCTGGAGAAAGCGATGCCGTCGCGCACGGCGATCTCTTCTCCTGTTTTGATGTAGCCGTACCCCGTTGCCGGAACGGTCGGTTCGATGCCGAAGGTGACGAGCGTCTCTTTGTGCGTCTTCACGAACCCGCCGGCGGCGTCGAGCGTTGCCGTGAAAAGCTCGGCCGGCCTGATGAGATGATCCGACGGGACAACGGCCATTACGGCGTCGGGGTCGCGCCGCCTGAGAATCACGGCGGCCAGCCCGATGCAGGCCGACGTGTCCCGGCAGGCCGGTTCGCCGACGAAGTTTTCGGCCGGAATCTCGGGCACGATCTCCGAAGCGAGCCCCACGTATTCGGCGTTGGTCATGACGAGTATTCGCTCCGGCGGAACAAGACCGCTCAGCCTGTGAAGCGTTTCCTCGATAAGGGGCCTGCCCGCTCCGAACGACAGGAACTGCTTGGGACGGGCGACGCGGCTCGCCGGCCAGAACCGGGTTCCCGTACCGCCCGCCATGATCACCACGTAAAGCATGCGACTCGATCCTTTCTATCAGAAGCGCCCCGAAATCTCGTACTTGCTCCTGGGGTAACACCTCCCTCTCTGCAGGATTTTTCCGCGCCCGAAAATGCTGGTCACAATGGGATCGTAGCTGACCTCCATGCTGTCGTAAGGCCCCGAAACCCTCAGGTTGAAAATGCCTTTGTTGATCAGGTCCATCAAAGGCGCGATCACCGAACCGATGATGGGAAGCTTCGGCCCCACGGCCGGGACGACCGTGATCTCGGCGTGGTCGGGACCCAGGATCCCGCCCCCCCGAAGCGTCAAAAGAGGGGAGTTCAGGATCGCTTTCGAGAGGACAATGCTGCCCTTTTCGAGACGGAACTCGGCGCTGCCTGTTTCGAAGGTGGGCGGTTGGCCGAGAGAGAAGAAATCACCGATCGGCCCCCAGAGCGTCGAGAAAACGGGCAGCCTCCAGAGACGGCCCCTTCCCACGGTCAGGCGGCCCTCGGCCCCGGCGCGGTTGAGAGACTCCATTTCTCCCTCGAAGGACGCCTCCCAATCGAGAATCCCCGAGATGTCCCTGAAGGCGTAGCGGCTTTTGCCGAGGACCTGTTTCAGCTGGGCGTTCGAAACGCTGATGCCTCCCTTGAAAGGCGCAGGAGATGCGAAAGTCATTGAAAATGTATCCCCGCCCCCCTCGATTCGACCTCCGCAGTAGCTCCCTTCCAGGCCGATGATCTTCATTTCCGACTCATCGACCAGAAAGGTGGAAGCGATGTTGGTGAACTCCCTTTCCTCGAGGGAGAATGAGAGGTTCGATGAATGGCCCTTCAGTTCGAAACGCCCACCCCCGCGGCTCGGCATCTCGAGATCGAGACGAACCTCTCCAAAGATGTCGGTCAGTTTC
>CAZWHE010000160.1:0-9091 GCA_964633825.1 uncultured Phycisphaerales bacterium | reverse complement strand
GCGCTCCGACTTCCTTTCCGAAAAGGTCCCTGACGTATGGCTGGAGATGGAGGGGGGGAAAGTAAGCGCGCACAGGGATATCTTCCGCTTCCATGGACTTCATGATATCGTCGCGATCCAATCTCTCGTCGAGAGTCGCCACGTATACGAACCAGCCCATGCGCACGTGGGGCTTGACAGCCATATGCCGGATCCCCGGGACACCCTGAAGTCTCTCCGAGTACATGGCGGCCACGTTTCCGCGCTTCTCCAGAAACGACTCGATCCGTTTCAGTTGAGAGACACCAAGAGCCGCCGACATCTCGTCCATGCGGTAGTTGTAGCCGAGCCGCTCATGGTCGAGAAACGGCCCCATCGTGCTGCGGCCCTGGTTGAGGAGGCTCCGGCAGAGGAGTGCGGTCTCGTCGCAGTCCGTGACGATCATGCCCCCCTCGCCGGTGGTGATCTGCTTGTTGGGGTAAAAGGCGAAGGTCGCCACATCGCCGAACAATCCGATTCTACGACCCCGGTACTCCGCGCCGAGCGCTTCGCAGGAGTCGTCGATAACCTTGAGCCCGTGCCTGTCGGCGATACTCAGAATCTCGTCCCATTCAGCGGGATGTCCGAAGACATCCACGACAATGACGGCTTTCGTCTTGGATGTGATTTTCTTCTCCAAGTCGTTGGGATCGAGATTGTACGTTTCGAGCTCGATATCGACGAAAACCGGCAGCGCCCTTTCGTAGAAAAGGACATTGGCGCTGGCGGCGAATGTGAAGGAAGGGACCAGGACTTCGTCTCCGCTGCCGATCCCGAGGGCCTTGACGGCCAGGTGTAGGGCGGCTGTTCCCGAGTTGACGGCCACGGCATGTTTGATTCCCACATAGCGCGCCATCATTTCTTCAAACTCACCGGCTTTCTGTCCGAGAGCGAGACAACCCGATCGGAGAACTTCGAGAACAGCCTGCATGTCCGATTCATTGAGGTCGGGCGACCCCATGGGTATGGATTCATTCATGGCGGTTCCTAACCCTTCAAGAGCCTGCCCGGAATACCCCAGCAGCGAGCACCCACAGACATTTTCGCAACCAGAGAATTAATAGACTATTATCTTATATTACCTGCACATGTCTCGTTTTCAAATCATCGGTATCACTTCTTTGCATTATCCCGAGCTGAGTCGAATGTGTGCAGGCCTTGTCCTTAATTATAGAATCATGATAGTATTATTACTTAAAATTAAAAAAAGTCAATATTGGAGGCAGGCGAAATCAAGGAGAAAAGAGGTGAATCCCATATTGGCCTCATCTTTTTTCTTGGGCCAACATGATTGATGATATAGGCTTATAATCACATGGACCGAACATCGGTTCATTGTATGAAGGGGAATTGTTAGTCCAAGGGGTCGCAATCCGGACTCCATCGGGAGACCTTAAATCGATTGCATGGCGAGGTAAGCTTAAAAGAACGAATCTGGCGCACCCTGCATCTTAGGCGGGCTTTGGCCATCGTCTGGAAGAGCGGTCCGGGCTGGATGATCCTGAGCGCTCTGCTGCTGGTGGTGCAGGGTCTGATGCCGCTTCTCACCCTCTACCTGATCAAGCTTGTCGTGGACGAGGTGACCGTCTGCCTTGCGAGCTCCGGTGATAACGGCTCATTCGGGCATATCGCCCTGCTCATCTGTTTCATGGGGGCGGCGAATCTAGCCACGGCTGTCTGCAACATTTTAGCGACGCTTGTCAGCGAAGCCCAATCCCTGGCGGTCACCGATCATGTCCACGAAATCCTCCACGCCAAGTCCGTGGAGGTCGACCTGGAGTACTACGAGAACTCGACCTACTACGACACCCTCCACCGGGCCCAGAAAGAGGCGCCTTTCAGGCCCACCCGCATCGTCAATGGATTTATCAACATCTCGCGGAACGGCATATCTCTTCTGGCCATGGCCGGTCTGCTCCTCGCGTTTCACTGGGCCGTGGCCGTGGTGCTCGTGGCGGCGGCTGTTCCGGGCCTCTTCGTGCGCATGCGGTATTCGAAAAAAATGTACCACTGGCAGCGCGAAACAACCCCCCTGAATCGATACGCCCACTACTTCCATCTCCTCCTGACCCGAGACGTGAATGCCAAAGAGATCAGGCTCTTCGATCTGGGAGAGCTCTTCCAGCGCCGTTACCGGGATCTGCGCCGGCGGCTGCGCCTGGAGTGGCTCAAGATCGCCAAGCGTAGGTCCATTGCGGACTCGATCACTCAAGCCAGCTTCACCCTGGCGATCTTCGGCTCGTACGCTTTCATCGCATACCGTGCGACGCAGAGCGCGATCACGCTGGGCGACCTGTTCATGTATTTCCTGGCGATTCAGCGGGGCCAGTATTTCCTGCAGCAGGCTCTGGGCAGCCTGGCCGGTCTTTACGAGGACAACCTCTTCCTCTCGAACCTCGAGGAGTTCCTCGACCTGAAGACCAAGGTCGAGGAGCCCCTTCAGCCCAAAGCCGTTCCCAAGCCGCTCGGCTCTGGAATCAGCATGGAACATGTCGATTTTCGATACCCCACGGGCAGACGGAAGGTGCTCGAGGACATAACGCTCCGGATCAAACCGGGGGAGCACGTGGCCCTGGTGGGCGAGAACGGGTCGGGCAAGACCACGCTGGTCAAGCTCTTGTGCCGGCTCTACGATCCCTCCGAGGGTCGGATCGCCCTGGACGGCATCGACCTGCGCGAGTTTCAGATTCCGGCGCTCAGGAGGGAGATCGGCGTCATCCTCCAGGACTATGCCAAGTACCACCTCACGGCGCGGGAGAACATCCGGCTCGGCAACATCGATCTGGAGAGGGATGACGAGAAATCGGTCCGGGCCGCGGCCATGCAGTCCGGCGCCCACGAGGTGATCGACGCTCTGCCCAAGGGCTATGAAACCATTCTGGGGAAGTGGTTCGAAGAGGGCGAGGAGCTCAGCATCGGCGAGTGGCAGACAGTGGCCCTGGCCCGGGCTTACCTCCGCAATGCGCAGATCCTCATTCTCGACGAGCCCACCAGCTCGATGGATGCCGGGGCCGAGTACGAGGTTTTCAGAAAGTTCACCGAGCTGTCCCGGGATAAAACCACCATCCTGATCAGCCACCGGCTTTCCACTGTGCGCATGGCGGACCGCATCTTCGTCATGGAAAAAGGGAGGATCGTCGAGAGCGGCACGCACGACGAGCTGGTTGAGCAAGGCGGCAGATACAGGGAGCTGTTCGAGACCCAGGCCAGGAACTACAAGTAACCCGACGGAAAACGATGGAGAGGACGGACAAAGTACGCGCCGCACTTTTGAAATGCCTGGGATCGGAGGATCCCGGCAAGGCGATCGTTGATCTCCAAGGCTTCACGCCCGAAGATTGGGATCGGCTCGTTCAAAAGTCCGCCAACCATGACGTTGCACCCCTGCTCTACCGCTGTCTGAAGCGGATCGGGCCCGAAGCCGGCGCGCCGGAAAAGGTGCTCCTTCGACTGCGTAGGATTTACCAGGCAAACACGGCCCGCAACCTGCGCACTGACCATGAGCTTGCAGCCGTGCTCAAAAGGCTGAAGACGGACGGAGTCGACGCGGTCGTGCTGAAGGGCGCGCACCTGGTCCGCATCGTATACGGCGACATCGGGCTGAGGCCGATGTACGATGTGGATATCCTGGTTCGCAAGCCCGACCTGCCGAAGGCGCGGGATACGCTGCTCGGGATGGGTTATCTTCATCCGGAGTTCACGGAAAACATCCCGAAGCATCTGCACCACTTTTCAAAGCCGGGCAGTCTCCCCGTGGAGGTCCACTGGACCCTCGCGTCGGAGACGGAGCCCCTGACAATCGACATCGAAGGCCTCTGGAAGAGGGCGACTCTCGCCAAGATCGGTGGCGCCGAAGCGCTCCTCCTCTCCCCCGAGGATCTGTTTCTGCACCTGTGCCTGCACGCCGCCCATACCCATGGCTTCGTCCTGGGACTCAAGCCTTTCTGTGATATCACCCAAACGATCCGGCACTACGAAGACCGTATGGATTGGGAGCAGGCGCTCTCTTTGGCGCACCGATGGGGAGCAAAGAAAAGCGTCTTCTCCATGCTCTACCTGGCGAGAGAGCTTCTGGGAACGGATGTCCCTGATGAAGTGATGGAAGGATTCGACTCCAGCGGATTCGATGGAGAGATCGCGGCCATTGCCAAGGAACAGATCCTGTCCGTGGAGGATGATTCCCGCAGAACCGCTGCATTGTTCAAGCAGTTCGTGAGGCTGTGGGGACGCAACGGATTGATAAAAAAGGCGCGCCTATTGTTGAGGATCCTCTTTCTTCCTCCCGAGCAGATGCGATCCAAGTACCAGTCCAACCGCCTTCTCTGGTGCTATATGATGCGGCCCTTCGACCTTTTTATCAGATATTTCCCGTTGACCCGGTGGATCTTCAAGAGCGAAAAAAGAACAGATCGCCAAGCGCTGTCATTGCTGAACAGGATGGAAAACGCGGATGTGATCAAGAGCTGGATAGAGTCTGATTTTCGTCGGAGCTGACCTCAAAGCATCCGATCATGCAAACTTGGGAAATCACCGGATTCTTTTTTGATTACGGCTGTTCCTTGCTTTTCACCTGCCGAGCCGGATTTCCAACAGCGACTATGTTGGCAGGAAGATCTCGTACGACAACGCTTCCGGCCCCCACTGTCGTCCATTCACCGATAGTGATCGACATAATAGCAGCAGCGCCTATTCCCAGGAATCCCCCCTCTCCGACCTTAACGCATCCGGCAAGATGGACGCCCGGTGCGACATGGACGAAGTCGTCCAAGACGCAATCGTGGTCGATTGTCGCGCCGGTGTTAACGATTGCGTGGTTCCCGATCTCAGCGTCCGTCTGAATAACAGCGCCGGCGAAAACCACGGTTCCGTCTCCAATCCTTACGGAGGGATGCACAAACGCTTCCGGATGAATAACTGAAATCCATGCAGCGCCTTGAAACCTCTCGAACACGGACCTGCGTAATGGGTTGTCACCGATCGCAATGATCATGGGCCGTTTCGATTTTTTCACCATTTTATCGATCGGCCCTTTAATGGGGATTCCCATCACTTCTTTCCCCCATTCCCTGCTGTCATCGTCAAGCACGGCTTCGATGACAAAGCCCGCTGCCTTGAGCGTACTGATCACTACCTTCGCGTGGCCGCCCGCACCGATGACGATCACATT
This sequence comes from uncultured Phycisphaerales bacterium, assembly GCA_964633825.1. Lineage (GTDB taxonomy): Bacteria > Planctomycetota > B15-G4 > B15-G4 > CAYZWU01 > CAZWHE01. The sequence continues at coordinate 3,906 of CAZWHE010000160.1, read as the reverse complement.
TTCTTCCTCCATCGTTACTCCTTAATCGATATTCCAATAAATCAATCATTGTATCGTGGTCCGTCGCATGATCTTTTTTCACACACAACACGTCAGGGTCGCAGGCATTCAAAGCCTTACGCAAACTCGTCACATAACCCTGCTGATGCATATTTCAATTGATCCCACTACAAAGTTTGTGGAAAACAGCTTCGAGCTTGGCCGCTTGCTTCTCCCGTGCAAACACGTCTTCTGCAAGCCGCCGTGAATTCATAGCACATCGCCGACAAAAGGCTTGATCATCGGCCATTGCTTCCAAAGCATCTGCAAGGCTGGCTGGATTTGCAGGATCAATCTGAATCCCACATTTGTTCTGTTCCACCGTATCACCAAGCCATCCGGGCACGTTCACGACTATCGGTTTGCCGGCAGCCAATGCGTCGAAAAGCTTGTTCGGTGACCATGTCAATTCTTTGCTTGCCCTGTAGATCGTCATGCATGCATCGCATCCCGCAACGATACGGCTCATCTGATTCTTCTCCGGAACGGGATCGCTGAAAACAACGTTATCGAGCCCTTCGGTCGCGGCACGCCTTATCAGACGAGCTTTCTCCCCCCCGTCTCCATGCAGGACAAAGGCGACATCTTCTCGACTACGTCGCTTCAGCTCAGCCGCTGCGTCGAGCACATAATCAAGTCCATTGGCCTGACCGTGCGCGCCAAAGTAAATGACTGAAAATCGGTTCCCAAGCCCGAGGCGTTCTCTTTCAGCCGTCCCGTCCACATGCGGTCCGAACAGATCGAGATCAGAGGCGTTCGTGACCACGGTGATTTTATCGTCGGGAACACCGTATCGAAGGATGCCGTCCTTCATGCCCGGTGAAGCGGCTGAAATGTGGTCCGCCGCTTGGTATATTCTTCGAGCCATATTACAGAGATAGGAGACCACGAATCTGTTTCTGAGAACACCGATATTGACGAGCACTTCCGGCCAGAGATCGCGGACCTCGAACACGAAAGGCACGCCGAAGTGTTTCTTGAGGGAGAGGCCCGCCTGACCGACCATCAGAGGCGTGTGCGTGGCAAAAATCAGATCAGGTTTCTGTACCTGTCTCCCCACTTTCCATGCCGCCCTGGCGAACCGATGGAACGCCAGCATGCGCCGCCAGCCGGGCATTCCCGTCCCCGCACGTGCGTCATTATAGCCGGCGCGAACGGCAAGTAGATCGATGCCGTCGGTTAGGTAGGCGCTTGCGAATTCACCATCCTTGACAGGGAACTCCGGGTTACACACTCCGGAGGTGATCATTGTGACCCTATATCCCTTTTTCAGCAAATATCGAGAAAGCTCGTAGGAGCGCGTCCCCCCCTGCTGGTGCGGTGTAATGAAATACTGATGTATGTAGAGTATGTGCATGTTATTCAAAAAATAACAATCTCAAATATCGGCCGACCTCGAAAATCATCGCGGCCCGTTAAATCGATCAGATACTTGCCACCGGGGGGCCTTACAAGTGTTGGTCGATCTCGATTTCTTCATCCGGCTGCAGCAGGTCTCTCCGCAGGAACACAAACTCATAGTAGTCCTTCCATGTACTGCTGCTGCCGAACTTCTTCACCAATGCGTAGTTTCCGAAGCGAGGATCGGCGATGATGGCGTCGACTTCTTTGCCATGATTCATACGATTCCAATCGTAGGTTGTGAACACGAGCACGCCAGGCTCCTTGGAAAAGAAGTAGTTGACACGATCCTCAAGAGAGCCAGCCTTGTGGTGTGCCAAGTACTCATCGTTCAGCCCCCCGAAATCAACGGTTTTAAGACCGGAGTAGAACGGAATGGCACCGGAATCGATATGGACAACGAGCCACTCTGACGCGGGTACTCGCTGCTTGAGATACAGCCCTGCAGTGCGGTGTTCCTCCTGTAAAAGTGTCTTGTACCCTGACGCATACGGCATTTCCTTCAGATAGAACCACTTCATATGAAAGCCCGTTTGTATCAGTAGAATCAAGCACAGACCTACATAAACGCACCTAAATGTGCATGGTCGGGTACGCGAGTGTGACCGGATCGCGTCAAGGCTTGGAGACAAGATCGAAGCCAGCGACAGAAGGGCTACCGGGTACAGCGGAGCATAGAATCGATAGGAGAAGTTCATGCCCAAGTTTGAACGGAGATAGTACCCCATGAGGATCAATGTGAACACAATGAGGGACCCAAGCGTCAGCAGGTTGGCAGGTGCCAGATACTGGCGATGCTTCTGCCGAAGAAGAGTTGCTGTCTCATCGAATGAAGAGATGTAGGCGGCCACAACGCCGATGGTGGTAAGAAGAAGGTATTGTCTGCCAAATACTAACATGCTACTAACCGTACCGCGGGAGAGCGAATCGCTGAGCTTGACGTAGAAAGTGTTCGGCAAGAAGAATCCATAATACTGCCATCGCCAGATAAAATACAACGCTCCAGGAAGTGCGAGCACCAGAAGAACAGCAATAAGGGGGCGCAACGATCTCAGGCCGAGTACGGAGTGGCAAGCTAGGATACCAACGACAATCAGAGCGTATACGGCACCTTCAGGGCGGCACAGACATAGTACAAGCAAAGACGAAGCGATGCCCGTGTGCCGCGACAAAGAGGCGGAGCGCGCATTCAGAAGCCAATGTAGCTGCAGAGCGGAGCCGAGTAGCAGCGCAGTGAAGAGCAGCGTTTCCAACCCGCTGAAGATATGGACATACAGGAAGGCAGCCGTCGCCAGGAGAAGCAGAAAAGCAAGTCGAAGCAAGACCATAGCGCCGAACCTCGAGAGAAATCTGTGGAAAACCATCAATACGAGGAAAAACGAACTGATCCCGATCAGATGGGCAGCAGGTTCCGGAGGAATGCCTAACCACAAAGCGAATGCAATGCACAGTGGCAGTAACACACCAGTGTAGCCTTCCACGGGGTCTTGCCCGAGGTTGAACGTTAATTCTCCATGCCGTGCAAGATTCTCGGCGTATCGGAAGACGATATACGCATCGTCGACCGTCCACTTCGGAAAGACTATGAGTATGCCGAAAACGACAGTAGCGATAAGAATGTAAGTGTAAGCAATCCAGCGTTGTTTCATATGCATAGGCCTTGCTGATTATTTCAATCGGGATAGGAAGAAGCCTCACGTGTGCGATTCATAGACATAGTTATCAGTTCGGTATTGAAGATCGGTGATATTGGATTTATCCATGGTGGGGCGCACATTCATTATGAGCTCGGGCTGTCGGGTGCTGTCGACGGCAGCCGGGGAACGGGCGACTTCATCCGAGCTCTTCGGCGTCCAAGGTGGATTTGCATAGCCGTGATCAGATCCCGTGTTACCCGGGGTTCACTGAAGTGCTGCTCGACGTAGTCCACAGCGAAGCGGCTCTCTTCACGTATGCGAGCCGGATGGCTGAACAGTTCGTTGACGATCTCCGCGAAGGCGCGCCAATCATCTGCCACGAACAGGCCGCCGCCTCGGGAGTCCGGAAAGCCGATGGCGCTGTGCGCCGTGGCGACGACGGGCCTCCCGTACGCCAGGCCTTCCAGGACCTTGGTCTTGAGGCCGCCGCCGAATGTGACCGGGCTGATTACGAGATCGGTCCGGGCGTACGCCTCTCGCAGATCGGGTACAAAACCCTCGAATGAGACACCCGGAAAGGATCGGCCCTCGAAAGCGTCTCTCGTATCGCCGAACACGCTCAAGGCAGCCGTCGGATGAGCTTTCCTGATGAGAGGCCAAGCCTGGTCAAGGAAAAGGGCCAGGCCATGCTCGTTGGGTCCGGAGTATCCTCTTCCGCCGAAGAACGCGGCGGATTTCGGCCTCCGGTCCGGGGACGGCCCGACAGGATCGATAACGCAAGAAGGCAGGCATGTCACCGCCGTCCTCGCTGGGCACATGGTTTCGAACG
>CAZWHE010000159.1:0-9104 GCA_964633825.1 uncultured Phycisphaerales bacterium | reverse complement strand
GGTTGCGATGGGCGAGGGCATATTCGGGGTCTTTCGCAATGGATTTTTTGAATTCAAGTATGGCCTCGTCGACCAGGTCTTTCTCGAGAAAAGCGCATCCCAATCCATCGATGGAATATGCGTGAACAGGCTGGATCGAGTTGGCTGTTCGGTATGCGGCGATGGAATCATCGAGCCGGCCGGCTGTTCTGTAGGCCCTGGCGAGGTTCGAGTGGGCTATATGCGACGCGCCCGGGTAATTCTCGATCTGATGCTCCCAAAGGGTGACGGAGTCTTTCCAAACACCGATCTGTTCGGCGCATAGAGCTCCCAGATAAGCGATGCAGGCGGCCGTTAAAAGAAAAACCGGCTTGAATTTCTTGATGATAACAACGGAGCGCGCCAATGCTTGCTGCAGAGAAAAGGCGCCGGCCACAAGAAGGAGGGAGAGGCCCAGGCACGGCAAATAGGTGTAGCGGTCCGCCGCCGCCTGGCGGCCCACTTGGAGAATCCCCAACACCGGCGCCAGGGTCACCAAGTAGAATAACCAAGCAGAGAGAGCATGCGGGTATCTGCGGAGCCCGGCTATAAAAACCGATACTGTGATCACTATGACGATAAGAGCAGAGAAAATGTATTGTGCGGAAAAAGTGAGCTCAGAAGGGGTCGAGATGGGATAGAGGGGGACCAGGCCGGCGGGAAGAAACATCTTCTGAAGATAAAACGCGATGGAATGAAAAGCGTTCATGATGCGAAAATCGAAGGGAACCCTGTCGATCGGCATGATGGCGCCCCCCTGGGCGATGATGGCGATCACGCCGAACAGAAGGGAGAGGGCAAAGAATGGGAGCTTTTCGAGGAATAATCTTGAATGGGCTGAAAAGAAATGAGGACCGGAAAATCTGATCCGGTTCAATGGATACCAATCGAGGATGAGAAGAACGACCGGAAGAGTCACGGCCATTGGTTTGAAAAGAAGGGATATGACGAAGCTGATCAGGCAAAGAATGAACCATCGACCTCTTTTGGAATCACGTGAAGCAAAAAGCAAGTAGGAGAGCAAGCTCAGCAAAATAAAGAATTGGCTGCACGTGTCCTTCCGCTCTGTGATCCACGCCACGGATTCGACGTGCAAAGGATGAAGGCTCCAGAGAAGCGCGCCCATCGCCGCAACAATGATTGTCCGGATGCTTTGACTCGACCCCGGTTTTTGAGAGCGATTGAGATCGGCTGCAAGATTTAATATGGAAAGAAACAAGAAAAAAGCCAGCAGGGCGTTCAGGGCATGAAAGATGAGATTGACTGAATGATGGATCTTGGGATCAAGATCATAGAAATGACAAACGAGAGCGTGTGACAGCCAGTTGAATGGAATCCAATTGCCGTTGTGTGCGTTCGTAAATGCCCATTCGATCGAAGACGCGTTGAACGAATGAATCCGGCGGTTTTCAAGGATATCCACCGGATCATCCCAGTTGACCCAGCCGTTCGAAATGGATGGCAAGTAAACAAATGCCGTAATCGCTGCGACAAGCAGAGCGATGCACCAAACGGCATAGGCGGATAGATCATCCGTTCTCTTTGGGTTGTCGGGATTCACCATGCTCACAACCTCATGATAATTCTAAAATTATAATAACTTATGGCGTGCCTAATAAAGGAAACAGCCGGCTGCCTCGGAATTTTCTAAAACATTAAAATTCTCTGTGGTATAGTGCTTTTCAGCCAGAAGAGGACTTTACCAGCTTATCATTAATGTGGAAACTTTCGGGGCGCGTTGCTCGGCGCCCGGAATACGCCCGGAATAATAAAGTGTCTTCACAAAGCATTGATAAGGTTTGAAATGGATTATGAACCCCTGACATTGGATTCCCTGCTCAAGCGCGACGAATCGATGTCGGGTTTCGTTCCACCGAGCGGAGGCTTCAATCCCGACTACGGATGGGAGCATCATTACCGCATCTGGCTATTTGAAGGCGACGATAAAGGCGTTCTCAAGCTGAAGTGTTCGCGGACATATCTGCACGGGGCAAGCGATCTCGTTGTAGAAAAAAAGGTTTTTCAGTCTCAGAATTCGGCCCATTTGACGAACGCCGAAATCCTGTTTTCGGCCGACGCCGTGTCAACGCCGAAACAGTGGCATCTCGAATCGGTGATCATGGATCCCGATTCTGTGCCGATTGAGAAAACCCGTATTGAGAAAACGGCGGTTGTTGCGGGCGATGAGATTCGGGTCACTGTCGGCGAGCACACGTTCTTCCGCCCTGCGCCCGATCTTTTTACGATTGACTGGCTGCTTTTCGACATGGTGCAGCGGCTGCCGGGCTCTTCCTTGACACCCATGGAGTTTGATCTGCTCGAGGCGTCGGACCTGTTGAAGGAAGGGCAGCGTCTCTCTTACAGGGAATCCCGCGTCTTCGAGGTCAACGGGTACACGCTCCCGCTCATCGGTTACCACATCATCGGCGGAGGAATCCTTCCTCATCAATTCTGGGTCGATGACAAACATCGGCTGCTCTTCGTTTTCAGCGGTCCCCGCGCCTTCATCCTCGACCACGCCGTTGCCGAGGTGTTCCACGAAAAATGGAGCTCCGCCGAAATTCCACAGGAATTTAACCCGGGGACTTCGGGAACGGTCGCCGGGGCCGACAGTTCGTGGACCTACGCTCTTGAGCCCGCCGCCGGTCCGCTGGCCATTGCCGAGGAGGGGGGCAACCGCCGGCTCGAGTCAACGGGGGGCGGAGGAAGAGCCGCCCACGGCTTGGCTTCCTTTTTATCGAACGATGTTTCCATCGATTTCGGATCCGTTGAATCGGCCACGATAAAGGCGACTGTATTGTTGAAAGAGACCGCTCCAGAGGATGAGCGCCGGCTCCGGATCATGGTGCACAACGATGAAGCGTCGATCACGGGGCTCGGCGTTTATTTCAATGCCAATACGGCCCGAAGCGCCCTGACCGCGCACGTGTACATCGACGGCGTTAAAAGCTCCGTCTTTTGCGGCGGCGCCGGAGACCTGACGCCCGGCGAGACCTATCTGATCACGGTCACTTTTACCAGGAACGCGTCATCCACCGTCATCGACTACCATGTGGGGAAAGCAAGCGGCGGCGACCTGATCCCTCCCAGGACGCAAACCATCCCCGATGCGGCTGTGCCCGAGGGCGTGCCGTTGAATACAATGGAGCTCTCCTTCGAAAAGCTGATGGCATGTGCCGTGGACGACATCATCGTCCAGTCATAAGGAAAGGCAGGAATGGGATCAACCGGGAATAATCGACGCCGATCGGCCCGAATCACCCGCCGGGACTTTCTCAAAAAGAGTGCGGTCGCCGGCACGACATTGATTGCCGGGACACAAAGCGGCTTCGCCCGGCCCCTGCTTCCGGGTTCGGGCGGCCGTCCCAACATTCTCATCGTCACAACGGATCAGCAGGGTCTGGACACCCTCTCGGCAATGGGCTGCCCCTATGTCCGCACACCCAATATGGATAGGCTTGTTCAGAGCGGCGTGTCGTTTACCGAGTCCCACACGACGGATCCGCTTTGTTCGCCGGCGCGCAGCAGCCTGTTCACGAGCCGCATGCCGTCCGAGACACACGTCATAAAAAACGATATGTCTATTCGGCCCGACATTCCCACTATGGGCCAGTGGTTCAGGATGTCCGGATACGAAACGGTTTTTGCCGGCAAGTGGCACCTTCCCGATGCTCATCCCGCAGAGATACCGGGTTTCGATCTGATTCCCACGGGCCTCGATAACAATGGACACGTGGGAGACGCCGCCACATCGCGCGCCTGCGAAGGTTACTTTCGCAACCGCACGGGCCACAAGCCGTTTCTGCTGGTGGCGAGCGTTCTTCAGCCGCACGATATCTGCACATGGATCAAGATGCGCCTCGAGGCTCCCGATATTCTGCCATATCCCGAAATCGAACCGGAGCTTCCTCCGCTGCCTCCAAATTTCATTTACGATCCGCGAGAGCCCAATGTTCAGGCTTTGAATATCCGGCCCTCGTGGAGCGAAAGACAGTGGCGGTACTATCTCTGGAGCTACTACAGGCAGATCGAGATGGCCGATTCCGAGGTGGGGCGCATTCTGCAGGCCGTGGAGGATTTCGGCTACGCAGACAACACGATCATTGTTTTCACCTCCGATCACGGCGAAGGCCGGGCCCGCCATCAGCTCTTCTTGAAGAATTACCTCTATGAAGAGGCATTGAAGGTCCCGTTGATCGTTTCATGGCCCGGACACACCATGGCGGGTTATCAGGACACGACCCACCTGGTCTCGGGATTGGATGTCCTGCCCACGGTCTGCGATTACGCCGGAATAAATCCGCCTCCACTGGTATTGGGATCCAGCCTCAGGCCGTTTCTTGAGGGGGGGCAAGCGCCTTGGCGTGAGTTCATTGCGGCCGAGGCCACGGTCACGGGCCGCATGATTCGAACGGCGGACTGGAAATATATCACCTATTACGGCAATCCCGTCGAGCAGCTCTTTGACATGAAAAACGATCCCGGCGAAACGGCCAACCTCGCGGGTCTTCCGGGGTATGATTCGGTGCTGCAAGAGCTTCGATCTCTGCTGCAGCTGTGGGAAAGCGGCCTCGATACGGGGCAGGGCGTCGTCTCTCTGCCCTGCCTGGAAGAGTGATGATCTGAACGGCCGCCGGGCCGCGCCGGCAGTTTCAGCCGATGAAGCCGGTCAAGTCACATAGGTTTCGTCCTTCCAGATCGTCCTCATATCAACGTGCGCTCCGAGCCGGGCCAGGATTGCGCGCACGCCGACGAAGGCCTTGCTCAGCCATGTGTTCAAAGGCAGTGAGCGGACGTATCGGCGCCGAACCAGCTCGCCGTAAAGCTCGATACCCCGCCGGAAGTAATCGGGGTGGCCGAAGTCGAAGGGGCCGTCGCACCGCATCGGTTTCCAGACCCACTCGCACCATTCGCGCATCAAGTGCATGCGCTCTTTCTCGTTGGCCTGCCGGGGCGTCAGATCGCCCGCACGGGCGATGGCCTTCGCGAGCGCTTCTTTCGTACCGTCTATCGCCCGTTCGCACTCGCTCATGAAATCTATATCGTTCTCGGAATAGGAGCAGCAGCAGCCGAAATCGATCAGGCCGAGGCGGCCGTCGGGCATGAAGAAGTAGTTGCCCGGATGGGGGTCGGCGTGAAGCAGGTTCTTACCGTACGACAGCCTGAACGAGGCAAGGACGATCAGATGGCCGAATCGGTCGCGAACCTCCTGGGAAGGACGGGAGGAGAGAAAATCGTTCAAATGGACTCCTTCCACAAAGTCCATGGTGAGAACCTTGGCCGTCGACAGTTCGGGATAGGCGCGCGGGACGACAATGTCGGCGCCGTTGTTGAAGACGGTGCAGGCGATTTCCATGTTCCGCGCCTCCTGGATGTAATCCACCTCGAGGTCGAGCATGCGGCGGATCCCCTCGAACTGTTCCTTGATGTTGTCCCAATCGGAGCTCAGGCGCATGGGAAAAACGATGGCCTGCATGTTTCGGAAATCGTCGCGAATCGTTCGCGCGATGTTGGGATACTGGATTTTAACGGCCACCTTCCGCCCCGTGCCCTTGAGGCGCGCTCTGTGCACCTGGCCGAGCGACGCCGCGGCGAAGGCTTCCGTTTCGAAGTCGTCGAAGATATCCTCCGGGCCGGAACCGAGCTCTTTCTTGAAAAGCTCGCGCAGCATGGAAAAGTGCATGGGCGGGGCTTCGAAGTGTAGCCTGCCGAGGATATCGGCGAATTGTTCAGGGACCACGTCGGGATAGTTGGCCAATATCTGGCCCACTTTCATCACGGCTCCGCGCATGTAACTCATACCTCCCAGCAGTCTGATGGCCGCCTTGAGGTGTGTCTCGTTCAGGCACCGTTGTTTCTTGTCCAGACCGGCAAAGCTCGACCGAATCCAATGAACGATGTAAGCAGCCGCGATCTTGGCCTGCAGGGTTCCCAGAATCCACAAGCGGTTCAGCGCTCCGATGGGCAGCTTTTTTTTCCCCAACTTTTGAATCAGCTGCTGAAGCTCCTGCTGCGCTGTTTCGCCTTTTTCTTCGTCAAAAGGAAGAGCGTTGATCAGCTCATTCACATTGAGTTCCATTGTTTTTCTCCGTTCTGGACTGGTTGCTTTGCAGCGATGCGACAAAGAGGCGCATCGACTGATCGAGCAGCACGAGAGTGTCTTCCTGATCGGGCGACGTGTCTTGTGACCAGAAGGCCAGGACCCCGAGGTAGAGGGCCCAATAAAGATGAATCGCGACGAATGAGGGCCGGTCCGTCATGTTGTGTGAAACCAGAAGGGAAGCAATATCTTCCAGGTGTTCGATACGAACGCGCTCCCCGGCCTCGTTGTTATCAGAGCTCGTGAAAGGGCTCAGCGCCGTCTCCACTATCGAAGCGAGATATTTTCTGTGGGGTTTGAGCCTGTTGAGTCCCGTGATGGCAAAGAGAAAGAGCTCCTCCTCGATCGATTCATTGCCTCGGCGCAATTCCAGGTAATCAGAGCGGCCCCTGTCGAGCGCTTGGGCGATGATTTCCATGCCCAGAGCCTCCTTGCTGGGAAAGTAGTTGAAAAGGGTCCCGGCTGCCACCCCGGCTCGAGCAGCGATATCACGGGTTGTCGCTTGCTCGAAACCTTTTTTAACAAAGAGATTATGCGCAATTTTAACGATTTTCTCTCTTGTCTCTTTTTTTGTTTTCTTTGATACTCTCATTGAGGCGCTTCCTTTATGAGCATGCTCATATTATACAATCTAGCGGCGGTTCGGCAAGTTAAAAATGAGCGTGCTCATAATATTTTTTTCATGCAGCCGGGAAACAGGTCTGAGAATCGACCTCCTCTATGCAAATCAATGGTCCGGGTTTAAAATGGAACAAGGCTATTTTTGTAACACCATGAATGATTCATCTTCGGGAGGCGTGCAGAATCATGACACTTTCAAGACGTAATTTTTTAGGAAAGATTCTTCCTCTGACCGCTATAACGGGAACGATTCTGAGTCCGGGCTGTAAAACCATGGAAGACGAAAAGATCGAACCAAAAGAGATCGAGCCGTTCTTTAAAATCTTTCCCGTCGGCGTGGTTGAAAAGAAAGAGGGATCGTCCTTCATTCGTATTTTCGATCGCTTTGAAGACGCTCTGCTCGGGTTGAATGAATGGTCTCATGTCAATGTCTTCTACTGGTTCGACAGAAACGACATCCCACAGAAAAGGCGCATTCTTCGGGTGAATCCGCGCGGAAACAGGAAAAATCCTCTGACCGGTGTTTTTGCCTGTCGTGCTCCCGTGCGTCCCAACCTGATCGCCCTGAGCGTATGCAAAATCCTTTCGATTCAGGGCAATCTCGTCCATGTCGACACGATAGATGCTTTCCATGAGACACCCGTCATCGATCTCAAGCCTTTCATTCCCCCCGATGAGCCGAAGAAGGACGTCCGCGTTCCTGAATGGACACGGAGAAAGTAGGGGAAGCCCTTCTCTTCGGGAACCCGATCAATGTGCAGAAGGGACGATGACGCGGCCCTTTTGCCGATAAAATCCTGCTTTTTTGGCCTTCCAGCTGATTCTTACGCTTTCTTTGTGTTGTTCCACCAACAAACATTGAGGTGTTATTATGTGCAGAGGGATTGCTCTTTTCGTCGTCATTGTTTTCCTTTTGGCTCATTCCACGGCTCGCGGGGCATCGGTCTATGTGCCGGACCAATACTCCACGATCCAAGGGGCCGTCGATGCGGTCAATGATGGCGATGTCGTTATCGTTTATCCGGGGGCGTACGCGGAAAATATCGATTTTCTCGGCAAGGCAATTGTCCTTCGAAGCGACCAGGGGCCCGATCTCACGGTCATCGACGGGAACCGGGCGGGGAGCGTGGTCACCTTCAACAGCGGGGAGGGGGTGGACTCGGTTCTCGAAGGATTCACGATCACCAACGGCGACGCTGTTCATGGTGGAGGCATCTATTGCGACTCTGCCTCTCCCATGATCGCCGGCAACGTCATCTCCGGCAACGCCGCCTCTTTCGCCGGCGCGATCATATGTCTTTACGGTTCATCGCCGGCCATAACGGAAAATATCATTTCAGACAATGTCGCTCATAAGGAAGGAGGCGGGATCTGGTGCTACGAAAGCACGCCGGCGATCTCGGGCAACATCATCTCCGGCAACAGCGCCGGATCTTACTCGGGAGGCGCGATCTATTGCTGGTTTTCGGACGCCCTGGTCACGGGCAACATCATTTCAGAAAACAGAGCCGATTCCCATACGAGCGGCGGGATTCACTGCCGGCAGTCCGACTTGATGATTGTAAACAACAGTATCACGGGGAATTCGGCTAAAAAAGGGGGCGGCGTATACTGCGTTTCTTCGGACGCAACGATCTCGCAAAACACAATCTCGGGCAACAGGGCCGAATATCAGGAGGGCGGCGGGATCTATTCGACTCATTCGAGTCCTTCGATCATGCACAACACCATCACTCTGAACAGCGCCGCAGATGACGGCGGGGCGATATACTTTCATTCTTCCGATCCGTCCATCCAAGGCAACACGATTGCCAAGAATACCTCGGACAGTGACGGCGGCGGCATCTATTGCCGTGATTCCACTTCCCAGATCACGTGTAACACTTTTTCAAGAAACCTGGCAAAAAGGGGCGGGGGGATCTATTGCGATTCCGCCTCTCTGGTCATCACGAACACGATTCTCTGGAACAACAATGCCACAGAGGGATACGGCCACGAGATATGCCTGAAATCCGGCCTCCTGGACATGACCTATTGCAATGTGGAAGGGGGATCGATCAAGCCGTGGTTCGGAGCGGGGTGCATCAATGCCAAGCCTTTATTCGTGAATTTGGCCAAAGGCGACTATCATCTGACATATGACTCGCCCTGCAGGAATGTCGGGGATAATTCTGTTTCAGGATTGCCTGCTGTCGATTTTGAAGGCGACCCCCGCATCGCCGACAGCACAGTGGACATAGGCTCCGACGAGTTTCATCTGCACCTTTACCATACGGGCGGCGTGACACCGGGGCGGGCTGTTGACCTCAAAGTCGATCGAGAACCCGGGACCTTCCCGGTCAAGCTCGCTCTCGGATCGGGGATT
>CAZWHE010000158.1:0-9139 GCA_964633825.1 uncultured Phycisphaerales bacterium | reverse complement strand
CATTATTCATATAAATTTTAGAATTCAAGAAAAAACCGTGACGAATTCGGCCAAAGAGCGGCATTATGGCGTAATTTTTTGGAATATGTCTGAATGGTTTGGTGTTTGTTAGGCAATACTGCTTTCTTTCAGCCGGTATACAGCAGCACGGCGTGATCCTTGCCGGATGATGAGGCCGAGTTCGAGCAGCTCCTGCAGATCCCGGAGCCCTGTTCTCGAGGAAATTCCCATCATTTCCATATATTCCTTGTTCGTGATCGTTCCGCGGGTTTGAAGAAGGATCAAGAGCTGGACCTGACGTCTTTTGAGGTTTTTCAAGACCTCGTCTTCCCATGGTGCGCCGCCGGCAGGGCGATGTTCGGCATCGAGTGATTCGAAAACGAGGTGAGAAGGTTCGACAATGTCGCCTTCCATGAAAAACATCGCCCTGTTGAGAACGTTCTTCAGTTCGCGCACATTGCCCGGCCAGTCATTCCGGTAACAGAGATCGAGCGCCGCCGGAGAGACGCCGCGCACATTGCGCCGGTTTTCTCGAACGAATTCCTCCCTGAATCTTTGAATAAGGAGGGGGATATCCTCTTTTCGCTCCCGGAGGGGCGGTATGGTGATCGATATGACTTTGAGTCTGTAATAGAGATCTTCGCGGAAATTACCCTTTCCGATCTCATCCATGAGATCCTTGTTGGTTGCGGCAATGATTCTCACATCGACCGAGATCGGACGGCCGCTGCTTCCGAGACGTTCGATCGTCTTGTCCTGGAGCACACGGAGCAGCTTGGCCTGTGTCCTGAGAGAGAGGTCGCCCACCTCGTCGAGAAAGAGCGTTCCCGTGTCAGCCACCTCGAAATGGCCGGCTTTTTTCTTGTCCGCTCCAGTGAAGGCGCCTTTCTCATGGCCGAAGAGCTCGCTCTCCAGAAGAGATTCGGGCAAGGCCGAACAGTTCAGCCGGATAAAGGGGCGATCCACCCTGTTCGAAGAGCGGTGGATGATCTCGGCCGCTACCTCCTTTCCGACACCTGTTTCACCCTGAATGAGGACCGAAACGGACGATTGGGCGAAACGCGAGATCTTGAGGAGGATGTCCCTCATGGCCGTTGATTGAAAAACGTATCCCAGGGAATCGATGTCAAGGCCCTTCAGATCCGGAGTTTCTTCAGCATCTTTCTCCTCCCACGATTTTTCGATCGACCGGGAAACAGAGTCGAGAAGAAAACGGGCGCTCGAGGCATCATCCGGGCAGAGAGCCAAGCCGAAACGGAAATCTGGTGAAATTCCCTCGGCACCGGCCGCTCCGGCCATCTCTCCCACAAGTGACCCTGCCAGGGCCTGAACCGTTTTTCTCTCTGCATCGGGCAGGATGATATCGAATTCACTGGGAGTATTGCGGCCCACGAAATAGATATCGCCGCAGACTTTCTTGATGGCGGCCGCCATCCCTTCGATCAGAAAACGGACCTTTTCCTGAGAAGCTTCCCTCTTGATGAGATCGAGATTGCCCAGTGCCACGCGAAGGAGAGCTGTTTTCCCTCCCGCGCGCACAGCCCGGTCGACCTCCTCGGCCAGTCGGTATTGGAAAAAAGAGCGTGTATAAAAACCCGTATCCGGATCCCTGATCGCCATCAGGTAAAGCCGCGCATTTTCGAGCGCTCCGGCGATCTGATGGGCCATGCTCTCGAGATACTCCATGTTCACCGGCAGGCCGGGAAGAGCCGGCGCCCTTTCGTTCTCGTCCCTTCGAGGCAGGACGAGGAGAATGGCGCCCAGAGCCCTGCCCGATAGATGGAGAGGCAGGACCACGAGCGGATTCTCGGGACGAACGATTTCTTTCTCGATCCCTTCCATTCTGTCGAAGAATTCCGAAGAAGGCGGGTCCGGATAGAAGCCGGGATCGGGATTCGTCAGGCTTTCGGCCAGAAAAGCCGATCCCGCCGGGCAGGTCATGCCCCGGCACTTCTTTTTCGTATCCTCGGCCGCTTCAAAACGGTTCATCTGCGGATCGCGGAGAAAGAACACGGCCCGATCGGCGCCGAGGTCCGCTTTCAGCAGGGCGATCGCGGCCTCGACCTTTCCCTGAAAATCGAGGCCAGCGCTCATCTCATTCATGTTTTTGTTGAGCCGCTGCTGTTCCTCCACACGGAGCTTGAGATCCCGCGTCATCAGGTTGAAAGCCCGGGCCAGGCGTCCCATCTCGTCGCCCGTGGTTTCGTCGACCTTGTAGTCGAGGTTGCCCCGGCTCACCTCGCCCGCTCCTTTTTCCAGGTTCTCGATGGGGTGGGTGATCCTGTAGGTCGTCACCGTTCCAATGAAAATCGCCGATGCCAGGATAATGACGCCGAAGATGAGAAAGAATTCCTTGATCTCCACCTGAGTCAGAAAAATTTCAAGCAGGTACTCGTCTTGCTGAAGGTAGGCTTCAACCAGGAGAGATCCTTCCCTCAAAAGCTCCCCCCCCTTTCCGGCGACATAATCGGAAGCGAACAGAATTTTGCCGCCACTCTCCCCAATAAAAGGCTCCTTCCGTTTGTCGAGCCATTCCCTGACGGCGTCATGATCGATTCCGCACGATCCCTTCTCACCGGAGAATCCCCGGCCGACAACGGGAAACCCCGAAGCAGCGGCGCTGATCACGATCTTCCGGCACTCGAGATCGCGGGCCAGGCCGTCGAGAAAGCGCTCGGTAATGAATCCGCCGATCGACAGCCTGATGCCGGGTCCCTCATCGACCCGGGATGTTCCGATAAACTGGAACCGGCCCCAATGATAATAGAGGCCGCTCTCCGTATCGTCAAAAAGGGATGCCCGGGAATGCTCGTCGGAGCTGAAAAAAAGGCGCCTCGTCCCCTCTTCCGGCTCGACCTCGAGCCTGACCGCTCTCTCGATGCCGTCGTCGGAAAAGCTCTCCTCGAGAAAACGCCTGAGAAAGGATGAAACGGCGGTTTCATCGGGATCAGGACTCTCGAGCAGATCGATGAGCTCCTGCGAATTGAGAGCCCGCGCCCCCGTCTTCTCGGCCAGCCGAACCTGGTTTTCGAGGCTTTCGTTGACCCGGGTCAGGAGATCGAGAAGGCGATCGTTCGTCTGCTCATTTTTCTGGCTCACGAGCAGGTTGAACATGAAGAGGGAGAGAAAGACGATGGGAATGACCGAAGTGAGGATAAAGAGGAGTGTCAGCTTGACACGGATGATCCTGATCCGTCCGAGGAGATCGACGAAGAACATGATAAAGAAAGGGAGAAAGAGCACGAGCGCCGGCACGGCCAGGATCTTCTGCCACCGCCCCACGGCGGCCAGCGGCTCCAGTTCGAGCGCCGCTCTCAGATGAAGCCTTCCCGCTCCCTCGATGGGGATTCCCATATATCCCCCCAAAAACCGTTTCCCCCCGGCCTGAAAGGGGGATGGTTCGGAAAAGACGAAATCATTCTCCGGCAGAAGGGCCCGCGTTTCATCGGGCAGGGCGGAGCCCACAAGGCGGTCGGCGATCTCGCCGGCATGGCTGGAAGCTTTCGCCGTTCCATCCCGAAAGAGGGTGAGCCTGAAATCCCGGATTCCTTCGATAACGGCCGGAGCCACGAAGAGGCTGTCCCCCTGCTCGCCGAGGAGAACATTCGCGATCGGTCCCCGTTCGATCCGGATACCGGCCGTGACCGCACCCAAAATGAAACCGCTCCCCGAGGCCGCCGAGTTGGTGACAACAACGGACCGGAGCGGGTTTTCCTTTTTATCCAGATCGATGCGAAGAATGTCGTAATGGAGCTTCACCCCGCCGTCTTCCCACTGATAAGCGATATCGCTCTCCATCGATTCGGGATGGTTCGACAGGTCGAGAGACCAGTAGTCGACATGAACTCCAGCGAGAAGCTTGGTCGTTTTTGACCTTCCGTCGTCATATCGAAGGATGATGCGGGCCACTTCTTCGCCGTATTTCTCCTTGTCGAGGAGGGAAAAGTCCTTGGAGGCATAAACGAAAAAAAGGACATCCGCCGGCTCTTTCAGGGTGAAGACCGCCGGTCCGGTCAAGGATTCTTCTCCGGCAATGGGAGTGCGAAGAATTGTCCGGCCGCAGCCCTGGGGCATGAATCCGTCGCGCAGCCATGTGGGAACACCCGTTATCGTCTCGTTCCCGAGACAGAAGAAGGAGTGGCCGCCGGCGGTTGAAATCCCAGTCATGCCGGCGAGACGAACCTCCACATTCGGGTCGACAAGGCGCAGGATAACAGCGGTCACGGGATCTTGGCTGAACACGCCGGGCAGATCGATTGAGTATTGATCCCACGAGAGATCTTCGTCCCGCCAGGCCAGGGACCAGAAGTCACTTCCCAAGGGAGCTCCTCCGGCCGAACAATCCCTCAGGGGCAGGCTGACTTTGTGCGCGGTTCCGCTGCCGAAGCGGATTTCCAGATCGAGGGCGTTATCGATAACGCCCTTCGAAGCCGCCCCCATGGCGAGGGGCTTCCTGAAAGCCGTGGAGAGGCAGAGAGCGATTCCGGAGAAAGGCTCCGCCCTTGGAGGAGGGAAACGATAATCACGCCCCTCTTCGAGAGAAAACCCGTAGTTCAGAAAGGGAATCCCCGACAAGGACTCGCGGCCTTTCGAACAGCTCGCCTCATCAACCAGAAAGTACCGATAGTCGTCCTCGATTCCGACCATTTCGCCGGTGAGGAGGGCCAGGATCGAGTCGGGTGTTCGCAGACCGCCCCGTCCGAGGGAGACATCATCCCTGCAGAGCTCTTCGGCGACGGCGGAGAGCGGAACGGAACCTTCTTCCAGAAGAGAACGGACGCCGCTCTCGCGCCACTTCACGATGACCTGGGGAACAACGAAAATCACGAAAAGAAAGAAGATGAAAAGCGCCACTCCATACTGCCGCCATCGCGGAAAATACCTCTGAACGGTGTTGTAGATCGTTCCGGAAAAGAGGGCGGCCACTAGGATAACGAGAACAGAGACGGCAAAGACCAATACGAGAGATGTGGCCGGTTCCGGTTGTCGGACACCGGTTCCCCGATAAAAACCGATCCCCTCGCCTTCCAGGCTCAGGCGGCACATGTTCCAGGGGTACCTGAAAATGTCCTTCTTTCCGTTGCAGACGATGTAGTTGTAACGCTCTCCCGTATCCGGAAGCTGATCGAAATCCGATATGGCGATATTGAAACCGAGCAATCGTTCGGACCGGTTCAGTTCGGGAAAATTAATGAAGGGCAGGACCGCCTCGAAGCCGTATCCCCCCTCGAATTCCTGGTGAGCCACCTGGACTCCCACAAACCCGGCATCGTTGAGAAGGCACCGCCGGCCGTGGTAGGCGACGCCCCACTTGCGGCCGGGGCTGTAAGGCATGAGGAAAATCTGGTAGTCATCGTCGCTGAACGTGTTGTCCCGCCGGTCCCCTTCGTAATCCACATCGAGGAATATTTCGAGCGCGTCCCCTCTCCACCAGCAGTCATCGTTGAATATAAACTGGTCGTCGCGGACCCGGCCCCCGATATAAAGGGCGCCCCGGGAATGGCGGACATAAAAGACCGCCGAGATATCCGACTCCCCTTCCCAGAGCCGGCTGATCTCGTTCCCTTCGAAAAAATTGAGCTGATCTTTGCCGGAGAGAACGATCGCCTCGCTAAAATCCCATTCCGAAAGATCGCCGTCCACGATTACGGGAGTTGTCAGCGGAAGGCTCGTCAGGTTTTTCTGCGCCGGAGGGATTTCTGAAGGAGGGACGGAATCGCCCGTTTGAAGAACGATCATCATGGCAAGAAAGATGATCATGAATCAGCTTCCGAGAAGGAGCGCCCCCGGGCAAGCACAGTTTCTCATGCCGGAAATATTTTACGGATTGAGATTAATTATAGCACCGAAGACAACCAAGCGGAAAAGTCTTCTCAATCGGATCAGGTTCGGGCTTCTTTTCGGCCTCCACTCGATCCCTGGTCCATCAAGACCTGCTTGCGGCTGAGCTTGATCCGCCCCGAATCGTCGATGTTGATCACCTTGACTTCGAAGGTTTCACCGAATTCGACGACATCGGTCACTTTCTCGACAAAACTGTTGGACAGCTCCGAGACGTGGCAGAGTCCTTCCTGGCCGGGCAGGATTTCCATAAAAACACCGAAATCCTTGATGGAGACGACCTTGCCCTTGTAGATCTTGCCCACTTCCACTTCTTCGGTCACCGCCTCGACCATACCAAGGCCCTTTTGAACGGCATCCTGCGAAAGCCCTGATATCAGAACGACACCGTCGTCGTCCACATCGATCTTGACCCCCGCTTCGTCTTGAATCGACTTGATCATCTTGCCGCCGGGACCGATCAACGCGCCGATCTTTTCCGGGTTGATGAGCTTGCGAATCATTTTGGGGGCATAGGGAGACATCTCCTCTCTCGGCCTGTCGAGAACATCCATCATGCAGCGGAGGATGTGCTTGCGGCCCTCCTTGGCCTGCTCCAGCGCACGGCGCAGGATATCGATCGTGATGCCCTTGATCTTGATGTCCATCTGCAGCGCCGTGATGCCGACGCCCGACCCCACGACCTTGAAATCCATGTCGCCGTGATGGTCTTCGGAACCGAGGATGTCGGACAGGATGCGGACCTTGTCCCCGTCGATGACAAGGCCCATTGCGATACCGGCCACGGGACGCTTAATCGGAACCCCGGCGTCCATGAGAGCCATGACGCCGCCGCAAACGGTCGCCATGGACGAGGAGCCGTTCGACTCGAGGATATCGGAAACGATGCGGATCGTATAAGCGAAATCCCCCGGATCGGGAAGAGTCGTCCTGATCCCGCGCTCGGCAAGCGCGCCGTGGCCGATCTCGCGCCGGCCCGGGCCCCGGATCGGCCTGACTTCTCCAACCGAAAAAGAGGGAAAGTTGTAATGAAGCATGAACTTCTTGTAATACTCCTCGTGAAGCTCCTCCATGAGCTGCGCGTCATTGGCTGTCCCGAGAGTGAGCGTCACGAGGGCCTGGGTCTCACCGCGTGTAAAAAGCGCGGATCCGTGCGTTCTCGGCAGGAAACCGAGCTCGATGTCGATCGGCCGGATATCGGTCAATCCGCGCCCGTCGACTCTCAGGCTTTCGTCAAGAATCATTTTCCGCTCTTGCTGGGAGACAAATTCCTTGAAAAGACCCTTCACCTCCGCGAGACGGGTCTCTTTTTCCTCCTCGTCGGTGATGTGGTCTGTTTTCATCGCACAAAACTCATCGCAGAACTCGTCGACAGCCCGGCTCCTGTTCTGCTTGCCAGAAGTGAGAACGCATTCGCGAATCTTCCCGGAATGCTTCTCCTCCAGCTCGCTCATGACCAAACGGTCCGCCTCGGGCACCTCGGGAGGAGCGACCTCTATTTTGGGAACGCCGGCTTTTTCCTGAAGCTCGGCGATCATGTCGACAACTTCTCGAATGTACTCCTGGCACTTGGCGAGCCCTTCGAGGACCTTTTCTTCTTCGAGCTCCAGGGCGCCGGCTTCGACCATGCAGATCGAATCGCGGGTTCCGGCGACAACCATGTCGAGCTTGGAGACCTCGCGGATCTCGTGGCTCGGGTTCATGACGAGCTCTTCCCCCTTCATCCCGACCCGGACCGCACCGGTCGGACCGAGAAAGGGAACCTTGGAGACTGAAAGCGCGGCCGACGAACCGACCATGGCCAGGATATCGGGATCGAACTCCCCGTCGGCGGAGAGAACGATGTTCTGAATCTGCAGCTCGTCGCAATACCCATCGGGGAAAAGGGGGCGGATGTGCCTGTCCGTCAAACGCATGGTGAGGATTTCTTTCTGCGTCGGTCTCCCTTCCCGTTTAAAAAATCCGCCCGGGAACTTGCCCGCCGCGGACGTCCTCTCTCTGTAATCGACCATGAGTGGAAAGAAATCGATGCCGGGTCTCGGTTTGTCCGACTGCACCGCGGAAAGAACAACTGTTCCGCCGAGCCTGACCAGCACGGCGCCGTCGGCCTGTTTGGCCATTTTCCCTGTTTCGATCGTCCACTTCTGTCCCGCTATTTCACGTTCTATCTTGCAATAATCCACAAAAATACTCCTCTGCCTACCGCCTGATCTTCAATTTACTGATGATGGCCTGATACCGTGACAGGCTCTTGTCCCTCAAATATCTCAAAAGCCGGGCTCTCTTTCCAACCATCATCAAAAGCCCTCTCCGGGATGCGTGGTCGCTCTTGTGGACTTTGAAGTGTTCGGTCAGCTGAACGATCCGGCTGGTCAGGAGCGCGATTTGAACCTCGGGCGATCCCGTATCGTTGTCGTGAACACGATATTCCTTGATGATCTCATCCTTGTTTTTGTTTTTAACTTCCGTTCCCATTTGACTTTCTCTTTTTACCTCGAACAGGATTCCCGACGTGGGAATAAATAAAAATACCCTCTGACCCAGAAAAGGGCTTACTCCCGGATCCGAGTCAAAGGCACAATACTTATCGATGTCTATATAACCTGGATATCTTACCCGGGGCGGTCCCCCGGGGTCAATATATTATTCTTCCAAAAGCGTCGTGGACGAAGAGCGGGCGGAATAATCGGGAAGCCGGGCCAGGAGGCTGCGCGAAAAATCCCGGACGGCATGAGCGACGGCCTCCTCGCGCTTGCCGGAATCGGATGAGGGATAGAATGCGGGGCGGATATGGTATTCATAGAGCAGGCCCATGGTCTTTGAATCGAAGAGGGCCGCTTTGCCCCAGATCTCGATTCCCTCTCTGCTCGGCCGCCCTGACTCGGCGTATTTCTCGACGGACACCATCATGACGGCATCCGATGCGAACAAGCCTTTGAAAGGCTCCGTGTTCCATGCGTGCCGCGTGCTGAGCGCAATGTTGAGGCGGTTTTCTTTTTTCAAGAGACCGTCGATATACGCCAGGCTGAAAGGAGCGTAATTCTTTTTTATCAGGAGATCGTACAGAGATTGCCTCAATTCCTTCCTGCTGAAAGAATCCATCCTGCTCTCGGCGTCTATGGGAAGGATCGCCACATCGGCGGGGGCCAGACGGGAATAATCCCCGATGATCTCCATGGAAATCGTACGGGAGCCGTTCTCCTCCTGCCGCTCCAGCCGGCATGCGGTCAGACCCGAAATCATGACGGCGGCGACAAGCGCGGTCAGACCTAATCTCATCATCCTATTCTCCGATCGC
>CAZWHE010000157.1:0-9170 GCA_964633825.1 uncultured Phycisphaerales bacterium | reverse complement strand
AAGGGTCTTTCGGCGGAATCAAGGTCGACGATCACATGCGCACCTCCGATCCCCATGTCTATGCCGTCGGCGATTGCGCCGAGCAGGTTCACCTCATCACCGGCAAACCCTGCTATGTCCCTCTCGGTTCCACGGCCAACAAGCAGGGGCGCGTGGCGGCGGTCAATATCTGCGGCGGGGACGAATCCTTTCCCGGCGTGCTCGGCAGCACGGTCGTCAAGGTCTGCGACTTCGGAGTCGCCCGCACCGGCCTGTCCGAAAAGGACGCTCTCCAAGCCGGTTTCGATGCCGTCTCCTGTCTCATGCCGTCGAAGGACAGGGCCCACTTCTATCCCGGAGCGGCCGGCGTGCTTCTGAAGCTCGTTGCCGACAGAAAAAGCGGCCGGCTCCTCGGGGTCCAGGCCGTGGGGCCCGGCGACGTGTCCAAGCGCGTCGACTCCGCCGTGGCCGCGATCACGGCCGGCATGACGGTGGACCGGGTCTCCAAGCTCGACCTCTGTTACGCCCCGCCTTATGCTTCCGCCATGGACAACCTGATCACGGCGGCCAACGTGCTCAAGAACAAGATGGAGGGGAGGATGGACGGCGTCTCACCCGTTGGCGTGAAGGAGATGCTCGACGGCTCGGAAGATTTTTTCTTCCTCGATGTGCGGAGCCCCGAAGAGGTGGAGGAAGCCGCAATCCCGGGTGAAAAGAACATTCCCCTCGGCATGCTGAGAAGCTCGCTCGACAAGGTGCCGAAAAACAAGCCCGTCGTCGTTTTCTGCAAGCTTTCTCTCAGGGGTTACGAAGCGGCCGTCATCTTGAACGGGGCGGGGTACGCCAACGTGAAGGTCATGGAAGGGGGGGTGGCCATGTGGCCCTATCCCACCGTCCGCGGCGGTCTAGGCGGAGGCGATTAGAATGGCTCTTCCTCGGGAATGCCTCTGGAAGATATGCCGGAACGGCGAAGTCTCCCTCGGCCGCCGCCCCCGGATCATGGGCATCCTGAACGTGACGCCCGATTCCTTCTTCGACGGCGGGCGATACCTGGACAGCGAGAAGGCGATCGCCCGCGGCCTCGAAATGACCCGGCAGGGGGCCGACATCCTCGACGTGGGGGGGGAATCGACCCGTCCCGGATCGCAGCCGGTTTTCCTTGAAACCGAGCTCGAAAGAACGATCCCCGTGATCGCGGCGCTGGCCGAAAAGACGGACCTTCCCATCTCGATCGATACCTCCAAAGCGGCCGTGGCCGCCGCCGCTCTCGAAGCCGGCGCCGCCATCATCAATGATATATCGGGCTTCTCTTTCGATCGTGATATGGCGCGCCTCGCGGTGGAAAGCGGGGCCGGACTCGTTGTGATGCATATCAGGGGAACCCCGGCCGATATGCAGCGCAGCCCTGGCTACCAAGACACCCTGCTCGAGGTCCGCCGTGAGCTCGGCGAAAAGGTCCGGAACCTTGTCGATCTCGGCGCTGATCCCGCCCGGATCGTTGTGGATCCCGGGATCGGATTCGGCAAAAGGTTCGAGGACAACCTCCGGCTTCTCGGCCGTCTCGAAGAGTTTCATGAAATGGGGCATCCCCTTCTTGTGGGGTGTTCCCGAAAATCCTTCCTGGGAACGATCTCGGACCGGGAAGCGTCCGACCGCCTTTTCGAAACAGTGGCCGCGTCGGTTCTGGTGGCCGCCGCCGGATGCCACATCGTCCGTGTTCACGATGTGGAGGAGAATCTCAGGGCGCTTCGCGTCGCAGAGGCCGTTCTCGGGGCTTGACAATGATGCTCCCCCGGGCCGGGGCCGTCGGCGGGGTGGAGCCATCTTTTCAGTAGATTCTCTCGCGTCTTGTAAGGCATAATCGCCCATTGGTTGGGCATTCGAAGGACCGGTCCTCTGCGAACGGCAAGTTAGGACAGCCATGCCGAGCTTTCTGACAGACATATTCGATATGACCTTCGGCCAGATCTGCGAGGCCGCGATCGAGATCGCCATATTTACGGCTGTCTTCTACGGCATCCTTCGCTTCCTTCACGGTACACGCGGTCTCGGGATCATGAAGGGCGTTCTGGGCCTTGTGGCCGTGTTTCTTCTCGCTCTTTTGATGTTTCAGGGGGAGGGAACGGGGAGCGGCGGGCTGACGCTGCCCCGCATCCGTCTCGTGGCCGACACCTTTCTCACGGTGACCATTCTCGCTCTGATCGTCGTGTTCCAGCCAGAGATCCGGCGCGGTCTCTCCCGGCTGGGCGAAGTGGGCTTTTTCTCCAAGCCCGAGCTGCGCCTCAGCCCGCTCGTGCAGAGCGCCGTACGCCTGGCGCGCAAGAGGATCGGCGCCATCATCGTCATCGAGAGAACGGTCGGTCTCGGCTCTTACACGGAAGGGGCCGAGGCGATCAACGCCGAGATCGGCGCGTCCCTTCTCGAATCGATCTTTCACCCGCGGTCGCCCCTCCACGACGGCGCTGTTCTTGTGCGAAGGAACAGGATCGTGGCCGCCGGATGCCTTCTTCCGCTCAGCGAAAGAACGGATCTTCCCACCGAGATAGGCACCCGCCATCGGGCCGCCCTCGGAATCGCCGAGGAGAGCGATGCCGTGGTGATCGTTGTGTCCGAGGAAACGGGCCGGATCCGGACGGCATACAGGGGCGAGCTCGCCCAGGCCCGGGACGGCAAGGAACTGGAGAAAATGCTGGATCGGATCGTCCATGAAGAACCGGTTGAGGAGACGCCGCTGTGAGTGTCCGTTCGCTGCTGAAAAGCGTCTACAGGATCAGCCACAATGTCTTCCGCAAGGACATCGGCCGGAAGCTCATGGCCCTCTTTCTGGCCCTGCTCGTCTGGTCCTATGTCGCCCAGAAGGTCGTTGACAGCGATACACGGAGGCTGAACATCCGGCTTGTCACGAAACAGGTCTTTCTCGAGGAATTCAGCAAGGAGGGGGACACGTTCTTCATCATTCTTCCCGACAACCTGATGGAGGTCAGCCGGTCCGATCAGACGACTCTCGTGGAAGACCAGATTCTCGAGGTGAACCTCTCCGGTCCCAAGGACCTCCTCCCGACGAAACTGATCGGGAAGCGCGAGGTC
Source organism: uncultured Phycisphaerales bacterium (assembly GCA_964633825.1). GTDB lineage: Bacteria > Planctomycetota > B15-G4 > B15-G4 > CAYZWU01 > CAZWHE01. The sequence goes on along the minus strand of CAZWHE010000157.1, from coordinate 6,104 downwards.
CATGTGGGGCCGATGGGCCGGGACGGCGTCAACGTCAGAGACATTCCCATTACGATCGACAAGAGCTGTTTCGAGGATCTCGGGCTGGAAGAGATCCGGGCGTCCTTTAACCCGGCGGAGATCAAATTGACCGTTGCCATGCGCGATGAGCTCATCATCCAGCTCACGGGACAGGACAATCTTCATGTTGAAGGCGAGCTCCCCGAGGAGTTCGAGATGGAGTACGATCGAAGCCGTGTCCAGTTCGATCCCAATCCCGTCACCATCCTGGGCCCGGCGCCCGAGATCGAAAAGATCCGTGCCAATCCCTCCCTCTTCAAGCTGAGAACGATCCGGATCTCACAGGATTTTTCGAGCGGTTTCTCTTACGACCTGGGGCCGTCTCGCGAGATGGAGGAGAAAAAAGTCACGCTCTTGACCCAGAAAGGAAACATGGTCAAGGTGAGGCTGAACCTGCAGGAAAAGGATATGGAAATCACTCTCTTCTCCATTCCTCTCCTTTTGCTCAGGAACGGGCAGCCCCTGGACAGCCGGGAGCTGAACAGCATCACCCCCGACAAGGAGACGGTGGACGTTGTTATGAGAGGGAGGCCTTCCCTGTTCGCCAGCCGCACCAAGGAGAATCTCAGAAAGAAAATCAAGCTCGTCGTCGATCTCGAAGACCGGACCGATTTTCCCCAGACTTTCGACATTTCCATCTGGCGATGGGATCTGGAGGATTCCATCCGGGTCAACGTGAAGGACAAGCCTTCGATTACTGTGAGAAAAAAAGAGGGTGCCGAGTCCGGTTGAGAATCCGGTTGAGAAATGTTTGAGCGCCGGATTTAACGACCAAGGACAGCCGCGGTGCAGGGACGGAACGAGTCATGGCGAAAAAATATTTTTGTACGGACGGGATCAGGGATGTCGCCAATTCAGGGAACCTGACGCCCGGAGCCATTCTCAGGATGGCCCAGTGCGTGGCCAAGGTCCTGCGCGATGAACGCGAAGGAGGGGGCGTCTCCGAAAGGAAACGCCCCAAAATCGGAGTCGGTGCGGACACGCGCGTCTCGGGGGAAATGATCAAGGCCGCCTTGACCGCGGGGTTGACCTCCCTCGGGCTGGATGTCGTCGATTTCGGCGTTGTGCCCACTCCGGCTCTCGCCTACCTGACCCGCACACGTGGTTTCGGGATGGGAATCATGATATCGGCGTCTCACAATTTCATGGCCGACAACGGGATCAAGATCTTTTCTCCCGAAGGGCTCAAGCTGTCCGACGACACGGAGGAGCGCATCGAGGCATTGATCGACGACGGAGATTGGGAGCCCGACCTTCCCACGGGATCCGGCGTGGGGCGCGTTGTCTCGGACGCTTCCGGGCTGGACGATTACATCTCCTATCTCGTGGATTCTTTCGAGCCCGGCATGCTGAACGGATTGACCGTGGCCGTGGACTGCGCCAACGGAGCGGCCTGGAAAGCGGCCCCTGAAACACTGGCCCGCCTCGGCGCGAAGGTGAGCGTCATGGCCAACGCGCCCAACGGGTCCAACATCAACGAGAAGTGCGGGTCCGTCCATCCCGAAGCCCTGGCCGGACTGGTCGTGGACGAGGGATGCCGTGCGGGCGTCGCCCTCGACGGAGACGCCGACAGGAGCCTCTTCGTCGACAGCCGGGGCGTGCTCGTCGACGGCGATGCCGTCATGGCCGCCCTGGCGCCCCGTATGAAAGAGAAAGGGGAGCTGGCCCACGACACGGTCGTGGTCACCGTGATGAGCAACATGGGGCTCGAGGCCGCCCTTCACGGGCACGGCATCCGCCTGGAGCGCACTCCCGTGGGCGATCGCTATGTGACCGAGCTCCTTCAGAAGGGCGGCTACTCGCTGGGCGGGGAACAGTCGGGCCATATCATCTTCGGCGCCAGCAACGGCTACGCAGGCGACGGAACATACACGGCGCTCAGGGTTTTCCAGGCCATGGCCGAGACGGGCCTTTCCATGGAAGAGCTCGTTTCGGATATGGAGACCTTTCCCCAGGTGCTCATCAACGTCGAGGTTTCGTCCAAGCCTCCTCTCGAAGAGCTCGAAATGACGGCAGAGAGCGTGCGCAACGCCGAGTCGGCCCTCGGCGGGGACGGACGCGTTCTTCTTCGCTACTCGGGAACGGAAAAAAAGATACGCGTTATGATCGAGGGAAAGGACTCCGGACTGGTGGAAAAACTGGCCCGAACGATCGCCCAAACGGTGAAAAAGGAAATCGGATGACGGCACTTCCGGTCACGCTGGCTGTGGAAACCTCCTCGCGCCGGGGGAGTGTGGCCTTGCTCCGGGAGGGGGCCCGGCCCGAACGCCTTTCCCTGGACGAAGGGCATGTGCACGGTCGGACCCTCGTGCCGGCCATGAGGAACCTGATCGAGGCGCAGGGGCTGACGGCCCGGGAGATCGATCTCCTCGCCGTGGGGCTCGGGCCCGGATCCTACACGGGGCTCCGTGTGGGAGCGGCCGCCGCGCTCGGATTTTCGCTTGGAACGGGGTGTCCTCTTGTGGGGGTTTCGTCTTTTGCGGCGCTCGTCTTCGGGTCTGCTGAAGAAGGCCAAACCCTGCTGGTGTCTTCCATTGCCGGTGAAGGGGAATGCGCCTTCGCCGTGTTCAGGAAAGAAGGGGAGGATGCGGTGGAAGTGGTTCCCCACGCTGTCGCGACATGGGAAGAGGCGGCCGATCGGGTTCGAGAGGATTGGGTCCTCGCCGGGGAGGGGGCCGCGTCACTCGAAAAACATCTCACCCGAAAGGCGACGGTGCGCACAGGCCTGATCCCGGACGCGTCTCATATCGCCCCTTTCGGCAGGAACGCTTATCTGCGCGGCGGGCCGACGCCGCCCGGGGATTTCAAACCCCTCTACCTGAGAAGATCGAAGGCCGAAATCAACTGGGAGTTGAAACAGAAAAAGGGCTGACACGAAATAACTGAATCATGTATTACCATAGAGCCTGGGCCGACATCGATCTGGACGCCCTGTCACACAACCTCGATCGGATCATGTCCCTCCTTCCTGAAGGAACGGATATCATGGCGGTCGTCAAAGCCGATGCATACGGCCACGGCGCCAGGGCCGTTGCACGGCATCTCGAGGGTTGCGGAATCTGGGGATTCGGGGTCGGAGATTCGGGGGAGGCCCTCGATCTCAGGGGGTGCGGAATCGCATCTCCCATCCTGATCCTGGGAGCCATCATCGAAGACGAGATCGATAGTGTTCTCGATCACGATATCTCCGTCTGCGTCCACTCGCTGCAAAAAGCCGAGAGGCTCGATCGGGACGCCCAAAGACAGCAAAAACGGCTCAAGGTTCATCTGATGGTGGACACGGGAATGGGCCGCCTCGGAGTCCCGCCCGATCGGGCCGGGGACGTGGCCCGGCTGATCGCGTCGGCGCCCGGCCTCGAGTTCGCCGGCGTTGCCACCCACTATTCGTCCACCCACGATCCCGGCGATCCTTTCATGGAAATCCAGATGCGCCGCTTCAAAGAGGTCAGGGAGAACCTGACCCGCGCAGGCATCTATCCCGGGATCTATCACGCCTCCAATTCGGCCGCCATCTATTCGAGCGATTCTGCGGAGAAGAACGGGCATTTCGACCTCGTCCGCCCCGGGATCTCCCTCTATGGAATCAACTCGGGCGAGCTGCCGAGGCCGGCGGTCGAACTGAAACCCGTTCTATCTTTTCGAACGCAGGTGATTTTCCTGAAGGACATGCCCCCCGGCACGCCGGTGGGATACAACCGGAAGCACGTCACAACGGAATCGACGCGTGTCGCCACGTTGCCGATCGGATACAACGACGGGTTCTCGTTCAGGCTGTCGGGGAAGGGGCGGGTTCTGATCCGGGGTCGATCGGCTCCCGTGATCGGCACGGTGACCATGGACTATACCATGGTGGACGTGGGCGCCGTCCCGGGCGTCGAGGTGGGCGATCTGGTTACCCTGATCGGGCGGGACGGAGACGAATCCGTTTCGGTCGAGGAAGTGGCGCGTCTCGTCGGAACCATTCCTTACGAGATCACGTGCTCCATCGGCAAGAGGGTTCGCCGGATCCCGAGAAAGAAGAAAACCGAGACGGAATCGGAAAAAGAAACCCCGCTCCCGGCCGGGCAGGCCGAGAGCGTTCGCTGAAAAGAGAGATCGAAATTTGCTCGGCAAAAAAACCATCGCCCTGATCCTGCTGATCGCCATCCTGGCTTTTCACTCTCTGGCCGCGCTGGCGCTCCTCTCCTGGACGGGGGCCATGGAAAACATGGCGGCCGAGACGTGCGGCGCCGTGTTCGGCGGGGTGTTCGAGATCGGGGGCGTGAATGTCGAGCCTCTCCGCGGAATCGAGCTGGAAGAGGTCGATTTCCGGGCGAAGCGGGACGGGCCCGTTCTCCTGAGCATCGACTCGGTCCTGCTCGGTTACACGACGGAATCCCTCTTCGAGGGACGCCCGGTTCCCGAAGAAGTCACTCTCGTCAAACCGACCTTCATGATTCCGCGCGACATGAGCGATGTGGAATCGCTTCCGAGAGACATGGAGAGCTCCTCGGCGTGTGCGCTCTTTATCAGGGACGGCGAGCTTCTCATGGAGGGCGTGGCGCTGAAAATCTCCGGACTGGAAGCCCAGTTGAAGAAAGAGGGAGAGAGCCTCGTTCTCGAGAGAGGCACGGGAAACCTGGTCGGTTCCGAAGGGGATCCCGCGGGAAGGCTGCTGTTCAATGGAGTGTTCGGAAGCGAGGGCGCCGCCGGCTCTTTTCGGTTCGGAATGGAGGGCGAGAAGATCCGCTGCTCATCCGACCTCGCGGCTTTCCTCGACAGGATCGGCAGACACGACCTGGCCGCCCTTCTTTGCAGGCTCCGCGCCGTGGGAGAGGCCGACGTTTCGTTCTCTCTGACCGATCTCTCTCTGATCGATCCCCCCTGTCCCGGCGGCGCCCCGGATCGGGCGCAGGGCGCGCCCGTAATCAGGGGCGTTGCGGATCTCAGATCGATTGGGATTTGCCCGGATTTTTTTCCGCTCAACCTGGACGGAATCACGGGCCGCGTTCTCTTCGAGGGGGACCATTGCTGGTTTCCCCGGCTCCAGGGCTCTCACGGAGAAAGCAGCCTGACGGGAGAAGGGTCGTACGGATCGGATGGGTTCTCTTTTACCCTCCTCGCCGATCATGTGATCCCCGATGATGAGATTCGTGACGCGCTGTGTGCGGTCTTTTCCCCCGATGTCGCTGAAACGGTCGAGTCTCTCGGGATATGCGGCAGCGGGGCGAGCGTCCGCTTTGGATACGAAATGAAGCAGGCCGATTCACAGGAGCAGATGGAGCTCCGGGTCGCTCTCGACGGGTGTTCGGCCAGGCCGGACTTTCTCCCGCTGACCATCGATCGTCTCGGCGGATCGGCGATGTTCCGGTTTTCTTCTTCCGAGCTTCAGAGTTTCGAGCTGACCTGTATTACGGGAAGCCACGCAGGAAGCGATCTCATCGCCGACCTCATCATCGAAGAGGGACGGCTCGAACAGATCTATGTAAAGGGCCGGAACCAGTCTCTCACTCCCGAAATCCTCTCCACGCTTTCCGAATCGGTTTCCGGGTTCGGCGAATCCCTCAAAGACTTGGAAGCGAACGGTTATTTCGATTTTCAGTGTTCCACCGGGGAGGACGGGCTCGTCCTGTCTATCCAGCCCCGCTTCGACTCCCTGGGGGGGGTGCCGTGGATTCCGCCGGCTCTTTCCCGGATTCACGGAAACGTGACTTGGCATCAGGCGCAGAGCCGGCTCGTTATCGACGATCTCACGGCCAGCTTGGGGGAAGGCCTTGTCTGTGTCGACCGGGGGGAAGTCGCCATGAGCGAGGAAGGGGTCTCGGTCAGGTTCAGCGGGAAGGGCCAGGGGCTTCATCTCGACGAGGATCTGGGCCGGGTCCTGGGGAGGGATGCGCCGCAAAGATGGAAGGCACTGGGTGTGGGCGGCCTGGTCAATGTGCGCGAGGCTGATTTCAATCTCGAAACAAAGCGGACCGGTGATATAGCGTCTTTCCAGGGGAACATGGTGCTCAACCTCAACGGGGCGCACATCGCATCGTCCCCCATGAAACTGACCGACATCT
>CAZWHE010000156.1:0-9407 GCA_964633825.1 uncultured Phycisphaerales bacterium | reverse complement strand
TCCCCGAAAATCGCCGACGAAATCGAAGAACTCCGCCGCCGGGTGGAAAAACTGGAACAAAAACGCCCGGAAGAAAAGGGATCGGAAAACCTGCGCGCCTTCTGGAAAAACGGTTTCCGCCTCGAATCGGAAGACGGCTCCTTTGCCATGAAGATCGGCGGCAACATCCACGTTGATTGGGCATTCATGAGCGGCGGGGGAAAGCTCGAGTCGTGGATAAAAGGCCACGGGGACAACCTGGATGACGGAACGGAGTTCAGGCGCGGCCGCATTCAGTTGGAAGGCATCATCCGCGAGGATTATTTCTTCTGCGCCTCTTACGACCTCGCGGGCGAAGACACGGAGATGAAAGACGTCTGTTTCGGGATGACGGGCCTCGGCTTTATCGACAAGGTGAAAATAGGCCGTTTCAAAGAACCCTTTTCCCTCGAAGCGATGACGAGCCACAAAGGGATCGCTTTTATCGAAAGATCGGTTGTCCGAACGCTTGCGCCCTTTCGCAACACGGGCCTGGCCCTCTCGGGCATGGAGCTCGGCGGCCGCCTCACATGGGAAGCCGGGCTCTTTCACAACACCGATTCCTTCGGCAACGGAGGCGGTGACGGAGACCTGAGCGTATCGGTCCGGATCACGACCCTTCCCATGTATGAAGGGGACGACAGCCTTGTCCACGCCGGCCTCTCTCTCAGCAGGCGCGGCGAAGACGACATCCGGCTCAAAACAGGACCTGAATCGCAAATCGCCCCCGATTTCGCGGACACCGACGGGTTTCCGGCGGCCGACCTCTCGCCCCACCTCATCCGAATGGACAGGGCCGACCTCGTGGGCGGCGAGCTCACCCTTGTCAGGGGACCTTTCTCGACCCAGGCCGAATACGCGAGAATGATCATCGACGCTCCCGGCGGAACGGACCCGCAGGTCTGGGGATGCACCCTCTCCGCCGGATACTTCCTCACAGGCGAACACAGAGCCTACAAGAAGAGCAACGGAACGTTCCATGCAGTCACGCCTTTCGAGAATTTCTCGACAAAAAACGGCACACCCGGCGCATGGGAAATCACGGCACGCTATTCACATCTCGATCTCGACAGCCCCGGTATCCGTTTCGGCGCGGAGCTGACCAACATCACAGCGGGAGTGAACTGGTTTCTCAATCCCAATCTCCGTGTGACGCTCAACGCCGTCCGCTCGTACCTGAACCACTACGGAAGGGCCAACCTGCTCCTCGCGCGCTTCCAGATCGATTTTTAAGCCGACACGGCGACTTTCGTCGTCCTGGCGAAGCGCGCCTCTTAAGCCCGGATTCACTGGATTCGAAGCCCCCGTCCTGATATAATTCAAAGCGCTCATAATGAAATAAGCCTTTAATGAACTCCTCGAATTCAACGACTTATCCGCCATGACCCCGATTGTTCTGTTGATCATATTCCGTCTGTTTCCGGCCGGAGACGATCCGGCAGCCGACCAGGTCCCCGTCATCCACGCCCCTTATGCTTCCGGGGAGAAATCCCTCCCTTCGGCAGCGTTCCGCAGGGCCGGCGAAAGACGGGCCCGGGAATGCGAGACGTCCCGGGCAATGGCGAGAAAGGACGCCATCCTTCTCTGGGCCGACAGGGAATGGATGACGGTATCGAATCCGAAAGACCGGTGTTTCGGCCCTCTTCTGTCGCCCTGCGGGAGGTACCTTCTTTTCCGGGTTCTGGGCCGGGGGATCTTTCTCTACGACATTGCCCTCAAAGAAACCCGCTCGCTCGGGCCCGGGAGCGATCCCGCATGGTCGCCCGGCGGGGATTGGGTCATTTTCTCCAGGCCTCTCGACGACGGAGAAAGGATCGTCTCCTCCGATCTTTATTCAGGCCGCGCCCGGGACGGCGCGGTTTTCAAGCTTCTCGAAACCCCGGACCGGATCGAGCGCCATCCCGTCCTTTCCCCGGACGGAGCTCTCATCACCTGGAACGCGGGCAACGAGACTTTTACGGCGCCCATCGACCTGCCCGTGGAACGGCCGCCCACCCACCCCTGGAAGGGCAGCGGCACACCGCCGCCCGGCCCGCTCCCCGGAGAGAGAGACGAGACTCAATACAGAATTTGCATCGACCCGGGACACGGCGGATCGGACCCCGGCGCGACCGGCTTCGGCGCGAACGAAAAGGACGTCAACCTCGACATCGCCCTGCGGGCGCGCCACTGGCTCCAGGCCGACACGCTCGACACGGGAGGCGGGGGATCGTGGGAGATTCTCATGACACGGGAGACCGATGTCGCCGTGAGCCTGGCCGACCGTGTCGCCTACGCCAACTCCAACGGCGTAGAGAGATTTATCAGCATCCACTGCAACGCCTTCTCCGATCCCTTAGCCAACGGCACGGAAACCTACTCTCGTCAGGAAGGTACAACGAGCGCCGATCTGAGGGATTGCGTCCAGGTCGAAGCGATCGAACACTGGAACCTTCGCGACAGGGGGAGCAAAACCGCCGACTTCTATGTCTTGGTCCACACCACAATGCCGGCCGCGCTTCATGAATGCGGGTTCATCACCAACCCGGGCGATTTCGCCGTGCTCACCGATCCCGTCATGCAGGACGAAGCGGGCCGTTACCTTCTTCACGCCGTGCAGAACCATTTCGGCATTCCCGATTACGATCCCCGAACCGGTTTTCTGAAAGGGGTCGTTTACGACGCGTCCGTCGGCCCCGGCGCGCCCGTGGAAGGCGCCGCTGTTGTTCTGCATACGGGCGAAAACACCTCCACCAGCGCTTCCGGATACTATGAATTCCACCTGCCCGAGGGAACATATGGAATCACCGCATGGGCGCCGGGCTTCGATCCCGGATGGTCGAGCGACACCGTTGTCTCTCCAGAGACTTGGGAAAGCGTCGGAATGCCGCCGAGGGCCGGACCCGGCCTCTACCTGGACGACACGACACCGCCCGTGGGCGGAACTATGACGTTCACCATCGAGGGAGCGGCCGGCTCGACGTGGGTGCTCGTCGGGAGCCAAGATCCGGCCGTTCCACCCTTCAACATGGGAATCACGGGATACCTCGGGATCGACACTCTATCAAGCTACCGAACCCTCGGCGGAGGCGCCCTGCCCCCCGGCGGGATCGAGCAGACATGGATTGACATTCCACCGAATCCCGGGCTTGCGGGACTGCCCGCTTTTTTTCAGGCCTATATATGGGAATCCCCTCCGCGGCTCACCAACCTCGTGGCAGCCACGTTCAGATAACGGTCGAGACCGTACCAGGGGAAGTTAAGATCGGATCAATTCGAAACCGAGTCGAGATAGCTCTGGAGCAGGAACTGGGCCGCCACGGCGTCCATCTTCCGCTTCCGTTTTTTCCAGGATCTCTCATCCTTGCCGAGGGCGGAAAGGGCCTGTGACGACGTGAGCCGTTCGTCCCACTCGACGGGCGTGAGGCCCGTTTCCTTTTCGAGGGCATTGGCAAATTCCCTGACCGCGGCCACCATCGGGCCTTCGCTGCCGTCCATGTTGAGAGGGAGACCGACGACAAGCCGGGTGACGCCGTGCTCTTGCACAAGATCGTTGATCAGGACGCACGCCTCGCCGAGCCGCGACACTTCGAGAACCTGCAAGGGCTGGGCCGTTATTCCGAGTGGATCGGAAAGAGCCAGCCCGATCCGGGCTTTTCCGAAATCGATTCCGAGAGCTCTCATCATGAAACAGCCTCCGCACCGGGGCAGATCGACAGGACATCTTTGTTCCAGGTTTTTCTGTTCACGTTCTCTTCCCAGAACGGCCAGGTCCGGCACTGGGTCGGGCGGACGCCGTAGACGGCGCATCCCTTCTCTTCGAGAAAAGGACAATGATCGTCGACGAACCTCAAGATCGTTCGCCCATCCAGGCGGATCGTGTATTTCCGCCTGAACTCCCCGGCAGGAAGACCGAGGTGCTTGATGATTCCGTCCGCCTCCTGGGAGGTGACGTAGACATAGGCATACTCTCCGTTGACCCGGCAGCAGTTGCCGCACTTCCGGCAGCGGTGTGAGCCGAATTCCATTACAGAGACCTCTCCACCAAGAGTGCGAGGCGGTTCCGGGCCCCGGGATCGATCATGTTGCGGTCGGTAATGATCGCATCGGCCAGAGCGTTCGGACAGGAACACTCGCCTGCAAGACCGTCCTCGAGGGGAACGATGCGGCGGACCGCTTCGTTGACGAGCTGCGTGTTCGCCTCGAGCTGGCGGAGAATCGCGTCCACCGATGCGGTCTCGGCCTTTTCGTGCCACACGTCGTAATCAGTGACATGGGCCAGCGCTGTGTAACAGATCTCGGCTTCGCGGGCGAGCTGGGCTTCGGGAACGACTGTCATGCCGATGATGTCGAACCCGCACTGCCTGAAGACACGGCTCTCGGCTTTGGTGGAGAAGCGGGGTCCCTCGATGACAACAATGGTCCCCCCCTCGTGCACCGTTCCGCCGGCCCCGCTTGCAGCCTCGAAGGCAACGCGGCTCATCTCCGGGCAGAAAGGATCGGGTACGGAAACATGCGCCACGAGCCCTTTCCCGAAGAAGGTGTAGTCGCGGCGCCGCGTTCGGTCATAGAACTGCCCGGGAATGACGATATGGCCCGGAGCGATCTCTTCCTTCAGACTGCCGCAGCACGTGATCGCCAGGATACGCTTCGCGCCCAGGCTCTTGAGCGCGTATATATTGGCCCGGTAGTTCACCTCGGTCGGCATGATCGTGTGCCCGCGCCCGTGCCGGGCGAGAAAGGCGATCTTCCGGCCGCCGAGCGTCCCCACGACGACATCATCGGAAGGAGCCCCGAAGGGCGTCTCCACCTTCATCGATTCCACATCGGCCAATCCATCCATTGCGTAAAGGCCGCTTCCTCCGATCACGGCGAAATCCACGACACTCCCGCTCTTCTCGTTTACTGACATTTGCTGTTCCTCTCAAGATAGGCGGTCCGATTCGTAAATACGAACAAGACCACCAGGTGTGGGCTATCTCCATTATATGCACAATCACTTAATCATTCGTCGCAAGAAAAGTCCAGCACCACATCCGTCCCTCGTTCGCGGGGAAAGAAGATTTTTTTTTCGGAATTGCAATTCATTCCCAGGTTATGTATAAATAACTATCTATAGGAAGAAAGCACTCAAGGACCTTAGTTTCTGAAAATCAATCTTACTGACTCATTAAAATTGGTATTGAAGATCGCTTTCCTCACATACGGAAAGCCGGGTTATATCGTTTAAACAGGAGGACGTAATGTTCAGAAGAAAAGATCTTGTAGTATTCTTTTTAGCGGCAGCGATGATGTTCGTGATCTCGGGACAGGCGTTTGCACAATGGCCTACCGATATCAAGGTCGAGACGGATTCGGGAAATTACTCGACCTTCGCCCTCGTCGCGGCCAGCGGTGACAAAGTATATGAAATCTGGAGGGATCATAGGCCGCCCGGAACCTATGACAACGGATCGATATACTTCAACTACTCCCACGACGGCGGTGTGACATGGGGTCTCTCGGACCAGCGCGTCGACACGGGCAAGGTTCAGGGATCGAGCAAATCCACATACCCCCAGGTTGCGTGCAGGGGAAACCGTGTCTACGTGGCCTGGCAGGACCACCGCAACGACCCAACCAACGGCGACTGGCCCAACATCTATTTCAACCGCTCGACCGACGGCGGCTTGACCTGGGAAACGGACCGGCGCATCGACACGGGAGCGCCCGCCAACGACACGGTCGGCTCCTACATGACAATGAAAGCCTTCAAAAACAACGTCTACATCTGCTGGAAAGACGAGCGGAGCGGCGTCAAGCAGATTTATTACTCCATGTCTCCCAACTACGGCGTGGCCGGTACATGGACGGCGCCGCAGCCCGTTGACGCGCTGAACTACTTCTACGACATGGAATACCCCGTGATGGACTTCAACGGCCTGAAGGTCTACATCGCCTGGCAGCAGACGGGTGACGTTTACTGCAATCATTCCCTCGACGGCGGCGTGACCTGGGATCCCAACACCGTCGCCAGGGTGGACACCGACATTCCCATCATCGGCGATTCCCTCTATATCGAGATCGCCGCGGCAAAGCCTGGAGGAGGAGGAGGCGTGTCTCTACCCTTCCACGGCGGCGGCGGCAATTTCACAAAAGTCCGGGACGGAGTGTTCGGGGGCGCCTCCGGCCACGGGCAGATTCCCACCCAGAACTATGTTTACTGTTTCTGGCGGGATTACAGAAACGCCAGCGTGCCCTTCACCCTCGATGTCTATTTCAACTGGTCCCTCGACAACGGGGTGACATGGGGCGATCCCGACCAGAGGCTGAACACCCACACGAATCCCTCGGCGACCTGGGTTGGCGAGCCCTCTGTTGCGGGGGCCGGGAACACAGTCTACGCGGTCTGGCTCGACGAGAAGGACGATGCAAACCCGGGCAGCGAGCCGTACATCGACGATGTTTACGTCAACGTGTCCAACACGCACGGCGTCGCAGGAACGTGGAGCGGCCCGATCAGAATGGATACGGGCACGCCGGCCGGAACCGTGGACTCATGGCACCCGAGCGTGAAGGCTTCTTCCAACCATGCATGGGTCGCCTTTAACGATGAACGGGACAGTCCGGTCAACTTTTATGACAGCGCTTACTGCACCTGGACCTCGGACGCGGGAGCGACCTGGACTTACTCTGAACGGATCGACTCGGGCGGGAACGACCCGGGCGCCAAATACGTTGAAACATATTGCGAAGGCACGCGCCTGCATGTGGCCTACACCGATTACAGGTACGGCGGCCCCGACGCTTTCTACAACGGACGGACTTTCTGACAATAACGGAAAGACCGATCCCGAGACATGAGAATCGACATATTACCGGCGGCAAGGATGCCGCCGGTATTTTTTTATGGCCTCACCGCCGTGATTCCGTGTAATCATGGCTCTGCCGGTGCCGCACGAAACGCCATAATCATCGAGACCCGCAACAAGCCGGATCGGGGGTTTTGCTCACATGGAATTCGTCGACGTCCCCAAGCCCTTCGAAAAGATCTTCAAGACCGCTGAAGAATATGTGAACAATTATTTTCAGAGGAAGATCGAGGATCCCCAAAAAGCGGAAATCAGCATCGGCGGAGAGCGCTACCTCCTTGTCAGGGCCGAAGGATTTTCCCACCAGTTCATCATGGCCCTGAAAGAGCTCTACAGCGAAGTCAACCTCGCCGACGCCACGGACCTGGCCAGGGGCGTTCTCTATGACCTGGCTTACGCCATGGGGATGGCCGACGCCCGCGTCTTTCACAAAGCGACGGGCATGAAGGACCCCATCGAAAAGCTTTCGACCGGACCCATTCACTTCGCATTCACGGGGTGGGGCCGCGTCAAGATCTATCCCGAATCGTCTCCCTCGCCGGACAAGGACTATTTCCTCATTTACGACCACCCCAACTCCTTTGAAAGCAGCACGTGGCTGAAGGCCGGCCTCGAAAGCGATGTTCCCGTCTGTTTCATGAACGCCGGTTATTCGGCGGGCTGGTGCACCGTTTCTTTCGGCATCCCCCTCGTGGCCGTGGAGGTCACCTGCCGGGCGGCCGGGGCCCGGCATTGCCACTTCCTGATGGCGCACAGGGAGCGGATCGACAAGCGGCTCGACGCTTACTTCGGCGAAAGGGACAGGCGTCCGCCCGAGGTGAAACCGCTCGCGCTCAGGCTCAGCGAGATCAGGGAGCAGCTTAAAACGACGCGCCTGGAAGCCCGAATCCACCTCCTGGCCAACGAAGGGTCGGGGGAATGCATTATCGTTCTCAACGAAGAGGGCGACATCGCTTACGTGAACCGTTCGACACTCCGTGCATTCGGCTATTCCGAAAGCGAACTGATCGGCTCCGAAGCCTCCCTGATCTTCCACGGCGCCTACATGAAGACGCTGAAGAAAAACAAATCGTGGAGCGGCGATCTTGTTCTTCGTCGAAAAGACAAGACGCAGTTTCCGGGCCAGATCACGGCCAACGCGATCCTGGGCTCGGAGGGGGATCTTCTCGGGTACTACATCATCTGCCGGGACATTACGGCAATCAGGAAGGCCGAGGACGAGCGCGTGGCCGTGGAAAGAAAGCTGCAGGAAGCGATGCGGGAGCATTCGATCACACTCTCCCACGTGGGACGGCTGGCCGCCATCGGCGAGCTGACCGCCGTCATGGCCCACGAACTGAACCAGCCGCTCGGTGGGATAAAAAACTATCTTCAGGGATGCCTGGCCGAATTCGAGAAGGAGCGGCCCGACAAAACAACACTCCACGAAGGCCTCAAAATGACGACAAAACTCGTGGACCGGGCAACGGCCATCATTATGCAGCTGCGCCATTTTGCACGATCCAACGAAGAAATGATGATCCCCGTCTATATCACCGACACGATCAACAATGTTATCGAGTTCCTGCAGCCCCTCTTCCGGAAATCGGGCATCACGCTGGACGTTTCTCTTCCCGCGGCCGACCCCCCCCTCCTGGGAGATCCGCTGCGCATCGAACAGATCATTCTCAATCTGATCGTGAACGCCTGCGAGGCGATGAGCAATGCGGAACTGAGACGGCTTTCCGTTCAGGTCAAGACCGGAAAAAACCATACGGCCGAGATCGTGATCAAAGACACGGGAACCGGGATCGACGGCGATATCATCAACAGGATCTTCGATCCCTTCTTCACCACCAAGAAGGCCGGGCTCGGCCTGGGGCTCTCACTCAGCAACACAATCGCCAAGGAGCACGGTGGATCGATCCATGTGGTCTCCGAGCCCGGAAAAGGATCGGCCCTGACCCTCTATCTGCCTTTGAAGCAGGATTGACCCGAACGTTTCACGGCGCGTTCCGGCTATCACCCATAGAGAGAACAAGGGGTGTTTTGCCGTCATGAGGAGGAACCGCGATCCCGCGCGCCAAGGGGATCTCCCCGCCGCCCGTCTCTACGAACACCTCCACCAAGACCGGCGCTTCCACGAGAGGGATTTCGGTGAAAAGGAATGCCCCCTCGCGGTTCGGACGGCACCATGTTTGGTACTTTTCGATCCCGGGACCGGGCCGGACCGAGGCCGTCATTCTCACGGGAAACGCCGGCGGGAGATCGCGAATGATTCCCCTGATGACCGATTTCTTATAGGTGCGAACTCTAAAAAGGAAAGGGGAGGCCCCGTCTCCGGCCGTCACCGGGGCTTCCGAAATTTCGTCGATCACGATCAGATCGGGCGTCATACCGCTGCGCCGGTCGCGGATCAGCCTGTATTTTCCAGGCGGGACGTTGCTCATCGCAACCCCCCCGTTCGAATCGGTGATCGCTTCGGCCCGGGAAAAAATCGAATAGACAGAACGATCGACAGGCTCGCCGCGATCATCCCAGAGGCTGACCCGGTTTCGGCCGATCCCGCGGCCCGTTTGA
>CAZWHE010000155.1:0-9416 GCA_964633825.1 uncultured Phycisphaerales bacterium | reverse complement strand
AAAGGGTTTCAGAGAGGGTGGTGAGTCTGCGCTCCAGCGAACAGGAACCCCCCAACCGCTCGGCTCCGCAGCCATGCCGAACTCGACCCAGGATCCGGGCACGAACAGCGTGCCGGGGAGATCATTCAGCACACGTGAATATGCTTCGAACCAGGTTTCGGGATCGAAATAAAAATCGAGCGTGTTCTTTCCAATGTACCCGGGCAGCCAGGGTGAATCGATGATCAGGGCCGCCAGGGTGTCGTTTCTCGACCGGTCCTTCATAAAGCTCATGAACCGGGCCAGAGTCGCTTGGTAATTCTCGACACTCATCGATCACCTGCGGCAGCAATGTCTATTATCAATTGTGGGTGCTGTCTCAACAGTCGCCGGCAGGGAACAATATAACCGATTTCCGATTTGTCCCGTGTAAAATCCCTTTGTTGTTCCCGTTGATCGGTAACAAACATATCTTCTTGCCGGTCGTAACTTTATAATAAGCAAGTTCCCGTCTGACCGGGTACTCTGCTTTTCCGGAAAGCATGGTTTTTTTGAGGTGCCCTCTCGTGTCGCACAATCCTATTTTGCCGAACCCGCCAAAGCTTTTCGTCTTGTCGTTATGTGTTTTATTTGCATTTCTTGTTCCGCTTCCGTCCGTCTCTGCGCAAACGAACGAAGGCCTCTGGCTCGACGCGGCCATGCTCAGGTATCCCGACGTGGGAACCGACAAGATCGTCTTTCTTTACGCCAACGATCTCTGGCTCGTGAGCCGTGACGGCGGCCGGGCCGTTCCGCTTGCCAGCCCTCCCGGCGAGGAACGGTTTCCCAAGTTCAGCCCCGACGGCAAAACGATCGCATTCGTCGGCAATTACGACGGCAACCGCGATCTCTATACCATTCCCGCGAACGGCGGAGTGCCTTTCCGTGTGACCCATCATCCGGGGGGCGAAACTCTTTGCGATTGGGTTGGGGGACAGGAGCTGCTCTTCTACAATTTCGGTCAATCCGGCCTCGCCCGCATGTCAAAGCTTTATACGGTCCCCTGCAGGGGAGGCCTTCCCGATGCTCTGCCCGTTCCTTACGGCGCGACGGGAGCGATCAGTCCGAACGGCAAATGGCTGGCCTATACTCTCCACACACGCGACATGAGCACCTGGAAACGCTACCGGGGCGGCATGGCGACCGACATCTGGCTTTTTCACCTCGAGACGCACGAGAGCATGATAATCACCGATTGGGAAGGCACGGACACGCTTCCCATGTGGCACGGCGGGCTGCTCTATTACATGTCCGACAGGGGACCGAATCACAAGCTCAACATCTGGTGTTACGACCTCGCAAAAAAAACACACGAGCAGGTCACGTTCTTCGAGAGCTACGATGTGAAGTGGCCGTCCATCGGGCCCGGCGAGAGGGGCCGGGGCGAGATCGTTCTTCAAAACGGTCCGGGCTTATACCTCGTCGATCTGGCGAGCGGCGAGCACCGAGAAGTGAAGGTCTCCATACCGGGCGCCCGCCCCACGATGCGGACTCAAAAAGTGGATGCATCGGATTACATTCAGGCCTGGGATATTTCATCGACGGGAAAGCGCGCCGTTGTGCAGGCGCGGGGCGATATCTGGACACTGCCCGCCGAGCACGGCTCTCCGCGCAATCTGACACGAACGAGCGGTGTCGCCGAGCGCGACCCGATCTGGAGCCCCGATGGACAGTGGATCGCTTATTTCTCCGACGAGGAGGGCGAATACGAGCTCTACATCACTCAGTCGGACGGCAAGGGCGAAACGAAACAGCTCACACGGGGAAGCGCCACCTTCTATTACAACCGGAGCTGTCCGCCCGATTCGAAGCACATCGTCTTCACCGACAAGGCGGCTCAGATCTATATCCACACCATCGAGAGCGGTGAGACAAAGATCATCGACCGGGACCCCTGGGGCGGGTGGTGGACATCGCCCAATTGGTCCCACGACAGCCGGTGGCTCGTTTACTCCAGAACGAACGAGGAGAACGCGACACCCTCGATCCGTTTCTACAACGTGGAGACCGGTGAAAAGCACCAGGTGACGAGCGGCATGTTCGCCGACTTCTCGCCCGTGTTCGACCGCAAGGGGGATTATGTTTTCTTCGCCAGCATCCGCTCCTTCCATCCCTCCTCTTCCGACATGGACGACAACTTCATCTACGACAAGAGCCAGGTTCTGGTCGCTGTCCCCCTCCTCGAAGAGATCGAAGCTGCCTGGCCGGCAGAAAGCGACGAAGAAACGTGGAATGAAAAAGATAAGGAGGAGGACGACGGGGAGGAGCTCGAGGACGATGAGAGCGGAGAGGACGACGAGAACGACGAAGAGGATTCAGATGCCGAGCCCAAGGACGCGCCGGCCGACGACGTGACCGGCCACTGGGAAGGCACGGCGCTGACGCCGGAAGGCGAGCTCCCATTCACGATTACGCTGAAGCTTCACGCCGACAAGAGCGTCACCGGCTCGATGCAGTCCGTGGCCTACACGGGTGATATCAGCGGAACCTACGATCCATCTTCTAAAACGCTCTCGCTCACTCTGACCCTCTCCGAGGGTCCTGTCGTCCTCCTCGAACTGACGATCGAAGACTCGACCATGACCGGCACGGGCAGCGCGAACGGTGATTCTGTTTCCATCACCGCCTCCCGGATATCGGCATCCATTGACGAAGAAGACGCGAAGGATGATAAAGAAAAGAAGGACAAAGCCCGCGAAAAGGTCGAGATCGATGTCGAGGGCTTCGAACGGCGAGCCGTCATGCTTCCCGTACCGAGAGGCAACTTCGGTTTGCTGGCCGTGAACGACAAGAACCAGCTCATCTATTCCCGGCAAGGCGAGGGCATCAAGCTCTTCGACATGAAGGACAAGAAAAAGGAGGAAAAGACCGTTTCCGCAAGCGGATCGATGATGGCCATCTCGGGGGACGGTAAAAAGCTGCTCGTCACCAGCGGAAAAGGCGCCTCGATCCGGAAAGCGGCCGCCGGGGGCTCCGCCAAGAAAGTCCAGACCATCGGGATGGCGGCCTACATCGATCCACAGGACGAGTGGGCTCAGATCTTCTTCGAGTCATGGCGTTTGCAGCGTGATTTTTTCTATCTGGCCAACCTGCACGGAGTCGACTGGGAAGCCGTGCGCGAACGCTACGGCAAGATGCTCCTCGCCTGCGTCACGCGCGAGGATGTGGGGTACGTCATCGGTGAAATGATATCCGAACTGAACGTAGGCCATGCTTATTACGGAGGCGGCGACCTCGAAGAACAGCCGCGCGTTTCGGTCGGCCTGCTCGGCGTGGATTGGGAGCTCGACGGCGGCGCTTTCCGCATTGCCAAGATTTACGAGGGCGCCGAATGGGACATAGACGCGCGCGCCCCGCTCTGCGAACCGGGCATCGATGTCGAGGAAGGCGATTATCTTCATGCCGTCAACGGCATACCCGTAAATACGAATAAAGATCCATGGGCGGCTTTTGTTGGGCTTTCGGGGCGGACGATCACAATCACCGTGGGCAAGAAGCCGAAGGCGGACGAGGAAGCCCGGGATGTGGTCGTCAAAACGATCAAAAGCGAACGCAATCTGCGTTACCGCGCCTGGATCGAAAACAATCGCGCCTATGTGGAAGAAAAATCGGACGGACAGGTGGGCTATATCTACGTTCCCGACACCGCATGGAGAGGCAGAAACGACTTCTTCCGCCAGTATTACGGCCAGGTTCACAAAAAAGCCCTCATCGTGGACGAGCGTTGGAACAGCGGCGGATACGATCCGGCAGTCTTCATCCGCGCCATGAACCGCCCCATCACCAATTTCTGGGCTCGCCGGGATGCGAAGGACATGTCGTCCGCCCAGAACACCCACCAGGGTCCGAAATGTATGCTGATCAACGGCCTGGCCGGATCGGGAGGCGATAATTTTCCCTGGCTCTTCAGGCACGCCGGGCTCGGCAAGCTGATCGGGACGCGCACCTGGGGCGGCCTCGTCGGCTTATCGGGCAACCCGGGGCTGATCGACGGCGCCGTGCTCACCGTGCCGACCTTCGGTTTTTATGAAACGGACGGGACGTGGGGAGTCGAGGGCCATGGCGTTGAGCCCGACATGGCCGTTGTCGACGATCCCGCGCTGATGGTAAACGGGGGCGATCCCCAGCTCGACGCCGCCATCAAGCATATGCTTGATGAGATCGAGACATATCCCTATATTCTCCCGAAACGTCCGCCGCCGCCGGACCGGAGCGGCATGGGCCTTCCCGAGAAAGACAAATAATGAGCGAGAACAAGGGAGTGCCGGGCTTGTCGGCGCGCACTGTCTTCCTGATAGTGAGCGTGTTCTTTCTGGCCGCCCTGGCTGTCCGCCTTGCCTTCTGGTTCGAGTTTCGGGCAAGCGATCTTCGCGCACTCCTCGTCCTGCAGTCGATGGATTCATTGATCTTCCACGAATGGGCTGTCAGAATCGCCGGCGGGGATCTTTTAGTCGGAGACCGGCTCTTCACGCTGTCGCCTTTCTACAGCTATCTCGTCGCCGCGATCTATGCCCTGGCGGGGAGCGACATGTTCTCGGCAATTCTCGTCCAGCTCGTTCTCGGGGCCGGCGGCGTTGTCGTCATCTATTTTGCGGGAAGGATTCTATTTAGTCCTTTCACCGGTGTCGCGGCCGCCGGCCTGACCGCTTTTTACGGCCACTATATCCTCACCGAGGGGCTTCTCCTGTCGGAAGCGTTCATCCCCTTTCTCACGGCCCTTTTCATCCTCTGGACGGCATGGGCCCTGAAGAGGCAAAGCCCTGCGCTCTTCATCGTATCGGGGATCTTGCTGGGCATGCTCTTTTTGACGAGACCGCAGTATTTTCTCGTTGTCGCCGTGCTCCCGGTCTTCGGCTTTCTCGGCGCATCGCTCCGCGACAGGAGACAGCGGCAGGGCTGGCGGGAACGCAAAGCAATGCTCAAGATCCTGGCTTTCGGAGCGGCCGGAGCGGCTCTCATGACGGCGCCCCTTGCGATCCGCAACCTGAGCGTCACGGGAAGGCCCGTCCTGGTCACTCCGGCGGGAGGCGTCAATTTTTATATCGGCAACAACCCGAAAGCAAAGGGCACGTGGTACGTGCCGAAAGGTTTCAGGACGACCCAGGAAGGGATGCTCGAAGATTTCGCCAAGGCCGCCGGCGGCGGGGAGTATAACGACACGCACTCGCGATACTGGTTTAGTCGAGGCTTCAAAGCGATCGGCGAAGATTTTCCCGGGTGGGTCCGCCTCATGCTGCGCAAAGCCGCCCTTTTCTGGAACAACCGCGAGACGCCGCTCAATTTCGACTACTCCTTCCTGAAAGAGCGGCTCAAAAGCCCGGGATATGCATTTATCCCGTTCTTTGTCGTGGGCAGCCTCGGCCTCCTCGGTCTCTTCCTGGCCATGAGAGAGAAGAAGGCGCTCTGGCTGGTCCTTGCCGCGGCCGGATACTTCGGCGGAACTGTCCTGTTCTTCATCTGCGCGCGCTATCGTGTGGCCCTTGTCCCCTATCTCGTACTCTTTGCGGCCTATGCCGTCGACAGGATCGTTGCATTGATCAGGCGGAAGGACCGGGGAGGTTTGATGCGCTGCGGGATGATCCTTGCCCCCTGCATCGTCCTGACGCTCCTCGCCTTTCCGGCAAAGCTGCATCCCTCGTGCAAAGCCCACCAGATCCACCAGATGGGGCTTCATTACCTCGTCGAGAAGAACGACACGACCCGCGGCGGTTATTGGATCGGCGAGGCGCTGAAGATCGACCCTGATAATCCCGTCATGTGGGGAGACCGGGGTATGATCCTCTTCAGCACGGGCCGCCTGGAAGAAGCCGAAGGCTGCCTCCGAAAGGCGCTCGAAGGGCTTCCGGGCAACGCCGTTCTCTGGAGAAACCTCGGCGAAATACTGAACAGAACGGGACGGCCGGAAGAGGCGAGGGAAGCTTTCAAACGCTCGGCCGAACCGGCCGGGAATCGTTCGCCCTGAGGTGTTGGTCTATACCGGTTTCCGGGCGAAGATCTTGGCGCTCCTGATCTTGCCTCGGCATTCCTCGGCGAGCCGGCCGGCTCTTTCCGCGCTCTCTGCATCGCCGCTGCAGCAGCAGGAAGCGGTTTTTGTCGGAGCCCGGAGATCGGACCTGATCACACCCTCGATATGGGCCGTGTCATACTCGATTCGCTCCCGCACCTCGGCATCAACGAGTCCGGCACGGCGCAGGCCACTCAGGTAAGCTTCTTCGCTGATTGCACCGGCCACACACGAACAATAGAGGCCGGGATCGTTCATAACCTGTTCCGGTAGATCATCGGCGACGATGTCGGAAACGAGCATCCGTCCTCCGGGCTTGAGAACACGGGCGATTTCAGAGAAGACCCTCTCTTTTTCCGGCGAGAGATTGATGACACAGTTGGAGATGACCCAATCGACGGAATCGGATTCAATGGGCAGATCTTCGATCAGGCCCTTTCTGATTTCGATATTGTCCAGACCCGATTCCGAGACGATTTCGCGCGCTTTAGCAACCATCTCTTCCGTCATGTCGACACCGATAACGCGGCCCGCTGCGCCGACTTTCTTCGCTGCGATGAGCAGGTCGATCCCGGCGCCGCATCCCAGATCGAGAACGATATCCCCGCCGACAACATCGCTGAAAGCCAGGGGATTTCCGCAGCCGAAGGAGTTGACAACCGCTTCAGCGGGAAGGGTTTCCCGCTCTTGACTGCTGTATCCGGCGAGTTTGGCGGCAACACCCTTTTGTACGGGCTTGGACGAGCTCCCCGTGGAAGGCGCCTTGACGGCATCCGTGTATGCCTGGGAGACGATCTCGCGCAAACGGCCCGGGTCTTTTTCAGATGGTTTCATAACGGCCTCTTTCACTGTTTTGATACGGCCCGGTTGGCACGGACGGCCCGATAGCCATCCCCGGCGCCGGTCTTTTTCCCGATCGTTGACTGTCGGATATCATTTCCCCTTTTCTTTTTCGATCGCCCCTTCGAGCTCGTCCGGCTTGAAGCCGAAGGGACCCGGACCGCCTTTGTACACGATCTTTCCGTTTTTGCCGATCAGGTAGAGCCGGTCGGGCCATGCCTCGTACGATTTGTTGACCGAGTTGTTCATGTCATCGATGAGAGCCGGGATAGGCCCGAGAGCGATCTCGGCCATGCACTTTTGCGCGACCGCCCTGCGTTCGGCCAGGGTGACTGGGTCTTCGACAACAGGCATTCCGTTACCGCCGAGGGGCGACCGGCTGTCGAGCGCGTGAGCCTCCTTGATGTAGACGATGAAGAATGCGACTTCCTTGTTGTGGGCTTTCCAGATCTCTTTCAGCCGCCCCGCGACTGATCGAAATGGCGGTCATGTGTAGCTGCCGAATATGAGAGCGACCGGTTTTTGACCCGCGTAGGACGACAGCTTGACCTGCGTTCCGTCTTCGAGGCTTTCGAGCTCGAAATCGGGCGCTCTTTTGCCGACGGCGGACGGAGAATCATCCTTAGCCGCATCGCTCCCGGCCGCACCGCCGCGGCCGCGGGATCTCGTTCTGGTTTCTTCAAGGGTCCATACACCGTCGCAGTTGGAATCCTGATCGCGAAAGAATGTCACCACCTCGTCGCACTGCAAACAGCCGTCCTTATTCTTGTCCATTGTCTCGAGAAGATTCGTGTAACGATTCATGTCGGGTCTGGGAACAGCCCCCCGGGTTCTGGATTCCCGATCGAATTCTTCCCGCGAAACAATTGAATCCTTATTTCGATCGTAGAGGGCGAGGCTTTTCATCAGCTCTTCCTGGGTCAGATCTTCCCGGTTTTCGTCGGCCTGAAGGTATCGGCCGATTGTCATGATGCTCATCCGGATTCTCATGGCGGCACGGCCGGCGCGTTTTCGGGCTCTCGGCGTGAAATCGTTCTCTGTTATTGCCTCGTCGTCGTCCCGGTCGAGCCGGCCGAAAAGTTCCCTTCCCCGGCCGTATTCCTCGTATGTGATCCGTCCGTCCTTGTCGGCGTCGTATTTTGCCTGAAGGTATTTCCAAACGGTCTCGGGCTCCCGGCCGGCCTTTTTCTCCTCGTCCGGACCGGGCGTGCCGCCGTTTACGGCGCCGCAGAAGATAAAGAGAAGAACGCAGAACAGTGATTTTTTCATGGTGATTCCTACAGTTCGTGTCTGTGTTACCGCCATCGTTTCTTGTTTTATTAGCCCAGGTTTTTGAGCTATTTTTCCAATTCGGCTTCACGCAGAGCCCGATACTCAGCGGCCCTCTCATTTTTCCCCCAGCCTTCGTACAGATCGATCAAGAGGGTGAGGGCTTGCCGTGTCAAATAATCCTCTTTGCCGAGCTTGGTTCGGCATTCTTTGTAGCCCGTAAGGAGCTCGATTTCGGCATCCTCGTATCGTTCCAGTCGAAGCAGACAGAGACCGTAATTCACCCTGGCGAATTTCATGATCTCGTGCTCCTTGCCCAGGATCCCCTCGCCTCTTTCCAGGATTTTCCGAAAGAGCGGCCCCGCTTCGGAGAAACGGCCTATTTCACAGAGAAATTGAGCCAAATTGTTCGTCAATGAGAAGACGTATGGGGCGTCTTCGCCGAGCTCGCGGCGCTTGATTTCCAGATCCTTCCAAAAGAGGGGAAGGGCTTCGGAATACTTACCCTCATGGCGGAGGACGTCGGCCAGGCTGAATACATAAAGATGAGTCCGCGGGTCCCCATCCCCGTAAAGACGGTTGCTGATCTCCAGTCCTTGCCGAAACAGTTTTTCCGAATCGGAAAGCTTTCCCTCGTTGATAAGTATGCTCGCGTAATAATAGAGGGAATCGAGCGTGTCGGGATGCTCTTGACCCAAGGTCGTGCACCGGATCTCGTATGCTTTCCGTATCAATCGATCCGCTTCGGCCAGATCACCCGTCCTCCACAGCATCTTCGCCAGCTCCTGAATCGCTCTCAAAGTGCCGGGGTGTTCTTCACCCAGGGTTCGGGTACATGACTCAAGGGCTTCACGAAAAAGCAGCTCGGCTTCCGAAAATTTTCCCTGGTCTGAGAGCACTGTAGCCAGATGGACCTGGGACAGGATAGTCGTCATGTCGCCTTCGCCCGAAACCTCGCGAAATCCTGCATGAACACTCCGAAAGAGCGATTCAGCCTCGGAAAAGTTTCCCTGGGTACCGACAGCAGCGGCCAGGTTGTTCATCGCCTCGAGCGTCTTCTCGTGGTTCTTTCCCCATTTTCGGCGGATGACTTCGAGGGATTTGCGAAAGAGCGCCTCCGCTTCGGCAGGGCCCTGTCCAAGATATGCGGCGCCGAGATTATTCATTGTCTCTGCCGTGTCCGAATGGTCTTCGCCCAGTAGATTGCGGTGAATCTCGAGGGCGACTTTCAGGTGCCGTTCAGCGGCATTATAGAGGCCGAGTCCCCAGTAGGTTTTTCCCAGGG
>CAZWHE010000154.1:0-9472 GCA_964633825.1 uncultured Phycisphaerales bacterium | reverse complement strand
AATTGCCGCCGGATACGGCGAAACTCGGAATGGCGACCTTTCAACCGCCAGGGGTCTGGAAGGCATTATACAGGTCTTTCCGCTCGCCGGTCAAGGTTATGATCTCATAGACTATGATGTGACCCCGAGAGCGGCAGCTCCTGGAGACATCGTTCTAATTACAGCGACGGTCAAAAATAACACGCCTGACCCAATCCGTGTCGGTTTCAAATTCGGACACACCTGTAATCCGAATATCATGGACCAAGAGGCCGATATCCTTCCCGGTGACAGCCATACCTTCGGCGGATATGTAATGGTTCCGCTTCATTTAAAACCCGGCAGTTACCCTATCTATGTCTATAACGACGGAGTTCTCATAGACACGATCATGTTCACTGTTCTGTAACCGGCAAGAGTAAGTTTCCGGGCTGCCTGCAAGGGGCGGGATGAGCCATCCCGCTCCTTATTTTTGAAAACACTCCATTTTTAATGAGCCCTTTCCTCTCTATTTTGCGCGTTCAACCCAGTCACCATTTTTCAATGAAAGAGGATATTGCAATGCACAACAACTTTATAATTCCAGGCTTGCTGGTCTCTTGCCTCCTGGCCGCAGGAGCATGGGGAAAAACGATCGACCCTCCTGCCGGAAGCGCTTTGGGCAAAACGATCTACGTCCCCGACGACTGTCCCACGATTCAAGGCTCCATTAACGCGGCAGCCGACAGAGACACGATCATCGTACGCTCCGGAACGTATATGGAGGTCATCGATTTTCTCGGAAAGGCGATCACATTGACGAGCGAGCTGGGACCCGATGTCACTTCCATCGACGGATGCCAGGCGGGCAGCGTCGTCACGTTCAACAACGGCGAGGGGATCGATTCGGTCCTCGAGGGTTTCACGATCACCAACGGCAGCACCGGATTGGGCGGAGGCATCCACTGCCGGTCCTCTTCTCCTTTGATCGCTAACAACATCGTCTCCGACAATCGGGCCGACATAGCCGGCGGGATCTTCTGCGCTCTCGACTCCTCGCCCGTTATAACGGGCAACATCATAATGGACAACATTGCCGTAAACGAAGGGGGCGCCGTCTGGTGCCACGAGAGTGATCCCGTGATCTCCGACAACACGATCACGGGAAACAGCGCCCAATTCTTTTCGGGAGGTGCGATCTATTGCTGGAACTCGAACGCCGTCATCACAAACAACGTTATCTCCGATAACAGGGCCGAATCCCACACGAGCGGCGGAATCCACTGCCGGTTCTCCGGCCTGACGATAGCCGACAATATCATCACGGGAAACACGGCGACAAGCGGCGGCGGCGTGTACTGCCTCTCCTCCGACACAACGATCTCGGGCAACGTTATTACAGAAAACGCGGCCCAATGCCTGGGAGGCGGAATCTATTGCGTCACTTCAAACCCGGTGATTAGCGACAACACCTTTTCTAACAACTCGGCAGTTAACAACGGAGGCGCAATATACTCCCATTCTTCAGATCCGTATCTCCTAGGCAATACGATCACCGACAACACGGCCGACAACTGCGGCGGCGCAATCTGCTGCCACGATTCCTCCCCAACCATCACGGGAAATACTTTTTCACGGAACCTGGCCAAGAAAGGGGGCGGCCTTTTCTGCAGCGATTCCTCGCCGATCATCACGAACACGATCTTCTGGAACAACAACGCCACAGAAGGTTTCGGGCACGAGATACGCTTGAAATCCGGATTCTTGGATGTGACTTATTGCAACGTTAAAGGAGGCACGACCAAGCCGTGGTTCGGAACGGGGTGCATCAACAGCAAACCTCTTTTCGTCGATGCGTCCAACGGCAATTATCACCTGAGATACGACTCGCCCTGCAGGGAGGCCGGACTGAACTCGGCTCCCGGATTGCCGGCCTATGATTTCGAAGGCGATCCCCGCATTTCCAACAGCACGGTCGACATCGGCTCCGACGAGTTCCATCCCCACCTGTACTCCATCGGCGATTGCACACCCGGAAGCCGCATCAAGCTCAACATTATCGGCACCCCCGGAACCTCGCCCGTCAAGCTCGTTCTCGGAGCCGGGTTGAGAGAGCCTCCCAAGCCGATACAATACGGCGAGCTCTCATTGCTGCCTCCCTTTCTCGTATACAGCCTGAACCCCATTCCATCGAACGGCGTGTCCGTGATACCGATGACCATTCCGAGCTCATGGCAATCGGGCGAGGAATACCTGTTTCAAGCGCTCGTGGGAAGCGATTTGACAAATCTCATGACGCTCTTTATCGATTAGCTCTGAATCCCCCCTGACGTAATAAATTCCAATCCAGCCGGCGGTTATGCCATAATAAATTGATACTTTGATGTTATTGCTCCCCATTTAATATATAATATTTGAAGAGTAGGGATAGGAAGGGGCTTCCAAATATGCCAGCAGGAGGAACTCTCATGAAGCCGGCACTCATTCTCATGGCTTTTATCTTTCTACCGCTTCCGGCCGTTTCGGCCACTATTTATGTTCCCGACAACTATCCCACGATCCAGGAGGCCGTCAATGCCGCCCTCAACGGGGATACGGTCATTGTCCGCTCCGGAACATATTTAGAGAACATACTCATCGACGGGAAAACGGTCACGCTCAAGAGCGAACAAGGACCGGAGGCGACCGTTATCGACGGACAAAGAGCCAACAGCGTGGTCAGGCTGGTCCGGTCGGATTCGACATTGGAAGGATTCACGCTGACAAATGGGCGGGGCTATTATCTCACTTTTTCATCGGGCGGCGGGATTTACTGCGACTCTTCTTCGCCGACGATAACCGGCAATATCATCACGGATAACCTTGCTTTTTACGGCGGCGGGATCTACACGATGTACGGTTCTCCAACGATCGAAAACAATGTTATCTCAGACAACATCTCGGATTCCGGCCCCGGCTGCGGCGTTGGAATTTGCTGTGTTTCTTCCACCACCCTCATCGAAAACAACATCATTTCGAACAACTCGACCGCAACTGGCGACGGCGGAGGAATATATAGTTTCTTTGCGTCCACAACGATCAAGGGCAATGCCGTCTCGGGCAACTCCGCCGAGACGGGCGGCGGTATCCAGATCACATACGACATCGGCCCGGCGACGATCGCGGGCAACACGGTCACGGGGAATTCGGCCATCAAGGGCGGCGGATTGCATCTGTTCCTCACGTCACCGGCAATCAGTAACAACACCTTTTCAGATAACAGCGCAAAACACGGCGGCGGATTGTACTTAGACAGCTCCTCTTCGATCGTATCGGGCAACATCGTCTCACGAAATATGCCAACGCCTCCCGGCGGATCCAGCGGCGGAGGGATCTACAGCGAAGGATCCGATCTGGCTGTGGTCAACAACACAATCACACTGAATGCGGCCGAGACGGGCGGCGGCATCCACCTCGATGACAGCGCCTCCCCGATTATGGCCAATACGATTTTCTGGGATAACAACGCTTCAACGGGACGCGAAATCTCCCTTGTGGGGACCACCAACGCCTCGATCTCCCATTCAGATGTTGAAGGCGGGCTGACCCAGGTCCACATCGGCCCCAATGCCAGCCTCGCCTGGGGAACGGGGATGATCGATGCGGATCCGCTCTTCGCGGAACCTTCCAGCGACGATTTCCATTTACAGTATCCATCTCCGTGCAGGAACAACGGCGACAATTCGGCAAGCGGAATCCCCGCCGAAGATATCGAGGGCGATCCCCGCATTGCCGACGGAATCATCGACATGGGAGCGGACGAGTTCCATCTCCATCTCTATTATACAGGCGACATCGTGCCCGGTGCGTCGATCAAGGTCAAAATCGTCGGCATGCCGGGGACCTCGCCCGTCAGACTCATTCTCGGATCCGGGGTTCAAGACCCCCCCCAGCCGACCATGTACGGAGATCTATACCTGCTGCCGCCATACCAGCAATTCGGGCTTGCCGATATTCCATCGAGCGGCGTGTTCGCTGTTTCGGGAACAGTGCCCGGCTCATGGCAATCGGGCGAGGAATATCCCTTTCAGGCGCTTGCGGGAAGCGATCTGACCAACCTCATGTTGATGAAAGTCGAATAGCCTTTCAGACAACGGCACGCCTCAAAAAGATGACGGCATTATTACCGTTACCAGCACCATTCCGAACATCTAAATAGAGGTGACATTGGGATCATCGGCCGTGGCCCATGAAGGCGGGTCGCAGATGTTTCGAGCCCCCTGTCTCCAGAGGGTCTCGAAGCCTCCATTCATTTCAATCACTCCCGCTCCATTATCATTCGTTCTTCTCCTTTCCCGAAACGGAGGAAAATGATTTATGAAATTACTTTCGCTGAATTATTGGAATAATAATCGCCGCAACGCGGACTCTTTTTCCCGACTCCCCGGAGTGAGGTGCGCCCTTGTTCTTTTTCTTTTTTGCACACCGCTCCAGGCGATTCCCCTTGCCCGCTCCGTTCAGCCGCAGCAAAGCTCGCCGGCTCCGCCCCCTGCGATTCCTTTTTCCGATTACGCCGAGTCCTTCCTGCACACCCACCGCGTACAAAACCTTCGGGAAGTCCGGTCTTCGATCGATGCACTGCTCGATGAAAGCTATATGGCAGTTCGAATCGGCCTCTTCGACGTCTGGTATCCCCGATACCGTTTGCGCAACAAGAACAAGGCCAGGGAATTCATGGAAACGGCTTCGGCAATCCTGGAGATGCAGAAACAATGGATCGCCTGGACGGCCGACAAGGCAACGAAAAAAGAGAGCTTCCGAAATATCAAAACCCTGGAAAAGTGGATTCGCTCATGGAAGCTGAAGCAGGCTCTTTTCAAAAAGAATTCGGGAAAAGGCCGCCCCGTTCTCATCCGCCTGCTCGAAGCAAAGGAAACAACGGCTTCCGCTTCGGATAGCTTTGCGGCGCTCATGAAAAAGGGAGATTACCTCGGCGCCCCGGAGAAAGACGGAACATCGGGCGTCTCCCTGATTCTATCGCCCGACAGAAAAGATTTTCTCGGATTGGGGAGCTTCATCGGCCTCCTCAATCCAACCAACAGAAGGCTTCTCTTGAACAACGGCCTCGCCATGTGGACGAGCTTCAACAGAGGCGACATCCATGTCATCGCCATGGAGCACCCCGCCACCTATCCCGGCCGGGGCGACATTCTCAAAGGGATCGACATGAACGCCAGGGAAGAGACGGGCCTTCTGCAGCACGTGGTGCAGCACGCCATGGACCTTCTCATCGAGTACTATTACGACCGATCCCTGCCGAAGCAGTTCGCATCCAGCCTGTCGATGAACATGGTTATCGAGATCTTCGAGGAAAACAACGTTCGCGCAGGCGGCGGCACCAAGGGAAGAAAAACCGAAGCCTATACGAAATTCGTGGCCGGCGGGGCATCGAGCGGCGGCCGACTCGCTGCGAGAAACGCCGACCCGAGGTGGCGCCACACCAAGGGGAGGGATTATTTCCTTGCCGTGCTCCGCACATCCCAAAAAGAAGGCGCCTCCGCGACTCTGAAGATCCGCGGGCGGAAGCGGAACAAGAAGATCAATTTCCTTCTCCAATCGGACGCGGGAGGGCCGGACACACACCTGGTGCAGGCGCCTTTTCTCGTCGAGCCCTTCGCCGGAAAGACGGTCCCCGATCTCTTCAAGGACGACTACCTAGAATTCCTCAGGGCCTACCGCGGCGCTTTTCTCTTCTGGCTCATGAACAAGTGTAAAAGCACAAAAGAAAAACCGGATGAATTGTTGAAGCGGCTTCTCAAGAGAGCGTCCCTTTCCCCTGATAAAGAAAAAGGACCGGCCTTCGGCGAGCTCGTTCTCGATATCTACGGCAGGCCGTTTTCCGGCGGGAACCCATGCACGGAAAGCCTGGAGGGACAGTTTCTCGACTGGCTCTCGAAAAAGTGGTGAGATCAAGATCTCGATCTACCCTCGGAAAGGCCCAATCCACTCCTCCACTCAAGATTATCCTCAAAAAAAATAAGAATTTCTGAAAAACCGTGGCCGGAATGTCGTTTCACCTGTTGAGCAGGAAGTCGTCTTTCTTTGGAGGAGGCCTCATGAAGATACCGGGAACGATCGCGCTGTGTATGGTTGTCTTCACCGGGCTCGCTTACGGGCAAGGGTTGTTGGAAACAGAAAAGATCGCGGGCAGCAAGAGCAGGCAGATCGCTCTGGGCGACGGTCAAGCGCGCTATGGATCCGCGATATGGGACAACACGAGCACGTACTGGGCATGGTGGAGCGGAGCGGATACCGGTTATATCAACCTCGACTGGGCAACGCTGTCGCCTTCCGGCGGTCTCACCGACGAGCTCGTCGACGGTTTCACTTTTTCCTATGGAAGCAATAACATGGACCCTGCCGGCGAGAGTTTTGCCGTCTATTACTTTGACTCCTGCACGGGCTGGGGCAATCTCGGTGTTCTAGAAGCCGGTTTCCTTTTTACCGGTCTTCCGGCCGGCATGACCTGAACCACGCTTCCGCCAGGCTGGGGATATGTCTGGACTATTACTGTCGACCTCGAAGGATCAGGCTACGAATTTCCTCTCAACTCCCAATGGGGACAGGGGCTTGCCCGCATGAACACTCCCACGATGGGCGCCACCGGTTTAACCGTTGCCGGCCCCGGGCCCGGCAGCGAGAACAGGTTCGATATTTATTATCCCAACGGAACCTACAACGGCTCGTGGTGGTTCGGCAGCACGAACTGGGCCTCCTGGTCGCAAGCCCTCTACGGCCCCCGAGCGTCCGCCTCGGGAATGACCTACTTTGGCGCCGGCGCCGCCGGCAACGACGCCGGTCTCATGACATACGGCGATTGGGCGAGCACGTCCGGTGTGGACTTCATCCTGACCAAGCACGGCTTCGACGCCCCCGGCTATCTCCTCGCTTCTCTGCAGACGAAGAATCAATACATGCCTCCCCCCTACGACGCAACCCGTCTGGTCGGCGGATTAGGCGGCAATACTCCGTGGTTGATGATCGACAACGTGCCGGGTGATTTCTGTGAATATCATCTCACCGTGCCGGCGCAGTATATGAACGCCACGGTCTACTTCCAGGGCGCCCTGACCGATATGAGCCCCGTCGTTCCCATCGACATGTCGAACGGCGTGAGAAGCAATTAGCCGACCGGGAGATAAATCATGTTATCGAAAGCCATCGTCCGGCCGGGGACATATGTTGAAAACATCGACAGACCGGAAAACACCGGCTGAATCATGCGTTTCGTGCTATCATTAATAAACAAACCCGATCGTTTGAAATGATCGAACCAGCGCAGGAGCCTAATATGATTGGTGTCGTTTTCTTCATCGCAGCCATTCTTGCCGGTGCAGCCGGCGCCGGTCCGATTGATCGAGATCCGGTTGGATGCGGCAAGGCCGCTCGGGCCGCCCGGGCGGCAAAGCACCTCGGCGGACTCCCCCATATCGGCCTCCTCAACCGAAGCGCCTCAAAAGATACGGCCGGAGACACGGACACGATCCATTACGACTTGGATATCGAGATCGACCCGGTCACGGAATGGATCGGCGGGTCGAACACCATGACCGTGGAAAGCCGGGTGGACGGCCTGGCAACTTTCCGGTTCCGCCTTTCCAATACGTTCAACATCACGGCGGTCGAGATCAGCGGCACGGCCCTGTCGTGGACGCGCCTCGACAGCGCTACCATCGAAGCGACCCTTGACCGGACGTACAACACGGGCGAGCTGTTCTCGCTCTACGTGGCTTACGACGGAATGCCCGTGCCGGGCGGCTTCGGCTCGATTATTTTTGACACGCAAAACGGCCAGCCCCTGGTCTGGACGCTGAGCGAGACCTGGTTTGCTTACACCTGGTGGCCCGCCAAGGACGAGAACACCGACAAAGCCACGGCGGACTTGAGATTCACCGTACCCGACACCCTCGTCGCGGCTTCCAACGGCGTTCTGCAGAGCATCGATCCCATGCCGGGCAACAAACTGCGCTATTACTGGGCCACCGCCTACCCCACGGCGACTTACCTCTATTGCTTTGCCGTGACGAACTACAACGTCTACAGCGACACCTTTTATTACAGCGGCGGGTCGATGCCGGCAGAGATTTATATCTTCCCCGCCGACGACAACGCAAGCAACCGGAACGAATGGTGGAAGATGCTCGACATGCTCGATGTCTACGGCAATCTCTTCGGACTTTATCCTTTCATCGGTGAAAAATACGGGATGGCCCAGTTCGGCTGGGGCGGCGGCATGGAGCACCAGACGCTCACCACCCAGGGCGGTTTCTGGGAATACATCACGGCCCACGAGCTGGCCCACCAGTGGTGGGGAGACATGATTACCTGCGCCACCTGGCACGACATCTGGCTGAACGAGGGCTTTGCCACCTATTCGGAGGCGCTCTGGTACGAATTCGAGTCCGGTGTGAGCGATCCGGGCGCCTATCACTCGTGGATGGACGTCAGGCGGCCCGACAGCGTCAACGGAAGCGTCTATGTTTACGACATCTCCGACCTGGGCCGCATCTTTTCGTCGGATTTCACTTACAAAAAGTCCGCCTGGGTGCTGCATCAGCTGCGGCACGTCGTCGGCGACACTATCTTCTTTGACATCCTTGCCGAGTACCGCAGCTCGTACGAGCTCGACAGCGCCGTTACAGAAGATTTTCAAGCGTGCGCCGAGACGGTTTACGGAGACGAGCTGAACTGGTTCTTCGACGAATGGATCTATGATATCGGCGCGCCGGCCTATGAATACGCCTGGACGCAACACGACATAGGCGGCCGATACTTCGTAGAGCTTTACATCGAACAAGTTCAGGATCCGTCCTATCCGGTCTTCAAAATGCCCGTCGACATCGCCGTCACATCGGGCGGCAATGACACGACGCACGTTGTCTGGAACGATGCGGCGAGCGAACACCTCCTCATCGCGACCGACAATCCCGCCACCGGCCTCGGCTTTGATCCGGACGAATGGATTTTGCGCACTTCTGTTTCGGCCGTCCCTTTCACTGAGGGACCGCCGAAGATCGTGGATACCGCGCCCGAGCCGGGCGGCGTGCTTCGCCGGACCGAGACGGGCACGATTGAGATCGTCTTCCACAAGGACGTCATTGCCGACGCCTCGGACTTCGCTCTCACGGGACGCCGCGTCGGCGCGCGATCATTCGCCTACACTTACGACAACAACGCCTACACGGCGACGCTCACGCCCGACGAACTTCTGCCGTTCGACTGGTACACCCTCTCCATCTCCGATTCCATCGTGGACAAGAACATGGGTTTCATGCTGGACGGCGAGGTCGGGAACCCGAACAATCCCGCCGCTCTTCCCAGCGGCGACGGCCTGGCCGGCGGAGTGGCCAAAGTGTTCTTTAGCGTGATACCTCATGCCGATCAAATGCCCGCGAATTCTTCGGCCGACGGCCCCGCGGACGGCAGCGCATCACCCCTGATAGATCCCTTAGCCGGTTATTTCACGCGTTTCGTT
>CAZWHE010000153.1:0-9508 GCA_964633825.1 uncultured Phycisphaerales bacterium | reverse complement strand
CTGCCCGCCGTCGACCTTGATCACTTCTCCCGTCACATGGCGCGAGCGGTCCGAGCAGAGGAAAGCAATCACGTCGGCGCAGTCCCCGGGCGCCGCGATCCGGCCGAGCACGGTCTCGTCCACGGCCTTGTTGAGAAACTCGGGCGGGATGCTCTCGGCGATCTCGGTCATGACCATGCCGGGCGCAACGACGTTGACGTTCACGTTGAACTTCCCCAGCTCCTTGGCCAGGGTCTTGGACATGGCGATCTCGCCCCCCTTGGAAGCCGCGTAGTTGGCCTGGGCGAACTTGCCGCGCATGCCGTTGATGGACGAGACGTTCACGATCTTGCCGTACTTTTGTTTCATGAAAGCCCGGGCTGCCGCGCGGTTGTAGTTGAAATAACCCTTGAGATTGACGTTGATGACGGAATCCCACTGCTGCTCGCTCATCTTCCAGATCACGCCGTCCCAGGTGATGCCCGCGTTGCACACGAGGATGTCGAGGCGGCCGAATTTCTCCACAACGGCGGCCACCATCTTCTCGGCGTCGGCGAAGCTCGAAACATCGGCCTTCACGGCCAGGCCTTTCCGGCCCATCGCCTCGATCTTTTCGACCACCTCTTTGGCTTCCTTGTCGCTCTTGCGGTAGTTGATGGCGACGTGACATCCTTCCTTCGCCAGGGTGAGCGCCACGTCGGTGCCGATTCCGCGGCTCCCGCCTGTCACGATAACGCCTTTTCCTTCCAAGCCGAGATCCATGTCAATCCCTCCTCTGTCCGGGAATTCGATATGCCTGCGGAATATTCTGTTGATCGACGGCGGTCCGTCGTTTTCCGGTGTCGAGCAAAAAGAAAGGTTTACACGCGAAAAGAAGCCAAGTCAACGAAAAGATGGACTCCCGCAGAAATGGTGCGGCGGCTTTCTTCAGCCCCCACCGTCCGTTCCGGTCCCGAGATTCCTGATCTCTTCGTCGTATTCGTCGGGAGTGTTCATGTTCTTCAAAATCGAATCGTCGTCCGTCTCGACGTAATGGACCGGCGTGGCGGAATCTCTGACCATGTCCCGCAGATTCCCGTCCGGCGGGAGATCGAGTATGGGGCTCCAGAAGGAAGCGGGGATGAGGATGGGATGGCCGCCCTGTTTTTTGTAGCTCGGAACGAGGATCTTTCCTTTTTCATGACTGCCGTACTCCTCGACGAGCCGTTCGATGGTCCGGAGCTTCAGCGAGGGCTGGTCCCCGAGGCAGAGAAGGGCGGCTTCGCAGTCCGATCGTCCCGTTCCGGCGTCGTTCTTGTCCCCCGAGCCGCCGAGGCTGACTGCCCGGATCCCGGTTTTGATCGACGAGAGCATCCCCCCTCCGGTGTAGCCGAAGTTGTGGACGATCCGGACGGGATAGCCGGCGAGAGCATCGGCCACGAGGTCCCCTTCGTGGCCGGTGATGACGACCACTTCATCGAGACCGATCCCGAGTATCTTGAAGGTGATTTCCTCGATCACGGTCCGTTTCCCGTAAGGCAGGAGAGGCTTGAACTTCCCCATTCGTTCGGATAATCCGGCGGCGAGCACAACTGCTGAAATCATGGTGTTCCTTCTCTCGCTCCGGATGAATGCCGCCCGAAGCGGGGTTGCTCAAAAAGATCCACTTCATTATAAAGATCCACTCATTATAAAATGGAGGCCTGTCGAATCCCAGGCGCCGCTCTTTTTCCGGAAGAAAAAGCGCGGTTCCGTCCGTACAAATCGGACCACCAAGGAAGGAGTGTCCATGGCATTGCCCAGATTCCGCCTGCACCGGCCGGAAACGCTCGAGGAGGCATTGGATTGTCTGGCCGGCGGGGGTGAGAGCGCCGCGGTCCTGGCCGGCGGCACAGATCTCCTCGTGGCCATGAAGAAAGGCCTCAAGAAACCGGGTGTTCTCGTTTCCCTGCAGCGGGTGCCCGGCCTGGCCGGGATCATCGAGAAGGACGGCTCCGTCGTCATCGGTCCTCTCGTGACGATGACGATGCTCAGCCGTTCGAAACTGATCCGGTCCCGCCTGCCCGTTCTGGCCGACGGCGCCCGTTCGATCGCAGCCCCCCTCATCCGGAACACGGCCACCGTGGGCGGCAACCTCTGCAACGCCCGCCCCTGCGCGGACACGGCCCCTCCGCTCATGGCTCTCGGAGCGAAAGCCGTCCTGACGAGCGCGAAGGGCTCCCGCGAGGTCGCCCTCGATGCCATGATCAAGGCCCCGGGCGAAACCGTGCTCGATTCGGGCGAGATCCTCACGGCGATCCGAGTCCCCCTGCCCGAGGGATTGAGCGGCGGCGCCTATCACAAGATGATCCGGCGGCGCGCGCTCGAGATCACCATCGCCGGCGTGGCGTCCCAGGTCGCCCTCGAGAAGCCGGGCGGACCGGTAAAGGCGGCCAGGATCTTTGCGGCATCCGTCGCGCCCGTCCCGCTCCGGCTCTCTGCGGCGGAAAGGTGCGTGATCGGAAAACCCCTGACCGCTGAAACTCTCGAGGCGGCGGCCGACGCCGCTTCCAAAGGCGTGAAACCGATCGACGATCTGAGATCCGAGGCCTGGTACAGGAGAAAGGTTTCGGGCGTTTTGACGAAAAGAACTCTCACAGAGGCGGCCCGGCGGGCCGGGGAGGAGGGGCCATGACAAAAGCCGCGGCCATTGGAATGAGAATCATCACCTTGAACGTGAACGGCGTCGACCGGGATGTCATGGTCGAACCGAGAACAACGCTTCTCGAAGCGCTCCGCGAAAAACTCCGTCTCACGGGCACCAAGCACGGCTGCGGCGAGGGGGACTGCGGCGCCTGCACGGTCCTGCTCGACGGCCTCCCCGTGAACTCCTGCCTCGTCCTCGCCGTCGAGGCCGAGGGAAGGGACGTGCTCACCATCGAAGGGGTGGCCGACGGGAACAGGCTTCATCCCGTCCAGCAGTCTTTCGTGGACAAGGGCGCCATCCAGTGCGGTTTCTGCACGCCCGGCATGGTCCTCACGAGCCTCTCCTTTCTCGAGGAGAACCCCGATCCCACGGAAGAAGAAGTGCGCGAGGGAATCAGCGGAAATCTCTGTCGATGCACGGGCTACCAGAAAATCGTCGAGGCCGTGATGGACGCCGCCGGGCGGATGAGAGGTGACTCATGAAAGAAGAGCGGAAAACCATGGCCGGCCCCGCCCCGGTTCGAGACGCGTCGGACAAGCTGGCCGAGTGGGCGCCTTATTCCGTTCTCGGCGGACGCGCGCCGCGCGTCGACGCGCCCGACAAGGTGACGGGCCGCGCCCTCTATGCCGATGACCTCGAAAAGCCCGGCCAGCTTTACGCCGCCATACTCCACAGCCCGATCGCCCACGGCAGGATCAAAAAGATCGACACGTCCCGCGCGAAGGCCTGCCCCGGGATCCGGGACGTGGTGACCTGGGAAGAGGCCGGCACGACCCCTTTCGGCGTCAGCCCGGCGCGCTACGACGAGACGATCTTCTGTTTCGACAGGGTGCGCTACGTGGGCGACGAGGTGGCGGCCGTCGCCGCCGACGATCCGGAAACGGCGCGCAAGGCCGCCGGCCTGATCGATGTGGAGTACGACGAGCTGCCGGCCGTATTCTCTCCGGAAGAGGCCATGGCCGAGAGCGCGCCCCTGCTTCACGAAAAATACGGGAACAACGTCTGCGCCCAGGTCCACCATCATTTCGGGGACGTGGAAGCGGCCCGCAGGGAGGCCGCCGTCGTCGTGACCGACACATTCAGGACGAAGATGCAGGACGGGGCGTTCATCGAGCCCCAGTCGGCGCTCGCCCACGTCGATCTCAGCGGCAGGCTGACCCTCGAATCCTCCACCCAGGCGCCGCACTATATCCAGCGCACCGTGGCCATGGCGCTCGGGCTTCCCCTTCACAAGGTGCGGGTGAAGAAGCCCTACCTGGGGGGCGGGTTCGGACCGAAAGCGTCGTGCGGCACGTACGAGCTGGTCGCCTGCCTCCTCGCGCTCAGAACGGGCCGGCCCGTGAAGGTGACGCTCTCGCGCGAAGAGGTTTTTCTCCATTCGAGGGCGCGGCACGAGTTCCGCCACGAGATGTCGCTCGGCGTGGGCAGGGAGGGAGAGTTTCTTTTTCTCGACCATCACTGCATCCTCGACGGGGGGGCCTATGCGAGCTTCGGCATCGCCACGGTCTACTATGCCAACTCCCTCCTCGGCGGGCCCTATCACCTGAAGAACATGAAGTACGACGGTTTTCGAACGGTGAGCAACCGCCCCGCCTGCGGCGCCCAGCGCGGCCACGGCGCCGTTCACGCCAGGGCCCTTTTCGAGACGCTCGTCGACCGCGCCGCCGAGGAGCTTGGCGCCGATCCCGTGGAGCTCAGGCTCCGCAACGTGATGAAGACGGGCGAGACGACGATCAACGAGCTCAACATGTCCTCTCTCGGCATGCGCGAATGCCTCGAAGCGGTGCGCGACTCCTCGGGGTGGGCCGAAAAGCGCACCGAAGGGCGCCGGCCCGGAAGAGGGATCGGCGCCGCCTGCGGTTTCTTCGTTTCCGGCGCCGGGTATCCGATCTACCGGTCGAAAACCTACCATTGCACCATCGTCACCAAGGTGGACGAGGTGGGGGGCGGGGTCGTGGTCCTTTCCGGCGCGGCCGAGATCGGACAGGGGTGCGACACCATGATGGCCATGATCACGGCCGAGGTGCTCGGCATCGATCTAAAGGACGTGCGCATTCAGTCGGGTGATTCCGATCTCGCCGTCGATCTCGGGGCCTACTCGAGCCGCACGACGCTCATGACGGGCCACGCAACCCGGGAGGCGGCCGAGGACGTGAAACGCCAAATCCTCGAGGCCCTTGCCGGGGAGCTCGGCTGCGAGGCGGGCGATATCGACCTGAGGAGGGGCTGCTTGGTGACGAAGAAGGAAGGCCTCGACACGGATAAGCTCCGCGACGAGTTCCTCAAGGAGCACATGGGCTTTACCGACAACCCCTCGGGCGAAAAGATCACCTTCCGCGAAGCCTCGCGCATCGCTTTCCTGAAACAGGGCGCCCTCGTCGGCACGGGCAAATACAGGCCCCCGCCTCTCGGCGGGTCCTACAAAGGCGCGGCCGTTGGGACGTCGCCCGCCTTCGGATGCTCGGCCCAGATCGCCGAGGTGGACGTCGATCTCGAAACGGGCAAGGTGCGCGTCACCAGGATCACGGGCGCCCACGACTGCGGGTTCGCCATCAACAGGACCCAGGTGGAGGCCCAGATGCAGGGATCCATGTCGATGGGCCTGGGCGAAGCCCTCTTCGAGGAGGTTCAGTTCGACGAGAAGGGCCGAATCCTCAATCCCAACCTGGCGGACTACAAGATCCCCACGTCGATGGACATGCCCGAGCTCGTGTCGATCGTCGTGGAAAGCCACGAGCCGAACGGCCCCTTCGGCGCGAAAGAGGTGGGCGAAGGCGGTATCATGCCGACCATACCGGCCATTCTCAACGCGATCTACGATGCCACGGGGGTGCGCGTCAACGAGCTCCCCGTGACGCCCGAGAGGATTTTGGCCCGGATCGCGGAAGAGGAGAAATAGGGCCTCAATCCGTCAAAAATTTCCGAGCAGAAATGTTCGAGAGTGCGACAGATGGAATAAAAAACGAGATTTTTCTTCCGGAGCTTAGTTCACACTAAGTGAGGACAGGAAAAACTCGTTTTTTATCTCCAGATGGCGTATTCTCGGGCAAGCGAAGCGTTTTATGCCGGAAATTTTTGACGGATTGAGGTTGGATGAAGCTCTTTCTTTCACTGATCGTCATGTATCTCGTTTTCTGCGCCGTTCTCTTTCTGCTCCAGAAACGCTTCATTTACTTTCCATACAGCGATCTGGACGCGACGCCCGACCTGGCCGGCATGGCCTACCGGGAGGTGACGTTCCGCTCGGACGGGGGGCCTGAGATCCACGGCTGGGTGGTCGAGGCGGCTGATCAAGAAAACACGCGGGGTCACATTCTTTTTTGTCACGGCAATGCGGGCAACATCTCCCACAGGCTGGACACGCTCATGATCTTTTCCGGCCTCGGGTTCCGGACCCTCCTCTTCGATTACCGAGGGTACGGCCGGTCAGGCGGGAGCGCCGACGAGGAAGGGCTCTACGACGACGGCGAAGCGGCGGTTCATTTTCTGTGCGATGAATACAGTCTCGATCCGGACGAAATCGTTTATTTCGGCCGCTCCCTCGGCGGAGCCGTCGCCCTGGAGCTGGCCCGGCGGCGCCCGCCCGCCGCCCTCGTCCTCGAATCCTCCTTTACGAGAGCGGCCGAGATGGGGGGGGTGCTCGGGTACATCTTTCCCCTCCGTCTGATCGTCAACCAGAAGTACGACAACATATCCAAGATCCCCGAGGTCGACGTTCCGATCCTGTTCATCCATTCGAAGGAGGACGAGATCGTTCCTTTCGAACAGGGCCGCCGCCTTTTCGATGCGGCGGTGTGCGAAAAGGAATTCCTCGAGATCGAGGGAGGGCACAACACGGGGTTTCTCGACTCGGGGGAGGCTTACCCGCAGGGACTCTCCTCTTTCCTGAACAGGATCTCCGACCGAAAAGGTCCATGAAGCTGTGGACAGGGCGCGCTTCGTTATGGTATGAAGGCGGCTTCTTTTTGCTGATAACATCCATGTGGAGCGATCTTCTTCGTGCCTTTGATCGAGATCAGGACTCACATCGACGAGTACGGATTCGGAAGGCTCGCTGTCGGTTCTCAAGAATACTTCTCCGATGTGATTCTCTGGCCCGACCGGCTCAGGGACCGCTGGTGGAGAAAGAAGGGCCACTCCCTCTGCGTCGAGGATCTGAAAGAGGTCCTCGAGAATCCGCCCGAGCGTCTTCTCATCGGCCTGGGCTGTTACGGCCAGATGAAGATCCCGGCTGAAACCCTTTCCATCCTCGAAGAGCGCGGCGTCGAGCTCACGGCCATGAAAACGGGAAACGCCGTCAAGACCTGGAACGAATGGATTGGGGAAAGCATTCCCTCCGCCGCAGGCCTCCACCTGACTTGTTAACCTCGGTTCAATTGCACGGGGATCGGGGCATCCTCTTTTTCGTTACCATTCGGATAGGCAGCGATATAATGACCGTATCGAAGCGGGCGGGATCCGCCCATTTTTGTTCCCCCATTCTTTCCCGGTTTGTTTCATGAAGCTTAAAACCCTTCGCAGCGGACCCGCCGAAATATCCGGTCTCATCCTGATCCTCTTTCTCCTGCTCCCGCCCGCTCAGGACGATTCAGGCATCTCGCCCTTTGCCCAGGCTCTCGCACTTGCCGAGGAAGCCCTTCTCGACGGTTCCCATGAAGAGGCGCGGCGCCAGATCGATCGCGCGGCGGAGCGGGATCCCAAGTCACGCGAGGTCTGGCGTCTGAGAACGCTCTGGGCGGAAGCCGTGGGGGACCGGGACGAGCTGGTCTTCGCTTTGCATCAGCAGCTCCGGCTCGCCGTTGCTCAGAAGGCGCCGAAAAAAGAGCAGGCCATGATCCGCGATCGCCTGAAGCAGGTCGATCCGATCGCGCCCGATCTCTTCGACATGAAGCTCCTCTTTGTAAAGAAGCTTCTCTCTCTGGCGGAGTTTTACGAAAAAGAGGGGCGGCCCCACTCGGCGATCCGCATCCACCGCGAGATCCTGGCCCTCGACCCCGAGCGCACGTCGAGCGAGGAAGCGATACAGAAAATCGCGTCCGCACCCGATCCGAGCCTGGCCGACAGCGCGAAAAAGCGGGACCTCTTCGCCGATGTTTCGGAAGAGTGGATCAAGGAGTTCGACTCGGACCACGCCACGTGGAAGAATCGGTCCAAGCTGGAGCGCGACAACTATGTGACGCAGACCGACGCGGGATACGCCGTCATGGTCCTTGCGGCGGAAGCGATGGAACAGATCAACGCGTTCTACCGGATCTTCTTCCGGTACGGAACACCCGAAGACGGCCGCAACGTTTCCCGAATCGACCTCAAGATCTTCAAGAACCGCGACGAGTATCTCAAGCTCGGCAGCAGCCCGGCCAAATGGTCGGGCGGCCAGTTCACGGGATCGGCCGTGGAGACATACATCGGAGAAGGCGGTTTCGAGCCGATGATCGGCACCCTCTTTCACGAAGCCGCACACCAGTTCGTGGCCATCGCCACCAACGCCGTGGGATGGCTCAACGAGGGGCTCGCGTCCTTTTTCGAGGGAACGCGGATCCTGGCGAACGGGACGGTGCTCATGAACCTTCCCGCCAACCACCGCCTCTTTCCCCTGGCGGAGCGGATGGAGATGGGTTGGATGGCCGATGCCTGGGACGGCATCGATCCGAAAGATCCCTCGGGCAGCAGCCCGCCCAAGGCGCCCACTTTCGCCATCGTGCTCGAGAACAAATACCAGTGGGGGCCGCCCTGGTATGCGCCCACGTGGGGCGTGGTCTATTTTCTTTACAACTACCAGGATCATGTTGACGGGCGCTTCATCTACAGGAAAGCCTTCCGCGTGTTCGTCAACAAGTCGGGCGGCCGGACCGGCGAGGGCGCGATCAGGAATTTCGAGGAGGTCGTTCTCGGCAATCCCGCCGCGATCACCAAGGGCGTCAACGGCTCGAAGAACGGCAACGGCTCGAAGAGAGGCAACGGCTCGAAGAGCGGCAACCGGGTGAAGCTCCCGCGCGACATCATTGAGCTGAACGAGGTCTGGAAAGAGTGGACCCTTCACCTGCGCGACGAGCAGACGGGCCGGCTCAAGGTGGAGCGGCCCTGGCACGACTGGGCGCGCCACGCCGTCACGCGGGGTGATTTCTACGATGCTCAGGAGTTTTACGAGAAAGGAATCGTGGAGAAACCCGAGGATGTGGATCTCATCATCGAATTTGCCAAGTACCTGGCCGACCAGTTCAAGAACACCGACCGCGCCGCCAAGCTCGCTCTCCGGGCCGTCCGCCTGCTCGAGTTCGCCGAGAATGTGGACGAAGCCGCCGTAAAGAAGGCCGAGAGGCTCCTGAGCAAGTGGGACGCCAAGTGGAGGGCCCTGGA
Organism: uncultured Phycisphaerales bacterium; assembly: GCA_964633825.1. Lineage (GTDB taxonomy): Bacteria > Planctomycetota > B15-G4 > B15-G4 > CAYZWU01 > CAZWHE01. The sequence goes on along the minus strand of CAZWHE010000153.1, from coordinate 507 downwards.
GAGGCTTCACGAGGAGATGTGCGCCACGGCCCGGAGCCTGGCGCAGAGATACCTGATGGAAGACCTCACACTCATGGCCATGGACGTGAGCTGGCGGCTCGGGAGCGAGCTCGGTCTTCCCGGCATCTTTCAGTATTTCGAGGAGGGGATGCGCCGGTCGGGAAAGTCGCCGTGGATTTGGGAGCTGGCCTACAACGAGAAAAACCTCGACGGCTGGGTTGCGGCCGGTAACGAGGTTTTTTCCCCGGATGCGGAACAGCTCCTGGCCCGGTACGGGACCCCTGCCGAAGGGAAATTCGACTACCGGTTCCTCACTCTCGACAGGGTGACTTCCGGGGACTTCTCCATGGAGGCCGAGGTCCTGGCCAGGGAGGAAGAGAACACTTTCTGCGGCCTCGTCTTCGGCAAGAAGAGCGACCAGGGCTTTCACACCCTGATCTTCTTTCCCGGGGGGCGCGGCGACTCCGGGGGCGGGAGCGACCGGTCCGGTTTTGTCGACCTGTCGAG
>CAZWHE010000152.1:0-9643 GCA_964633825.1 uncultured Phycisphaerales bacterium | reverse complement strand
CGCACCCCAACCTGATGCGACGGTCCTCGATGCCGCGGTTCGCAGTTTGAATCGTCGGGGCGGATCCGAAGTAGACGCTCCTCGCCACGCGTCTGCAGGCGGAATATCGCCCCAAATTCGGATTCTCCTGGTCCATTTTGAGAGGCAGGGAATTCGGCCCGTCCACATCGGTTTCAATAACCGGGACCCATGGATCTTCCAGGTAGCGCGTTAACTCGGCCTGCACTGCAGGCTCATCTATCGGGATGCCTGCAGGAAGAATCAGGAGGCTTTTATCATCACGCTCCCAAAGTGAATGAATCACGGCCGCCATCAACCGCAGAACCCCGCGCGTACGCTGAAACTTGTCCAGGGTTGACCAATCGTTGTAAAGCCGATCGAATATTTCCGGATGGATAGGGTAGGCTGCCTTGAGGCGCCGTTCGAAGTCGCCTTCCCGGCACTCGGATGGGAACTCGGCAGACTGTGATCGGTAAAGATCTGAAAAGGCGCGGCAAACAGCATCACGAGCTGCATGGAGAGCCGGTTCGGTAATCGGTTCAAAGAGACGTCTCCGGACGATCTCAAAACCCTCTTCGGCACTTGCCGGACGCCAGGGGGAGTCTATTCGACCGAATACGTTCTTGAGCCGCTCGAGGGCTTTCTTGCCGCCCTCACCGCCGATCTCGATATCAGAGGAAGGAATACTGGCCACGAGAAGTGTCTTTGGCACAGCGCGGACAGCCTCGGTCAAGGACTGTGTGAAGGTCAGATTGGCATCGAACGAACCGCTCGGAAGACCATCCTTGCTATAGAGCTGGCGCGCATAGGCCACCCATTCGTCAATGAGAATGAGACAGGGTGACGCGTCCCGAAGAATTTCACGCAGGATGTCCGATCCGGGATTGACTCCGGTGGAATCCGCCTCGGAAACGCGTGAGAATCCCTCCCTTCCGAGAAGCTGCCAGGCCATCTCACCCCACAAAGTCCTGACCTCACAGCCATCCTCTTTCTGCCGGGGAACGGCCGGTGAAAGGGCTGTCCCGACGATCACGGCTCTCCGCACACCGGCTGGAGGTACAGCCTCGGCCTTCCGTAGCGCATCCTCGAGGCCGGGAAGGTCGGCAGCCGGGATCCCCGAGAAGAGGTGATAGAGGGCGAGGATCGAGTGTGTCTTGCCGCCCCCGAAGTTCGTCTGGAGCTGGACCACCGGATCACCGCCGTCACCGGCGAACCGGCGCAACGCCCCGACAAGGAGCTGGCTGAGCCCTTCCGTGAGGAAAGTCCGGCTGAAAAACTCCTTCGGATCCCTGTACTCCGCCCCTCCTTCTCCGCGGTGTACTTGGGAAAGATCTGCAGCGAACTCGGCCTGCTGGTAACGGCCGGAGGCCACATCAGGATGGGGCGTGACAATTTCTCGCCATGGTTTGAAACCAGCCAATGGCTGTCCCTCGACAGCAGTAACGGAGGCCTTCCGTTTCTCGTGCCGCGCTTGCTCCCTGTACCGGATGCGCAAGAGTTCCTGCTTACTGTGGTCAACCTCGTTCGCCTCAGGGGCAGATATCGCCCGAAGCAGCCGCTCCATGCTGTCCAGGGCCCGGTAAGAGTCGTCCGTGGAGAAGGTCCTCTGGTGAGCCCAGGAGTTGCGCACTTCCTGGAGCTCGCTTACAAGGGTTCGTTCCGCCTTACCCAACGTTTTACTAAAGACATAGTGCCATTGGTCCCACATAACTTTGAGGAGGGAAAGTGTATCCCAGCCCTTGAAACGGCCGTTGAAGATTGTGTCAACTTTGTTCTTCACCTTTTCTCCATGAACGGCTTCAAGCTCCCGTTCGACAAAAGGCTCCAGTCCCTTGTTGAGAAGCTGAAGCGCCTGGCCGACACGCTCGTAATTGCTGATGGCCATGGTCTTCTATCCTTCCTTTCAGAAAAGCTCTTCCTGGGATACTCTTTGTCCCAAATCACTTCCAGCCAAGCTCGCAAGCTCCGGCCAGGCAACGACGAGTCCGTTGTAACCGCGCGCTTCCTGCGCCCACCCTTTGTGATCGCAGACCTGGTACAGCCTGTAGGAGAGATCGCGTGCCGATTGCGCGAGGGGGCCGATCTTCCCCAGTAGCTCTGCTGCTGCCTCTTCCCCTTTCCGCTCCAACGCCTGAATCAGGTAGTGGGTCACTTCCCAGACGGTCAGCCTCTCATCGGTAGCCGGATCCCACTCCGCATCCATTTCGCTACCACTCAAAAGCCTCACCTTGCCGGCCTTGGACTCGAGGATCCCCGCATCCACGAGCCCGGCCACGGAAGTGTCCTTTGCCTTGGAGAGGACCTCAGCCTCGCCGAAGGGGGCTTTTTTCATCCCGAACTGCTCGAACCAAGCCAGCGCCCATCGAGTGTCAGGGTCAAAATCACCTTCCTGCTCGGTCAGGATCTCGTCAAGGGTCTGGTTGATCAGGGCCAGGGCGGTTCTGACGCGCATCGGATTCCCATCCGCCTCGAGGATCGAAGCATAGCGGGAAAAGATCGCCATCCCCGGCCCGATGGAAGCTTGCGCCAAGTCGACGGGAGCGATGTTGCCGCGCTGGAGGTTGCGGATAGCGTCGGGAAGATCGCGCTTGAGCTCGGCAAGGAACTCGCGGCGGGTCGTGCGGGGAGCGGCCTCGGGGCGTGGGCGGCAGACGAGGACGATGGAGGAGGCGAGAGCGCTAGTGCCAATAGCAACACTTCTCGCCTCACGTTCGCTACGCACCGGCCATGTACCCGTTATGGTGAAGCCTGACGTAAGAAGCCCTTCAAGCATGGTTTCCCATCCAGTAGACGCAATATTCCCTTCTCCCTCTGACTCCGCCTGCTTGAAGGCATAAAAAACGGTCAAAGGATATTCCTGATTCTGGGCCCCGCGCATCCGGGTGAAAGCCTGTGCCAGTCCTTTCTCGAAGAACTCCTCTGCCTTTGCTCTGTTCCCCTCAAACCGGTATGGAGTGGCAATCAACTCCTCAGCCTTTGGTGTTAATAGGGTAGCAAAAAGTGAGGGGTATACTTTCCCGAGAGACCGTCTTAACCAAACATAGAAGAAGTCGGAGAGGTCTGCATAGCCGATGTTGTCATAGTAAGGTGGGTCAGTACAGATCAAAGGCTTATCAGCTATCAACATGGACGCTGTAGCATCGAGTTGCGTTGCGTTGCCAAGACCATTGGAGGGTAATGCTTCAATCACCCTCTTAATCCACTCAATACCCCCCATCCAATTTCCGCTAGTGGTGCCAAAAGTATTTGTTTCCGCATAATCCCAAACCATTGCCAATGCTTGACGTGCAAATGTGCCTCGTACAAATCCCTCTGCAGGAGTGGCCAACGAAGACCAGTAGTTTGACGCATAATCCACCGCAAATGCCAGATACGTTACCACCGCGTCAGCGTACGCCTGCGCTCCTGTTCCGCCTTCGTCGAGGGGGGTGTTGTCATCGGCGAGTCCCGCGGCCACGGCATCCCGGCGTATCTGCTCTCTCGCCTCGATCACCAGATCGCTGAAAGTCGTCAGCGCTGTGAGCTGGCGGGGAGTGAAGAGGTCGGCAAAAGTCCGCATACCATAATTTGGTGTTTTGAAGTCACGGGGATTATGTGGAAGGTCAACGTCAGGTCTCCAATCCGGTGTTGCAGAAAGAGCAATAGAAACATGTTCTTCCATCGGCGAGAGGTAAATCCTCTGACGATTGCCCTCTGCCACGATCGCTATAAGCCGGGCGCTCATCCGACCGGCTTTTCCCTCCTCCCGAACATGGGGAAAAGGGACTGGGCCGTCGCATACAATGCATCGTGCTCCCTGGCGATTTACTGTCCCATCAGGCGGTCCGCCCACACCTGTTCGAACCCGAAAGGTGACCGTCTTCTTTTCCCTGTCCACCACGGGCTCGATCCAGGCTTTCATTCTCTTCTTCTTCGACAGCCAGAAGGACCGGACAAGCGGCATCTCGGCCCCGCAGGCCGGGTTCGGGCATTGAACAGTGCGCGCCCAGAGCCAGGCGATCACCGTGGCCTCGCCTCCGCCATGCTCCGCGGGCAGCTTCACCTTCGGGTAGAGATGGCCGATGCGCTTCTCAGCCTCGTCGCGCATCCACTGGCCGTAGTGGCGCACGTCCTCTGCAAGCCCTCGTGCCCCGCGCCAGTTACCTTTCAGAAGGCTCTTCTCCTTTTCAGGGTGGACCGGCGGCCGGCCCGCGAACTTCGGCGGGATCTCGATAAGGGCCTTTGTGATCAGAACAGGTACCGGATTCAAGTCGGAGCCGTGGGCTTCGAGGCCGAGCCGTTGCGCCTCGAGCGGGATGGAACCTCCGCCACAGAATGGGTCGAGAACGGGGGGCGGATTTCCGCCAGTGGATTTCTCAATCTCAGTACGGGCGGTCGCAAGCACATCCTCGTTGTTGGTGTTCTCCCATTTGACCAGTTCCTCAAGTATCCCGAACAGGCGCCGGCGCTCTTTTTCCTGAACCTCGTCAGTCGGAAACTCATCGGGCCGGCTCGACGGGTCATCCACGAGGGAAGCAAAAAGCACGGCCCTGCAGGCGGCCAGGGGGCGGCGCGCCCACCAAAGGTGAAGGGTGGAGGGGTGCCCGTGCCGGATCGATTTTTCCCGGGCGGAGGCCTTGTTGATCGCCTCGAGGGGCAGGGCCACCTCGATGAGTTTTCTGTGCATCGACATACCTCGATTTGCGCGGAACTTGCGTTGAATCAAAGGAATAAAAAAAACCTGCTTATTGCCCTAATCTACTGCAAATCAACATATTGCATAAACAATAATCTCCAACATGCGATCTAATACGCAAGTTGGTTGCGTTATTGGGTTCCGGGATCGTCTGATCGATTTCGAGCCTGGAGAGGGTACCATTTCGCAGAGCTGGTCCGGCCGACGCAATGAATCAGACCGGCCGCCTTGAGCTCGCGCAGAAGAGCTTGTACTTGATAGCGAGAGTACCCGCGCAGCACCTGCATCAGTTCCTGGAGCCTGCTCCCCTCAGCCTTGTTGTCTCGAATATGTTTGAGGACGAGTTCCTTGCTCATTTCGCGGTCAAGGCCGCGCCTGCGGGTGTACTCACCCTTCTTCCCAATGAAACCGTAAAGCCTGCGCGAAAGGATGTAACGGGTCCCGCGGCCGCGGCTGACGGTCTCTACAATGCCGCAATTTTTCAAATCATTCAGAAAAACCTTCAGCTCGGCTGGGATTTTCTGTTCCCGGTGAACGAGATCAAGAACAATGAGGTTTTCGGTCGAGAAGGATATCTGCTTCTCATTCCCGACAAGCTCGATGAACTTGAGAAAGCGAGGGTCCTGGACCTCGCCGAGGAGAGATACGGAGACCTGGTAGTCGTCGGTTCCCGTGAAATCCGGCCGCGGCTTGCTCTCCTTGACGCACTCCTCGAACATACAGTTCGCGCCCTGGCCCGAACGCTCCACGAGCCCGCAACGCGCAAAGGCCTCGGCAATCCTTCTATTGCGAGGATTCTGGCGCCAGAGGATGTTCTCCGGGGTGATGCCGGGCGGAAAACCTCCCGGACTGACAAGCTCCAGCCTGCGCGGATACTGCCGCACGAAGATCGATCCGCCCAGCCGGTAATCCCTGTGGCCGATCGCGTTGAGTATTACCTCACGCACCACCGATTCGTTGAAAGTGGGGATGTCCCATACAAAGAGCCCGTCCCGGAACTGCTGGACTTCGTTTCGAAGACTGATCGTGGTCCAGAGATCCTCGAAATACAAAAAGAAACCCTCTCGCCACTCGACCCTCTGCTGGAAAGGGACCGAGGCCTCGCTGGAGCGGTACTCGAATATCACTTCGGCCTGGGCCAAGTATTTCCCAAGCGGCCTCTTTGATCCGAAGAGAATCAGGGCTGCGTAGGTCACTGCACCGTCAACGATAAGCTCGGCGTCTTCGAGAAGCTGTTCGTCGGACAGCTTGCTCAGTGATTGCCCGCCGGACTTTTTCTGCCAGAGCTCGCGGAACCGTTCTATCGCCAAGGGATCAAGATCGGAGAAGGATGCCCCGTTGCAGATCCCGGCGGAGAAATCCGGCCCCGTTTCCTCGAAGACCCGTTTGAGCATATCCTGTGTCATGGGGACAAGGCTGTCGCCCCCCCGCATCCAGTAAGTGCCCATGTGGTGAACGGGCATTCCGGCCGGCCTCGGCGGCACTTTGAAAAGGAGGACGCGGCCATCGTCATGGAGGATCTGCTCCGCTTCTATCCTGAGACGCAGGCGATCGACAAGCCCCGCCTTGGTCCGTTCAAGATCACTGAAGGCCCGAGTTCCTACAACAATTCGGGGGGGAGTATCCGTGACGCCCAGCACTATCACACCGCCCCCTTCATTGGCAAGGGCGGCGCAGTATTTCACAAGCTTTTCGAAATGGAATCCTCCCTTGGCCTCCTTGAACTCGAGGTGTTCATCCTCTTTCCTTTTCATCAACTCATGGAACTGACTGAGAGATAACGTCACGCAGGCTCCTCCCCTTTCGCAAGCAGTTCCTCCAGGTTGTAGTTCACGCTCGTGACGCCGAAATCAGGCTCGGTTTTGAATGGGCGGCGCAAGTAAAAGGCTCTGACCCCTTCTACGCCGCCGTATTCCTCGGGCCTTTGTCCTATGTCACCGGTATCATCGCCGGATTCGGACCGCGGCGGAAGAATGCAAAGGGCGAGAATGAAATTGTCGGGCTTGTTGAATGCGGTCAGGATTTCATTCTTTGTAATGGTGACTGTTTCCGCGCCCTCAACGCGTCCTTTTACCTCGATGAATCGAAGGTTTCCGGTCCCGGGATCTCTGGACTCCACGTCGTAGCCGAGGTTTCTCTTTGATACATCCTCAGGTTTGTAACCAAGTTTCTGTTCCGCTTCCATCACGGCCGCCATGGCCAGCATCTCTGACCGCTTCTTTTCCCGCGCAAAGGTCGCGGGAGCGGCGTCACGCTCTCCACGAAGCCTTGCCAGAAGCCCGATGGGTACCACGAGCGCTCCCCCCGTCACAACCGGAGGAAGGGCGGAAATCTGTTTTTCTTGTTCCAGTTCTTCCATCCTTCTCCGGAGACGCTCCTGCAGATCGTCCGCCCGCTGCCGTGCCTTGCCGGAGTTCAGTTTCGGCTTCTTGCCGGACAGTTCCCGAGCCTTGAGCTCCTCGGCCCGGTGATCCCAGTAGTTGATCTCCTTGGTCAGCCTGTCTTTGACGGCAGTCGCGGTCTTCTCGATAAGCTTAAGCCTTATTGCTCGGACCTCTTCCAAGTGGCCGGGAACGATTTCGGCTATGGCATAGCTCTGGACCTTCGTCTCGAGATCCTGGCAGAGCCATTCAGCGTCGAGAGCATCGGAGCAGAGTTCCCGCTCTTCGTCGGGGATCGGCCGGCAGTCGAGATAAGGGGCATACCCCGCGTTCTCCATTTCTCCATCGCTGTTTATTCGGACGAACTGGATACGGCGCGAAATCGACCTGCGGTTCCCGGCCTTGTCCGCGCGGGAATCTTGAAGCTCGTGCTCCAGGAAAAACAAGGCATTCAGATCCTCGCCGGGATCATTTGGATCGACCAGGACAGCACCCGTCTTCATGACATCCCTGTAACGTTCCAGGGTGAGATCGATAACCGCGTTCATAAGGGGATGTCCGGGACAGAGGAAGGCGGCCATGGGCTTGCCCTCCCTGGAAACGCTTTCCTTATGAAAAGTCACCCGTTCATACTTCCCGAGAACAATCTCCCCGACCCCGACCTGCCGATCCCTTTGGCGGACAGCGCCCGGAACGTTAGTGATTTCGTAACGGCGTGATTCGCGCTCGTGAATGGACCCGCCAAGCCTCCTGAAGGCTTCTATGAAAAACGCGGAAATAAAATGTGGTTGAAGCTTGCGGGCCTCAGCACGCTCCATCTCCTCGCGAATCGCCTGCACTTTGCTCAGATCCATGGAATCGTGGACAAGAGCCCTTTCCTCGATAAGCTCCTGCAGTTTTTCCTTGTCAAAAGCGTTATCCATGATCTGCCGGAGACGTTCACGCACTTCCGGCTGTTCGCCGTAGCGTATCGCTTCAATCAGCAGCTTGCGGAGACTCTTCTCGCGGAACACCTTTCCCAAAACATCGAACACCTTTCCGCCCAGGGCTTCCCGCTCAGCCTGAAGTTTGCCGAAAAGCCTCTTGAAGACATCGCCCTCCCTCGTTTCCTCTGCAACCAGGTTCCATAGATGGCAAACCTCGGTCTGGCCGATGCGGTGGATGCGGCCGAAGCGCTGTTCGATCCTGTTGGGGTTCCATGGAAGGTCGTAGTTGACCATGAGATGGGCACGCTGGAGGTTGATACCCTCGCCGGCCGCGTCCGTCGCCACGAGAACGAGCACGTCCTTTTCATGAGTGAAACGCTCCTGTGCTTTGCGTCTGTCTTCCCTTCCCATGCTGCCATGAATGATGATCACCGCCTCCTCGCGACCAAGAAGCGTCTCGATCCTTTCAGCCAGGAAATGCAACGTGTCTTTGTGCTCTGTAAAAACTATGAGCTTGCGGCGACTTCCGGCGGAGTCGAACATCTCCTCCCCATCCTGAAGCAGGAGGGAGAACTCTTCCCATTTCTTGTCTATTCCGCTGTTCCTGACTTCCCGCGCCAGTTTTTCAAGGTCTTGGAGAATGACGATTTCGGCTTTGAGCTCGGCGATCGTTCGTGCCGCAGAAGCAAGGTCCACGACCTTTTCCTCGATCTCCTCTAATTCTTCGGCAGGCGCGTCCTCGAGGTCCACGATGTCGTCTTCGTCATAACCTCCCAGGCCTGTAGTTGTGTCAATTCCTACCTCGGCTCCCCGCTTGAGGAGCTCTTCCTCCCGGAGGCGTTTTTCCAGTCGTTCCACACGGCGTTGCAGGGAACGCCAGATCGCTTCCGGCGATGACGCAAGACGGCGCTGCAGGACAGTCAGAGCGAAACCGACGGTATTGCCCCGTCGTCCTTCTCCTTCTGCGACAAGACGATCAGCACGGTTCATCTCCTCGCGAACGTAGGTGGTTACCTCCTTGTAGAGTCTGGCCTCGAGGTCAGATAGGGCGTAATTGACAGTGTTTGCTATCCGCTCCGGGAAGAGGTGTGTCCCGTCAAACCTGTACATGTCCTCCTTGATCATGCGGCGCATCATGTCGCCCGTATCGACAACGTGCGTGCCGTCACGAAACTTCCCTTCAAAACGGTCCGCATCGAGCAAGGCCATGAAAAGCTGGAAGTCCTCCTCCTTTCCATTGTGGGGAGTCGCTGTCATGAGCAGGAAATGGCGGGCCCGGCCTCCGAGAAGCCGGCCAAGTTTTCGACGTTTTGTTTCCTTGAGCTCATAGCCATAGAAAGACGCAGACATCTTGTGCGCCTCGTCGCAGATCACGAGATCCCAATCCGCCTGTCTCAGCTTGGCTTGAATATCATCGTTCCGGCTCATTTGGTCGAGGCGGCTGATGATGAAGTTTTTTTCTATATAGGGATTCCCGGTTCTGGCTTCCTCGAAAGAAGAACGGGAAATAATATCGAAATGAAGATTGAAACGGTCAAAAAGCTCATCCTGCCACTGGGTCGCCAGGTTGCCGGGACAGCAGATGAGACAGCGCTGGATGTCTCCCCTGGCAATCAGTTCTTTTATGAGAAGGCCCGCCATAACACGCCCGAAGCCCGAAT
>CAZWHE010000151.1:2996-9718 GCA_964633825.1 uncultured Phycisphaerales bacterium | reverse complement strand
TCGAAGGAGGCCGACGTTTTCATCTCATCTTTGCGAGGACTTGCTCGCAGACCCCTTACGTTCGGGGCCTAGATAATTCTTGAATACCTCCCTCTTCTTTTTCAGGTGATGGGAAAAAGAATTCCCGCGGATCATGCAGTGTCCGCCTCCTTGACCACGAGCACCTTGTCGACCCGGCGGTCGTCCATGTCGACCACTTCGAAGCGCATCCCTTTCCAGACGAAAAGATCGCCCTCCTTGGGGAGGCGGCCCACATGGCGCATGACGAACCCGCCCACCGTCTGGTAGTGACCCAGTTCTTCGCCGGGGAGGTCGCGAAGCTCGAAGATCTTCTTGAACTCCTCGATGGAGAGCATCCCGTCGAGAAGCAATGATCCGTCTTCGCGCTGGATAACCTCCGGTTCCTCCGATTTGTCGTAGAGCGAAATGCCCCCCGCGATTTCGCCGAGAATGTCGTTGAGGGTCACCATGCCTTCCGTGCCGCCGTGCTCGTCCACAACGAGGGCGATATGGGGTTTGTGTGTTTTGAACGCTTCGAGAAGTTTCGGCACTGTCATGCTTTCCGGAATGACGAGCGGCTCGAGCACAACCGTTCCCGGATCGACGGGGAGTCCCGTCGTGCTGCGGGACAGAATGTCTCTGGCGGCGGCCACACCCACGACGTTGTCGAGGTTTCCCTGGCCCACGGGCAGGAGCGAGTGGGAGCTCTTGATCGTTTTGGCCAGGTTGTCAGAGGCGGAATCGTCGAGGTCGAGCCATTCGATTTCGGGCCTCGGCGTCATCACGGCGCTGACGCGCTGGTCGTTCAGGATAAAGACGCTTTCCACCATCTCTTGTTCGCTCTCTTCGAAGACGCCCAACCGGGTTCCCTGCTCGATCATGATCCGGATCTCTTCCTCTGTGACGGGCGGCTCGCGGGAAGGCCGCGAGCCCAGGACCCTGAGGACCGCGCTGGTCGAAACACCCAGGACGCGCACCACAGGATATGCGAGCGTCGAAAGGATCCGCATCGGCCCGGCCACGACGATGGCGATCCTTTCGGGGTTGTTCAAAGCGATCCGCTTGGGCGCCAGCTCGCCCAGCACGAGGGTGACAAAGGTAATGGCGAGAACGACGATTCCCACGCCGATCGCTTCGCCGTAGGGGGCGAGATAAGAGAACCCCTTGATGCCTTGGGCGATCTCGCCGGCCACGGTGGCCCCGCCCACGGCGCCGGCCAGGATCCCGATGAGGGTGATGCCGATCTGGACTGTGGACAGGAACCGGTTGGGTGATTCGGCCAGGCCGAGGGCGACGCCGGCCCTCCTGTTTCCCTCCCGGGCCCACTGTTTGAGCCGCACTTTGCGCGCCTTGACCACGGCCATCTCCGACAATGCGAAGACCCCGTTGGCAAGCACGAGAATGAAGATGAGAAGAAGTTCAGCTGTTGTGCCGGACATGACTCGGTTCTCCCTGGAGGCGTGTCGATCCGCCGGGCATTTACCGCGGCCTGGCGAGACAGGCGAACTGCATGTAGCGCATGTCCCGGATGGCGCCGAAGAGAAGGATGTTCAGCGCGCCGAGCCAGAAGCGCTTTTTCGGATTGATGCCCCGAATGAAAAGCAGTTCGCAGTCGAGCCTCTCGAACATTTTGACGATGCTCTTGTATGTGAAAAAACGGAGGTGGGTCCTATCCAGGATGCCTTCATCGACGTAGTCCCAGTCTCCGTGGATGAGATAGCTCCTCACGTGCTTGTAAAAACGGGCGTTCGGAATGGAGCAGAGGAAACGCCCCCCCGCGGCGAGCTTGGCCTTCAGGGCCTGCAGGCAGCGCTCCGGCTCCACGAGGTGTTCCAGAATGTCGTTGAAGACGATGAGGTCGAACGAGTTGTCCGGAAGCCCGGGCAGCGCCTCATCGATGGAGCCGTTCAAGACCTTGTCCAGGACGCGGGCCGCTTCGCCGGCCGCTTCCTCGTTGAGCTCGATTCCCCAAACCTCGGCGTTGTTTTTCTCCTTGACGAGCCTGCCGAACGCACCGGCGGCGCACCCCACGTCGAGAATCCGGCGCGAGTCAGCGGGCACCAGCTCGAGGATTTCGGTCCTGGCGTATCGATAATAGTTGTCAACCATGGCGGCTCACTCGGTCCGGCTCCCTCGAAAACCGGATTATAGGACCGGCTTCTTCGCAAGATCAACGAATCTTTGCCGCGTATAATTGAAAAGGAGGAGGCCTTGCGGTACATATGATGGCCGAATTCTTTGGAACCGGATCATCTTATTGGGAGTCGTGCGTCCATGGACGGTGAGACAGGAGCGACGGCCGGGCCGCCCAGGGCCATCGCCCAGAGCGGTATCCACGAGAAGGTTCTCGAGATTTTCCGTTCTTTCGACCGGGGGACGGTTCTCGATGCCCCCGCCGGGGAGGGGGCCCTCTCTCTCCAGCTGAAAAACCTCGGCTATCGGGTGACGGCCTGCGACATCGTCGGCCGGTTTATGGCGGCTGATATCCCTTTCCTCCGGCTCGATCTGGACGAAGACCTCCCTTTCCCCGACGCCTCGTTCGATTACACGGCCTGCCTCGAGGGGATCGAGCACGTGGAAAATCCCTACCAACTGATCCGCGAGTTCACGCGCGTTCTCAAGCCCGGCGGCGCCCTCGTCCTCTCCACTCCCAATGTTCTCAGCATACGGTCGCGCGTCCGGTTCTTCTTCTCGTCCCACCACCGCCGCTTCAAGGGGGTCGAAAAGGACGGACACCTGACTCCCGTGAGCTACAGGGAGCTCCACCACGGCTTTAAAAAAGCCGGTCTCGAGATCGAGCTGATCACGACGAACAGGTTCCGGCGCAAGTGGGGGATCTTCTATCCCATTTTGCGCAGTCTCGTTCGCGCATACACCCGGCGAAACCATCCTCTCGGCAGAGAGATCGTCCTTCCCGAGATCCTGGACGGAGCGATCCTGATTCTCGTGGGCCGGAAGGGGATTGGATAATGCGCGTCATGCTCTTCACGCACACGGCCATGCCGCCCCGTTTCGGCACGGAGCGCGTCGTCGATTCCCTGGGCCGGGGCTTTGCCGCGATCGGTGTGGAGACCACCGTTGTCTGTTGCGGGATCCAGGACAGCCTCGAGGGCTTCACGCCGCCCTATCGCTTTGTCGTTCTCGAGCGGGGGAGGATACGCTTCTTCCGCAAGCCGGCGCTGAAGCGGCAGCTCGCGCGGGTTCTGGACGGGGGCTTCGACGTGGTGCACGGCCACGGGGCCCGTCCCGAAGGGGAGTGGCTTCTCCAGATGAAGAACAGGCACAACGCATCGGTGGTTCTCACCTGCCACCGCCCTCTCGAGAAAGCGGAACGGGGCGATGGAGAGGAGGGGCCGCACCTCTCCAGGCGCGGTTCCGCGAAGCGCCTCGGGAAACGCCGGAAAGCCCTGGCCGGAGCGGATGCCGTGGTTGCCCTCAGCCCGAGCATGAAGGAATCGATCGCTTCGTTCTGCGGCCGTGGGGACCACGTTCACGTGATCCCCAACGGCATTCCGGCCGGCCCGCCCGAAAGCACGGACGCGCTGTTGCCCGCCGGCCTGCGCAGCAACCGATATCTCCTCGGCATGGGCCGCCTCGACCGCGAAAAAGGCTTCGACCTGCTCATCCGCGCTTTCAGCCGCGTGTTCGGCGCCGATTTCGCCGACGGCAGCGCCCGGGGCGACCGGGACGACATGGCTCTCGTCATTGCGGGCGAAGGGCCGGAGGAGGAGAAGCTCTGCGAGCTGGCGGCATCGCTCGGCCTGGCGGAGCGGGTTCTCTTCGCAGGGTACGTGAAAGAGCCGGTCAAGGCGGCGCTCTTCAAAAACAGCCTCTTTCTCGTCGCTCCCTCGCGCGTTCCCGAAACATTCGGCCTGGTGGTCGTCGAATCTTTCAGCGCGGGCCGGACCGTTGTGGGCGCCGGAATCGGCGGAATCGGCGATATCATCAAGGACAGCGAAAACGGGCTCCTTTTCCGGGCCGATGACGAGGAGGACCTGGCCGGCAGGATCCGCCTCCTCTCTGATGACGGCTCTCTGCGGAAAGACCTGGAAAAGGGTGCGAAAGATTCTTTGAGCGAATATTCGTGGGACAAGATCTGCCGGCGGCACATCGCTCTCTACACGGCCTGCATCGAGGCCGGAAAGAAGAAACGGAAATGATCAAGGTCAGGATCAAGCGGTGGAGATATATTCAGCAGTACCGGTTTATCATGCAGCTCGCCGACTTCACCCAGGTCGGCCTGAAGAAGAACAAGTACAGCAAGCAAATCATCAAGGACTTCCCGGCGCTGAAGGAGAGAATCGTTTTCTTTCGCAGAGAGGACGGGGAATTCAGGGAGCTCGTGGTGGAGCACGTGCCCCCTGTGACCGACTCGACGGCCGGAACCGATTACTACTGCAGCCTCGACGGCGTCATCGTGAGGGGACCCTTCCTGCCGAAAAGCATGATCGGCCGCGTCCGGTGCGGGCCGAAGAAACAGAAGTACACCTTCATGGGAATGATGCACCCCCACAGGTGGGAAGAGCTCAAGGGGTACGAAAAATGGTGCTCCGAGGTGACGCGGAAAAAGGTGAACAAGGTCTGGGACGCCCCCTACTGGGCCGCCCTCTCCCGGTCGGAATACGCCATCTGCCCCAGGGGGGAAAATCCCTGGCTCTACAGGCCCTACGAGGCCATACTCGCCTATTCGATTCCCGTGATGACCAAGGAACAGTACGAGGTCATGCCGGCTTACGATCACCAGTTCCACTTCTATATCCTGGGGGAGGAGAAGGGATACAGCAGGGAGCTGGCGAACGAGAATTATCTAAAGCTCCTCGATCTGAACCAGAAAGAGTGGCTGCCCCTGATCGACAAGGCGGTCGGCCGAGATCATACTCGGCCGGCTCTTCGAGGTTTACAAGCCCGCCTCGGTCGTCGATTTCGGCTGCGGAAGGGGGATCTGGCTCGCCGCGGCCGAGTCTCTGGGAAGCCGGGTCCTCAAGGGCTTCGACGGGGACTGGGTCTCCGGGAAGGACCTGTGCAGCGTCGCCATCGACTTCACTCCCGTTGACATGGAGGGCGGCATCGAGGTCGACGGGCGGTACGACCTCGCCATTTCGGTCGAGGCGGCCGAGCATCTTTCGAAAGACCGGGCCCAATCCTTCGTTCGCACGTTGTGCGATGCTTCCGACGTTGTCCTTTTCAGCGCCGCCGTCGAGAACCAGGGGGGCACGGGCCACATCAACGAGCAGTGGCAGTCCTACTGGATCGGCCTTTTCGAAGCCGTCGGCTACGAGCCCTTCGACGCGATCAGGGGCGCTCTCTGGAACAACGACGAGGTGGAGTCGTGGTACCGCCAGAACATCTTCCTCTTCGTCAATTCGAAAAAAGAAATCCCCATCGACCGCGAGGCCCTGAAGAGAATGGAAATGAGGATCGACGACGTGGTGCATCCCGAGATCTACAGGGGAAAGATGCGGCAGATGCAGAAGATGATCCAGCGGCCGTCGACGCGCTTTTTCCTCGGAACGATGGGGCGTTACCTCTCCCGGAAGCTCGGGATCAGCGGCAGGGAAAAGCCCGGGTGAGCTTCTCCTTTATCTCTTCGAGGCCGGGTCTTTCGTAGCGATCGATCAGGGAAAGAATCGTCTCCTCCGTGTCCTTTTCGGTCAGGCCGTACGGCTCCGGGTCGGCCGTGCCGAAGACGGCGTAATAGTCGCGGAACTTGAAATCTTCGCCGGTCACGTCTTCGGAGAGCTTGATCCACGAATTGGGAACATGAAGGGCGTCGGAGACGATGAGCCCGTGCAGGCTCGATGAGAGGATGTATTCGCATTGCCCGACGCGCTCCAGGATCTCGGGGATGGGGTCGAACACGTCGATCAGAGTGAAGCGCTTGTTCCGCTTGAGAAGCTTATCGATGAGCGGGTGGTTCCGATCGATGTAATGGGGGATCAGGCCGACGGAGTATTTTTTTTCGGGACGGCTCTTCTTGTCGGGCAGCAGGAGCTCGCAGAGAAGGCCGGGGTCGCCGTATTCGGGCTCCTTTTTGAGGTTCGCGATCTTTTTGCGCGTGAGAGGTCCCCTCACCGCGTGATAGCGGTGGTATCCGGGGTAGGCGCCCGGATCGCCGATCGATCCCGCACCCCAGATGTCGATGCTTTTTCCCGAGAGGATGCTGCGGAGCCGGCTGATCTTGCGGAGCTTTTTCAGGATGCTGCCCATGGCCATGAGGTCGCACTCTTTCGGCTTGGCAAAGACGACCTCTTTTCCGGAAAGGGCTTCGCAGATGAAGGGCGACATCCAGTCGCCGAAGTTGCGCTCCTCTTTGCGGTAGACGTCGCGGCCGCGCGACCAGTGGATTTCTTCCCTGTACTTTCCGCTTCCTCGCGACCAGTAGAGGCGCAGTTTCATATCAGCCGCTCTCCGCAAAAACGTGAATCCTGCCTCCCGTCCCGGTCCGGGCCGCGATCAGGCCGAGTGTTTTCTCGATCATGCGAATTCCCCTGCCTCGGATCCCCTTTTCTCTTGTCCCGGGATTTCTGAGGCGGCAGCCCGTTGTTTTCCATCGGGGATTGACGAAGCCCGTCTCAACGAGCGCCCCGGCGAGCGTTCTTTTGGTAAAAAAAACAATGTGCTCGTTTCCGGGTCTGCCCAGGTAGCTCCATCGCTTGCCCAGAAAGAAGAAGGTGAGGCTCCGGATGTTGATCGTGGCGAGGCTGAGAAGCCCGCCGGGCCGC
>CAZWHE010000151.1:0-2896 GCA_964633825.1 uncultured Phycisphaerales bacterium | reverse complement strand
CCAGATCGAACGAGCGATCTTCGAAAGCAGCCTCCTCTAGGGTACGGCACTGCACATCGAGGCCGAAGATCTCGCGGCAGAGATCGGCGTTTTCGCGCGCCACATCGACTCCGCTCGGTTTCCACGCCCGGCCTTCGGCGGCCAGGAGAAACCCGCCGTATGCGCATCCCACGTCGAGAAGCCGGCCCGTCCGCCTGTACCTCTCTGCAAAGGCGAGCTCGCGCAAATATTTCTTCTTCGGCTTGTTCCGCATAAAGTCGATCATCTTCTCCCGCTCGGAACGGCTCATCTCGCGAAACTCGGACGAGATCCCGGACCAGGCCGGGTGGGTCCTGCCGAAGAGCTCAGCGTTGGATTCGACGATCCGGCTGTTCCGCGGGTTCACGTAAACGAGATCGCACTCCCTGCAGCGCACGTGCCGGTATCCGTCCCGCGTGAAAAGGATCTCGCTCTCGTCCCTTCCGCAGAGGGGGCAGTCGACGTGGATCGTTTCGCCGGGCGTCATCCGCTCACCTCGATAAGGGCTTCGAAAACCTCTTCGGGCAAGATCTGCTGCATGCAGACGTTGTCCGTGCACTTGACGTCTTTCCCCTTGCAGGGGACGCAGTCGATCTCCTTCTGGAGGACTTTCGCTCGATTCTTGTAAGGGCCGGTCAGCGCGGGCCGCGACGGCCCGAAGAGGGCCACCGTCGGCACGCCCACGGCCGAGGCGACGTGGAGAGGGCCCGTGTCGCCGCAGACGAAGCCCGACGATGCTTCGAGAAGGGCGGCCAGGCTGTTCAGGCTCATTCCCGTAAAGAGGGGTGCGTCCAGACCGGCGGCGCGGACGATCGAGTCGTTTCCAACGATGTCGCCCTTCGAGAAACCGGTCAACACAGGGGGCTTTCCTGTCTTGTCGCAGACCATCCCGACCAGCTCCGCCCAGTGGCCGATCGGCCAGGTCCTCTTGGCGGCGCTGTTTCCGGGCTTCATCGTCTGGTGGCATCCGGCATGAAAGACGAAGAACGGGGTTTCGTCGAGCCCGTGGGTCTCGAGGAACCCGGCCGCAGCGGCATCGTCGTCATCGGAAAGGAAGACTTCCATCCCCTCTCCGTCGGGCTCGACGCCGAGAGAAACGAGCCCGGCCAGGATCCGGTCGGCCATGTGGCCGCCCCAGTCGGGGATCTCTCCATCGGGGCGGTGGACGTAAGGCGCTTTGATCTTTTTGAAGAGACTTAGGTATTCATCCCTCCAGCGGAAGGGAACGACCAGGTCGATACCGATTTCCTTCAGATCAGCGAGAGCGCGCCCCGTCCGGAAGAGACGCCAGCCCAGGCTCTTGCGGTCGAGCAGGTGGACGCGGCGCACATAGGGATTTCCCGCGAGGGCGTCGGCCGAGTAGGGGTTCGTCAGGTAGTGGAACTCGGCTTGGGGAAAGCGGGCGTGCAGGCACCGGACGGCCGGCGTGGTGAAGAGGAGGTCGCCCACCCGAGAGATCCTGATGAGGAGGATCTTTCGAATTTGGCCTTTTTCGCAGGCTTCGACGATTGTTTCGGGATCGCGGATCATGCTAAAGTGCACCTGTTTACCGGGGTCAATCATACGATCTGATTCGTTTTTATTAACATCTTTCACGCACCACGAAAAGACAAAGGATCGGGCGGGTTCTGCAATGAGAGTTCTCATCACGGTCAAGAAGAACGGCTGGTCGGGCGAGACGGCCATCATCATGGATCTCGCGCGCGGGCTTCGCAGCCGCGGGCACGACGTTTTCCTGGCGGCGAAGAAGGGTTCGATTACCGAGTCGCGGGCCGCTGAAGAGGGCCTGCCCGTGACGAACATGGTTTTCGAGACCGGTCCGCTTCATGTTGCGAGCCAGTGGGGGGATTTCAAGAGGCTGGGCCGTTTCATCAAGGAGAACGATATCGACCTGGTCCACGCGCACGCGTCGTGGGACCACTGGGTCGCCGGGTTCACGTCGAGGAAGGGGCCGGTGCGCGTCCCCGTCGTCAGGACGAAGCACAACCTCAAGCTGATCCGGACGCACCCTTTGAACCGCTGGCTCTACAACGGGCTCACCGACTCGATCATCGCTGTCTCGAAGGCGGTGAGCGATCATCTCGATCTCTGTCCCATCGTCCCCTCATCGCATGTCCGCTACGTTCCCAACGGCATCCGGACCGATGTTTTTCGGATCGAGGACAAGGACCCGGCCGCGGTCCGGGCGTCGATCGGCGTCGATCCGGAGGAGATACTGGTCGCCTTCATCTCGCGCCTCTCGGAGAGGAAGAATCCCGAGGGCTTCATCGAGGCGGCGCGCCTGGTCGCCCTTTCGGGCCGCCCGATCCGTTTCGTCATCGCCGGAGGGGGGGGCGAGGAGTACGAAGCCGCCCTCCGAAAGCGGGCCGAGGACGTTCCCAACATCTCCTTCCTCGGCCACTGGGACGATGTTCCCGCTCTTCTGGCCGCCATCGATATCTTCGTTCTTCCTTCCCACATCGAGCCCTTCGGCCTGGCGCCCCTCGAAGCCATGGCCATGTACAAGCCCGTCGTTGTTTCTGAGGCGGAGGGATTCAGGGACTTCATCGTTCCGGACAGCAACGGAATCGTGCTCGACAGAAACGAGCCTTCGGACATTGCCGAGGCTGTTCTGAAACTGGCCGACGACGCCGCGCTCAGAAAGAGGCTGGGCGAAGAGGGCCGCAGAACCGTGGAGGCCGACTTCACATCCGACGTCATGGTGGAGAGAACGATCGAGGTCTATGAAGGGGGACACAATACGTAGTAGTCCGTAGTCTCTTTTCCATCACCCCAAACAAGGAATGAAATATCTCAAGAACCCTGCCTGGGTCACGGACATAGGGGGTCTGCGAGCATAATCCGCAGGCTTCCATGAAAACGTCAATCTTGTCAAGTC
>CAZWHE010000150.1:0-9734 GCA_964633825.1 uncultured Phycisphaerales bacterium | reverse complement strand
GGAGTACCAGAAAAAGCCAAGAGCATAAACAGGGTCGGAGTTCCGGGAAAAAAGACTATGGCACCCGTGCCGCAGTGACCGGCGGGAAGCAGATCGATGGTTTTATCAACTTGATGGCCGACCTGCTCGAAGAGAGTGGGCTTTCGAGGGATTCCATCTTCCTCGAAAAGAAGAGCGTTGTCTTACCGGGGTGGTACAGACCGACAAAGGAGTGGGACCTTGTCGTTGTTGTTAATGGGAAGTTAATGGCCATCGTCGAGTTTAAGTCACAGGTCGGCTCCTTCGGAAACAATTTCAACAACCGCACTGAAGAAGCCATCGGTAACGCTGTAGACATTCTGGCTGCATACCGGGAAGGGGCTTTTACCGACTCCCCTCGGCCATGGAGGGGGTATTTCATGCTGCTGGAGGACGCACAGAAATCTACAAGTCCAGTAGGAGTGAAAGAGCCGCATTTCCGGATTTTCTCCGAATTCCGGGAATCTTCCTATGCTGATCGGTACCGCATACTTTGCATGAAGCTTGTGCGGGAAAATCTCTATGACGCGGCATGTCTTCTGATGTCGAGTGAAGAAAGGGGTGTTGAAGGAGACTACAGCGAGCCTTGTAAAGAGATTGGATTCCGGAACTTCGCCACCTCCCTGATGGGTCGAGCTTCAGCCATTGCCAAGATGCGGTGTAAATAAACAATCCCTATCAGTCAGGCGATTACTATCCTGGCACAGCAGGCTCCCTTGAACCTCCCCCCTTCATGAGTTCTAATACCCCGCACGGAGGAATTCAAATGCCCAGCGACAGGGACGATCATCTCAGCGATTCTGAAGAGCTCTTTCGGGAGTTTATCTCCAGGCACGAATCCGGCGAGGATGTCGGTCCGCAAGAGTACATCACCCGGTACCCCGAGTTGGAGGAGAAGATAGAGCGGTACTTCGACCGGCTCAAAGAACGGGGTGTGGAAGAGATCGACCTGAGCCCCGAGACACCATTGGAAAAGGATCAGCCTCCACGCATGATCGGCGATTTCAAGATCATCCGCGAGATCGGCTCCGGCGGCATGGGCACGGTCTACGAGGCGGAGCAGATCTCGCTCAAGAGGAAGGTGGCGCTCAAGGTCCTGCTGCCGGGCCGGGTCGATACGCGGGCCGTCGACTTCTTCGCGCGCGAGGCGCGCGCCGGCGGCCGGCTCTCCCACCCCGGCATCGTGGCCGTCCATGCCACGGGAGAGGCCGGCGGCACCCACTACATCGCCCAGGAACTCATTGAAGGTCCCGGGACGGTGCGCGGCTTCATCGACGACGCCCGCCAGAGACCCGAGCTGACGGCTTCCTATTACCGCGAGACGGCCGAGCTCTTCGCCGGAATCGCCGGCGCCCTGCAGGCAGCCCACGAGGGCGACGTGATCCACCGCGACCTGAAGCCGCAGAACATCCTCCTGACGGAAGAGGGCCTGCCCAAGGTGACGGACTTCGGCCTGGCCAAGATCACGACCGAGCTGTCGCTCTCGCAGACGGGCGAATTCGCCGGCACCTACTACTACATGAGCCCCGAGCAGGTGACGGCGCGCCGCATCGGTCTCGACAGCCGCACCGACATCTTCAGCCTCGGCGTGATGCTCTACGAGGCGCTGGCGATGATCCGGCCCTTCGAGGGGGACACGACCCACCAGGTGGCGGAGAGGATCCTCTACCACGACCCGCCGTCGCCCCAGGCTCTGCGCTCCCGGGTGCCGCGCGATCTTGCCGTGATCGTCGGGAAGGCGATGGAGAAGCGGTGCGAGAAGCGCTACCAGACCATGTCCGAGTTCGCCGATGACGTGCGCCGCTTTCTAGATAACGAGCCGATCAAGGCGAAACCGGCCGGGCCAATGACGAGGGCTGTGAAATGGATGCGCCGCCATCCCGTGGTCAGCGCGAGCGGCGCTGTGGCAACGGTTGCGCTTGTGGTGATCGTGGGATTATGGATCCATGCTGACACAGAGCGGCGCCGGGCGGTGAAGGCGGAGGAGGAAACCAGGAAGCAGTACGAGGAGATCATCCGGCTGGCCGACGTGAAGCGGCTGTCCGATATCGAGGCTGACGCGGACGATCTCTGGCCCGCCTATCCGGAGAAGATCGCCGGCTTTAAGGAGTGGCTGGCTCGGGCGGCCGAGCTTACCGATCGCCTCGACAGCCATCGGGCCGTGCTCGAAACCTTGCGGCAGGACAGCCTTCCCTACGGGGATGAGGAGAAGAGGCGCGATTGCGAAGGGCATCCCCGGTGGGGGGAATTGGTCGAGACTCGGGACGCCAAAGTGAAGCTCTCCGAAAGGATCGCGGCTCTCGAGGCAAAGGAAGCGGCCTCGGACAGTGGAATCGCGGGATCGGACGGGAAGGCGGAATCGACTGAAGACCTGGAAAAGCTGAAAGAGGAGCTGGCAAGCCTCGACGAGAAGATCACGGTTCTCGAGCTGATCGTCTCGAAGCGCCGCACCTGGGAGTTCGAGGACATGGAGGTCCGGTGGCGCCACGACACCCTGGCGGGTCTGGTTGCCGGGATCGAGCAACTCATGGATCTAGAGAAGGGCGCCCTGGAGAGCGTCGCCGACCGCCTGGTCTTTGCCGAGACGATCGAGGAGAGGAGCATTGCCGAGCACGAAGAGGCGTGGGACCGGGCGATCGCGTCGATCGCCGACGGGGAGGAGTGTCCGCAGTATGGCGGTTTTATCATCGAGGAGCAGATCGGCCTGGTGCCGATCGGCCGGGACCCGGACTCGGGGCTCTTTGAGTTTGCCCACCTCCAGACCGGCGCGATCCCTGAACGGGGCGAGGACGGCAAGCTGATCCTGACCGAGGAGATGGGCCTGGTCTTCGTTCTTATTCCGGGCGGCACTTTCGACATGGGCGCGGTGAAGCCAACGGATGCCACTCCCCTCGGTTCCCCCAACGTGGACCCCGGAGCGGAATCGAACGAGGGTCCGGTACATGCCGTGACCCTCGATCCCTTCCTTCTCTCCAAGTACGAGATGACGCAGGGTCAGTGGGAGCGGTTCACGGATGACAATCCGAGCAGGTACGGACCGGATGACTACAGTTCAGGCTGGAACCGGGAGGGAGAGCCGGGCTCTCTTCTTCATCCGGTGGAGCAGGTGAGCTGGATCGACTGCGACCGGGAGCTCGGCAGGCTCGATCTTGAGCTCCCCACGGAGGCGCAGTGGGAGTATGCGGTTCGGGCCGGGGCGGCCACGGTCTGGTGGACGGGTGGCGAGGTCGCCTTGCTGCAGGGTACTGCAAACCTGTTCGATGCATGGGCCAAGAAGAATGGAGCACCGGCAGGGTGGGGTGCGTTTGAAGAATCACTCGATGACGGGCATCTTGCGCATGCCCCGGTTGGGAGGTTCAGGCCGAATGCCTTCGGCCTTCACGATGTTGCGGGGAATGTGTGGGAGTGGTGCCGGGATGGGTATGGTTCGTACGACCTGCCCGTAAAGACTGGTAATGGAGAACGCCGTGTCTCAGCCGCCCGCATCCGCGTGTACCGTGGCGGCGGCTTCAACAGCACCGCCTCCGACGCGCGCTCGGCGTTCCGCAACATCAACACGCCCGAGTACCGGATCAGCTACCTCGGCGTCCGCCCCGCCAGGGGTATCACCACGAAATAACTTTACGGCTTTCCCCAAAAAAAGAAGTTGCCGCCAGGCAACAAAAAAGAGCAAGATTTTATAAAAAAGGGTTTGCAGGGCGTGGGACGGCGGGTGATTGGGACCGCCGGAAATATTCGATTGTACGTCTTTTTCCGGAGTTCCCCATGCGCGTCAAGATGATGACCCTGCGCTATTGTGCCGTCCTGGGCGGCTTCGACGAGAGCCCGCTCGCCGAGTTCGTGTGTGATAAGGAAATACTCTCCTTCCGCGAGCACTTCTATCGTGTCGACGAGGTACCCCATTTCACCTGCATCCTCACCTACCAGGTCCCGGCGATTGCGCCCGAGACGCGGGAGCCGGCCGACAGGGCCGCGTGCGGCAACCGGCGCTCCAGCGCATCGAACGGCAAGCGGCCGGCGCGGCGCGATCCGTTGGCCGGACTGGACGAGCGCCAGCTCGCGCTCTTCAATACGCTCCGCGAGTGGCGCGCCGGCACGGCGCGCGAGGAAGGCGTGCCGCCCTACGTCGTTTTCACGAACCGCCAGCTCGTACAGATCGTCAGGCACACACCCAAGAGCCCGACCGCTCTCTCGAACCTCGACGGCATCGGTCCGGGCAAGGTGAAGCGCTACGGCCGCGAGATACTCGCCCGGCTCAACGGTTTTGCGCCGGGGGGCGCAACGGTTCCGGCCGTGGAGGAAAAGACGGCATGAGCGCGCCCCACTCGCGTCCCCCGGCTCGCGAAGCCGGTCCCGAGCTCCTGGTGCTCTCCAGGTGGGAGGAGTTCACGGGCTGGCTTCTCGACCAGACCGCACGGTGGCCCAAGTCGGCGAGATTCACGCTGACACAGCGCGTGGAGAACCACGCTCTCGACGTGACCGAGATGCTCGTACTCGCGCGCTACGACCCGCGCGAACGCCGGAGCCTGCTTTGCCGCGTCAACCTGCTTTTCGAGAGGATGCGGTTTCTCTTCCGCATTGCGCGGCGCGGAAATGTCATGCCGCGCCGCGGCTTCGAGGTCGCCATGCGCGGCGTCGACGAGACGGGGCGGATGATCCACGGCTGGCGCAAGGCGCTGGAGGCAAGGAGAAGCTCGTGAGGCGGCACGGAAACCTGTGGGACAAGATCGTATCCTTCGACAACCTGCTCGTTGCGGCGCAGAGCGCGGCTCGCGGCAAGCGGCACGTGGCCGGTGTGGCGCGGTTTATCGAGCGGATCGAACCCGAGGTTCTGGCCCTGCAGAGGGAGCTTCAGGCCGGAACCTATCGGCCGGGGCGCGCGTATACCTTCAGGATCCACGACCCCAAGGAGCGCACCATCACGGCCGCGCCCTTCCGCGACCGCGTGGTCCACCACGCCCTCATCGACCCGCTGGAGCCGCTCTTCGATCGGCGCATGGTATACGAGAGCTTCGCCTGCCGGAAGGGCAAGGGGACTCACGCGGCGCTCAGGCACGCCGCGCGCCTCGTGCGCCGGTACGCTTTCTTTTTCAAGTTCGACGTGGAGCGCTGTTTCGACTCGATAGCCCACGACGTGGTGATGGAGACCCTGGAGAGGATCCTCAAGGACTACCGGGTCCTTGGTCTCTGCGAGACGATCCTGAGCGCCGGCGGGAGGAGCGAACGTTCGGGAGTGGGGCTTCCAATCGGTAACCTGACCAGCCAGTGGTTCGCAAACCTCGTCCTCGACCGTCTCGACCATCATGTGAAGGAGCGGATGCGCATCCCGGGTTACGTCCGCTACATGGACGACTTCGTGCTTTTTGCCGGAGATCGCGGCAGGCTCGTCGATGCACGCCGTGAGGTGGAGAATTTTCTCGCCGAAAGCGTCCGGCTCACGCTCAAGAGGAGAGCCACCCTGCTCGCCCCCGCCTCCCAGGGGCTGCCTTTCCTGGGCTGGCGCATCCATTGGGCGGTCACGCGGCTCCGTCCCGCCAACCTGAAGAGGACGCGGCAGCGCCTCAAGCACCGCCTTTGGGAATATCGCACGGGGATGCTTTCAGAGGATCGGCTCTGCGACGCCGTGCGGTCGGTGGCGGCACATCTCGAGCACGGTACCACCAGGGCCTTGAGAAGGAAGATGTTCGATTCGTTGGCTCGGAAGCATTTACAGGGGGGCGGATCATCGGCGCCCGCAACCGCGTGAACCGTGGCGGCGGCTTCAACAACACCGCCTCCAACGCGCGCTCGGCGAACCGCAACAACAACACGCCCGAGAACCGGAACAACAACCTCGGCGTCCGCCCCGCCAAGGTGTCGCATCGCCAGATCGCATCGGTCGCCCGATTACGGGGATCGTTGCGCCGCGCCCGTGATACCCAGATCCGCCTCCCGTGCCGTGGAATCCTCCGGCCGAAGAGGCCCGGCCGCCGGGGGTCGTAGGGTGGAGGAGCCGAGCGCTCCCGGATCCCGAGCCCCCCGGCGGCCCTCTCTTATTGGGGAAGAGGGGGACCTGCGATCAGAAAACGAATTGCTTAGCTTAACACCTATGCCCCGCGGGCCGGGGCGTACCGTGAGTCCCCTTCTTCCCGAACAGCCCGGCTCTGAGGGTTACGGAACAAGCCTTCCCGGGCCACGGGCCGGACATCCTTTGCGCACCCCCCTTCAAGCGAGGCTTTGCGAGCGCGGGGGGTAAGCAAAGGGTGCCCGTTGCCCCTTGTGGCCCGGGAGGACCCTTCTCATCCACCTGGTTTTCGGGCGGACGAAGGGGGAAAGTGGAGCTCGCGAAGTTCCTGGGCCTCCCTCCGTCTCCCCTGGGCTTCGTACAGTTTGATGAGTCGTTCGGCAACAGAGCGGGTGCGGGAGGCGTCCCGTCCCAATCGGGCTGCAAAGCCTTTGTAGGCGGTTCGATAATGGAGCAGAGCATCCTCGGTTCGGCCGAGCGCCGTCAGGCACTCGGCACAGTTGAAGTGGAAGGACGGCAGAAACCGATCGTCGGGAGGAAGATTCTCATCGGCAAGCTCGGTCAGCTCGATGAAAAGCACGGCCGCCTCGTTCAGACGATTGCTGCTCTGGAGCAGGCGCGCCAGGTTGTTCATGGCCACGAGCGTGCCGGGGTGGCTGTGGCCCAAACTCCTTTGATATGTTTGTACCGCTTCCCGCATCAGCGGCTCCGCTTCATCGAATTTATTGCGCGCCTTCAGGACCACGGCCAGGCTGTCCATGGTGACCAGGGTGTGGTAGTTCTCATTCCCGAGAGCGCTGCGGCACAGAGCCAGTGTTCTGCGAAAGAGGTCCTCGGCTTCGGACAGGCGTTGCTGAGCGTGAAGCACTCCCGCGAGATTCGACATGGAGATCAATGTGTCGAGGTTGTCAGGTCCGAAGACGCGGCGCTGCCGGTCGACGGTATCTCGGAAAAGATTCTCAGCCTCCTTGTACCGGCGCCGGGATTGATAGAGGTACGCGAGGTTATTCTGTGTGGCCAGGGTCTCCTTGTCGTCAGGGCCCAGGATTTTGCGTCGTTTTTCAAGACATTCCCCGAGCAACGACAAGGCTTCATCCGTTCGGCCTTGCGCCAGCCGGAGCTGACCGAGGTTGTTGATGACCTTCAATGTGTCGACATGGTCACCTCCAAGCTCATCACGCCTTATGGCCAGGGATTCGGCATAATGAGGATCGGCATTTTGATACAAGCCCAGGCTGTAATAGCTTGACCCGATCTCGTTGCGCACAATGGCTTCGACGAGCCGGTCCTGAGGCGGTTCGACAGCCAGGCGGTCTGTAGCGCGATCAAGGACATCCTTGAGTTTGATGTTCGACCCATGGGCATGGGGAGCAACATCGCTGAACATCTGTTTGAGAAAAGCAGAGGCATCTTCGGCGCGGCGCGCTTCCCGGGTCGTTCGCGCCCAAAGCAGCGAGAGCAGCACAACCGCCACCACCAGGATCGTCATGACCGCCCCCGCTCCACAAACGAGGGCTTTGTTCCGCTTTGCAAACTTACGGAACTGGTACATCACACTCGGCGGCCGGGCCGTGATCGGTTCATCCCGCAAGTATCGCTCGATTTCAGCGGCGAGATCGAAGGCGGACTGGTACCGCCTGGTTTTATCCTTTTCGAGCACCCTGGAAAGGATCGTTTCGAGGTCACCCCGGAAGGCATGGTTGATCGTACCGAGCCGGACCGGATCTTCATCGCGGATGATGCTTACGGCTTCATGGATCATTTTTCCGTGAACGGAAATGGGCAGCCGGTCTGCGAGCAGTTCGAAGCAAATGACACCGAGGGTGTAAACGTCCGAGCGCATATCGAGATTCCCGGGATCTCCCGAACACTGTTCGGGACTCATGTATCCTATGGTCCCGAGCAGTTGCCCCATATCGGTGTGCATCGTCGTGATCTGGATGTCGCAATCGGTCACCTTCGCGATGCCGAAGTCGAGGATCTTGGGCTGTCCGGTCTCGTCGACCAGAATATTAGCCGGCTTGAGATCGCGATGGATCACGCCGTTGAGATGGGCATGATGTACGGCATCGCACACCTTGATCACGAGTTCGAGACGTTCCTCATTACCAAGCCCATGTTCGTTACAATATACGGTCAGAGGCATGCCCCGCACGAGTTCCATGGCAAAGAACGGCGTACTCGAGCCCTCATCCCTTTCTCCTATGTCATCGCCCGTCTCCAAACCCTGACATACACTGGCCTCGTAGATCTGGGCGATCCCGGTGTGGTGGAGGCGGCCCAGAATATCGGCTTCGTGCTGGAAACGGCGGAGAGCTCCTCGTGACATGTATCCCGGCCGCATGACCTTGAGCGCCACGGTCCGTTTTGGCTGTTCCTGCTCGGCCTCGTACACGACTCCCATGCCGCCTTCGCCGATGACGCGAACGATTCGGTATCCACTGATGGATCGATATGCCGCGGGCTCGGCATTGCTGGAGGTTTTTCCGCAAGATGCGTCGCCGTCTGAAACAACAGCAGGATCAAAACCGACGGCAGGTCCTTCCAGAAACTCTCCGGTTCCGCCGGAGCTTTCGATAAGCGACTCGACCTCTGTACGCAGCTCGGCATCGTCCCCGCACTGTTCATCGAGCATGGCCGCGCGCTCTTCGGGCCCGACTCTTCGAACCGCCTGGAAGATCTCGGCCACCCGCTCCCATTTCTCGGCATTCACGATGCGTCCCCTTTACCGAGCTCGCGGAGCAGCCAGGCCCGGGCGAGCTCCCAGTCATCGACAACGGTCCACTTCGAGACACCGAGCACCCGGGCGGTCTCGTCGATGCTCAAGCCCGCAAAGAAGCGCAGCTCGACCACACGGGCACGGCGCTCGTCGAGGGAAGCGAATTTCCGGAGCGCTTCGTCGATGGCGAGTACATCCGCCCCCCTTTCCGGCATGAGTACCATGGTTTCGCTGAGCACTATGCGCTGATGCCGGGCGCCGCGTTTCTCAGCGCCGTGCCTGCGGGCGTGGTCGACCAAGATCCGCCGGATGGCCTGCGCCGCCAGGGCGAGAAAGTGGGACCGATCATTCCAGGCCGCGCGATCCTGCTCGACCAGGCGGAGGTATGCCTCGTGGACCAATGCCGTGGCCTGAAGGGTGTGTTCGGCGCGCTCCCGCCGCATGTATCGTCGCGCCACAGCCCGGAGTTCGTTATAGACCTCTGGAATCATCGAATCGACAGGGATCTGTTTTGCGGCTCCGCTTTTAGCGGCCTGCCGGTCTTGGGGTCGTTTTTCAGAGGTCATATCAGCCATCGAATTAGCCAAAAAAACAATTTTTTTCCACCCAATTCTCGCTGGTGTTTTGCGCGTCACTCTTCAAGAGCATCAAGCGGCCGACAGGCTGATAGAAATTTTAATCGCTTGTAACATGAAAGGAGACAAAGAGATGAGAACTTCAAACATCCACATTCCACTCACACTTATCATCATTGCCGGTACGTTTTTCCTTGCCGTCGCACAGGCTCAGGACGAATACGCCGTGGTCGATCTGGGAGATATCGACGAGGCTCTTTCCGTCAATTCATCGGGCCAGGTGGCCGGCTTTGCGAAATCTCCTTATAAAGCCATGCTCTGGAACAACGGTGTGGCGACCGAACTCGGCACCCTCGGCGGAACCACGAGCCAGGCCTACGGCATCAATGACGACGGCGTCGTCGTCGGCTCCGCCGAC
>CAZWHE010000149.1:0-9771 GCA_964633825.1 uncultured Phycisphaerales bacterium | reverse complement strand
AGGCGGTTTCCACTGGAATCCCATGGCGCCTTACCTCGGATCGGCACACGGGATTATGACCGTGGCCAACACGGCCGCTCTTCCGACCTGGATCGACACGGTGCAGACCTCTGGGGGGAAGAAAATACCGGCTCCGGACCAGTGGCCGTATTACGAAGCCTTTCTCGCCGCCATGTACGACCGCTTCGACGACCCGGGAGCGGAGCAGATCGTCTGGTACGAGATCGAGAACGAGACCGACCATCCCTGGCTCGGCACGTATGAACCGATCGAATATTACGAGTTCTTCATGCGCGCCGAGACGGCGAGCCACGCCCCCGGCCTGCAGGCGCCCATCAACGTGGCCGGGCCGGCGGGGAGCTCCTTCGTCGTCCTGTACAACGACGGCGGGCAGTGGCGCGAGTGGCTCAGAGACTTTCTGGTCGGTGTTCCCGGGGCCTACGACTCCGTCGAGGCGGTGACCCATCACTACTACATGTATAATTTATCGGGCGGCGGGACCGGAGAAGAATTCCACCAGAAAGGATATCCCGAGATCGATCCCGGCCCGACGGCCAGCCGTGTTTCTTACGAGCTGAACATCGACGAGGCGCTCTCGGTGATCGCCGACGCCGGCCAGACGGGGGATCCCGACGACAGGCCCTACTGGGTGAAGGAGGTGGGCTGGTGCCTCGTCCGGAACTACACCGACGTGCCCCATATGCACAAAGCCGGCGACCTGCAGCAATATGAAGGCATGAGCGGAAACATCGACAGGCTGCGCGAGGTGGGGGAGTGGCTCGTTCGGACCTACATCATCTCCCTGGCGAAGGGGGTGGACAAGGTTTTCCAGTTCACGCTGGCGCCCTACCCCAAGATGAACCAGACCGGAAGCAACAGCATGACGGAGTTCGACCGGACGGGAAGCGTGGCCGTCACCGCCTACGCGGCCATGACGGCGCGGCTCGGCCCCGTCCCGGCCTATCTCCGCGAGATTCAACCCCAGGACCTCCCCCTTGCCGCGCCGGCGCCCGACGTGCGCGCCCACCTCTTCGAAGCTTATCCGCTTCGCCGGCCCGGGAGCGGCTCTTCGCCGGCCGAGAGAGGCTTACAGGGCGGGTGGTCGGGCTCGCTCCAGGGGAGCGTCCCCGCCGAAGGGGAGGCGAATCCGAGAGGGCCGATCGTGGCCGTGATCTGGAACGCGGATTACGACTTTCCCCAGGCTCTCCTCACCGGGATTGCCATGACGCCTGATGCCCAGGTGGCGGCCTTCGATATCGAGGGCAACGGAATCGACCTGGGCGGCGTATCGGGCTTCGATGTCGATCTCTCCGGGTCGCCAGTCTACATCGTCGCCAGGCCGCGCGTGGGCGCGGCTGCTTTGGCCTCGGCTCTCGATACGGTCCTTCCGGCGCAGGTGGGGAAGCCCACGGCCTACATTTATACCTCCACGGGATACACCAAGCTCGTCTGGCCCACAAGCGGCTCCGAGTACGATGTGGCGGGTTACCGCATCTACCGCGAGACACACCCCGGCGGCGATTTCGTCTGGGTCGCCGACGTGGATGGAAAGGAAACGAGCGAGTGGTGGGACATGTCGCCTCAGGCCTGCGGCCATTACAAGGTGGCGGCCCTCGAGACCGTGACGGGCCGCGAAGGCCCTCAATCCGAGGTGAGCGACATGGTGATCCAGCCCTGACAGGGGTTTTTGCCGTAAAAAAAGTGAATTTGTGAATTGACGGGCTGAGAGTTCGCGATATAATGTAAGTGGTTGCTTACAAATAGAGCTGTTGACGAATTCGGATCAATTATGCCTCGTCCAAACCAGAGCGAACAGAAACGAAAACAACTCCTGCCCATTATCGGCCGGGTCTTCGCAAAGCTCGGGTACCGCCGGACAACCACGGCGGAATTGGCGAAGCGCTGCCGGGTTCGTGAGAACATTCTCTATCGTCTCTGGCCCGACAAGAAAGCGATGTTTCTGGCTTCGATCGATTACGTATACGATCTGTCGACGGCCATTTGGCAGGGAATGCTCGAAGAGAATAATTCGAACAGCAGCATTGCCGAGCGAATTCTCGACTATGAAGCCCGGCATCACGGAGAGTTCGGTCTCTACCGCATCGTGTTTGCAGGCCTGAGCGAGACCGACGATCCTCAGATACGGAGGACGCTGAAAAACATGTTCGAGCGGTTTCACCGTTTTATTCATCAGCAGATCAAGGCTCATGGCGAATCGGTCTTTTCGAAAGACGGGAGAGCCAAAAGCCAAAGGCCGGATGAGATCCTGCTGGCCTGGGCCGTCATCGGCCTGGGTACGGTGGCCAACATCGGCCGTGAGATGAAGCTGCTCACCGTTGAGAACCGCAGGCGATTGATCGCCCATGTGGGCCGGCTTCTGCTCGAAGGACGCCGTGCTTGATGGGCGCTACAAGTGAGGGTTTTTCTTTTTCTCGTAAATGTAAGTAATAACTTACAAATAAACAGAGGGTATGAAAGGAGAGATGTCATGTGTCATCAACGTTTCATGGCAGCCGCAGTCCTGCTTGTTTCACTGGTTCTGATATCCTGGTGCGCCTTGCAGGCGGACCGGGCGGATCAAGAAGTGCAAAAGGCTTTTCAGTTGAGAATGGACGGGAAATCCGCTGAAGCGAAAGCGCTTCTCGAGAAGTTGGTCGCTGAAAAACCCCGTAATGCCGCGGCACACTACGAGCTTGCGAGGACAAAATACTATATGGGCCTGGGAAATTTTATACCCGATGGAACGATGAAGGACGTTGGGCTTTCCATTGAAAAGGCAATGGAGATGGATCCAGGCAATGCGAATTATGCCCTGTTTGCGGGGCATGCGGCGTTCATGGAGGCATACATTTCCATTAAAAAAAACAAGCCGAGCGCCAGGGAGGATGTGGGAAAGCTGTGCCGGACGTTTGAATCACTGCTGAAAGCAAAGCCCGAGTACTGCGAACCGATGCTCTACCTTGTCGAGATTTACAGCATGCTTCCCGAAAAGATGGGCGGCGACAGGTCGAAAGCAGAGGAGTATGCCGCAAAGCTGGAAAAGATCGATCCGTTCTACGGCGCAAAAGCCCGATCGCTGCTCTTGCCGGGGGGCGCCGATAGAGTCGATTATTGGCGGAAAGTGCTGAAAGACCACAAAAACAATGCCGGTGTGCTCGAAGAGCTTGGAAAGGCTTGTCTGTACAGCCAAAAGGTCGAAGAAGGCGTCGAGTATATTGAAGAGGCCGTTAAAGCCGATCCCGGAAAGAAAATATTGCTGTTGGATTTGGGGCGGTATCATTTGATGAGGGTCATGAAAGACAGAAAGATGAAGGACACGGCTTTGCCGGCCGCGGAAAAGGCCATTCAAAGATATCTGGACACCGGGCCGGTTCGACCTCTGAAGGCCTATTCGTACGAAATGCTGGCCAAAGTCAAATTCGGCTGGGGGGATGAGAAGGGCGTCGCCGATTTGAGGGAAAAAGCGAAGAAGCTGGATCCGAATCATTCAAAAGCTACGGGGGTGCCTCTTTTGGATCTATTCATTCCTCCGGGAGAGCTCTCCCATAATCACAGATATCTCCTTCGACCTTTTTGAGCCGGGGGGGATTTTTCTCCGTCTCATTAAAATCCGTCCTCGTTGCAATTGACGCTCCTCATATATATGATTGAGTCCGTTCACGTGTTGTTCGGAACGGAGCAGGGAATTCCCTGGCAGGAAAGTTGTATGAGGGCGCTCACAAAATGAAATCTCTTCTCAAAGCAATCGGAATCCTCATTCTCGCGGCCGGTTCCTTTGCCGCCGCCGTCCCGGCCGAAGAGGAGAAGCCCGGCGACACCTCCCGGTGGAACGATTTCCTCAAGAACATCGAGGCCGGACCGGGCGTCCTCAACATCGGCGGCAGCCTGAGATTGCGCTATTCGTTCTACAACCATTTCAACATTGCGCAGTACGATTCGCCGGGAAATCCCTTCTACCACGCGAAGGACAGCGTTCTCTTGGAGAGGCTGCGCTTCAACTTCGACTACAGGCTGAAGGAGAACCTCCACGCCTTTGTCCAGATCCAGGACTCCCACGCCTGGTTTTCGGCCCTGCATAACCGCGATTTCCGCAATCCCGGCAGCGAAACGGGCCACACCAACCAGTACGAGAACCCCCTCTATCTCAAGAAGGGGTTCGTCGAATGGGAGAGGATCGGCGGGAGCGACTTCGGTTTCAAGGTGGGCCGGCAGAAGATCGAGTACCGCGACAAGCGCGTCTGGGGACCCTTCGACTGGGCCAACGTGGGGCGCTACACGTGGGACGCCGCCAAGATTTACTGGGACACGGAATTCGCCAAGACCGATTTCATCGGCGCCTGGCGGATCTGGTACGACCCCCGCGGATTCGATTCCCGGCACCATGCCAATTCGGTTTTAGGGTTTTATTCCCAACTCAAGAACCTGGGGTGCGATCTCGATCTCTTTTATCACGTCAACCGGGGCAACAACGGAACGACGGGCAACGGCGTTGCGAGGGGCGACTTTCGCAAGCACTCGGTCGGCGCCTGGTTCGAGAAGAAGCTCCCCCTCGGTTTCGACTACGGCGGATTCCTGGCTTTCCAGTTCGGCCGGGAAGGGCACAATCATGTCCACGCGTACGGCTACAGGGTCCATGCGGGTTACACGTTCCACAGCCCCTGCAAGTCGCGTTTCGGTCTCGAGTATTCCATCGCCTCGGGCGACGACAATCTCAACGACGACAGGGTGGAGACCTTCGACGGTCTTTTCGGCTACAGCAAGATCAACGCCCTCCCCTGGCGGAACCTGATCGACTACCGGGCCCTGCTGCGGATCTGGCCGACTAAAAAGTTCGATATGCTTTTCGATTACCACCTGCTGCAGCTCGCCGAGAAGAGGGGGGGATTTTTCTACGTGAACCAGACGAGCGTCTTGAGGCCCTACCCGGCTGTCGGCGGCTCGGGGAGCACCATCGGCCAGCAGGCCGACGTCTTCGCGCGTTGGATCTACAGCAGGGAATGGTTGTTCTATGCGGGGTGGTCCCACTTCTTCGCGTCGTCGTACATTCGGAACACGGGCAGGTCCCGCGACGCGGACTGGATCTTCTTCCAGGCGCAGTACATGTTCTAATTCCGCATCACGAAACTGATGAAACTTCCGAGCCAGGTGCCTGCCACGCAGATGCAGAGGATAATGATCCATCCCGGGCCCCCTTGTGGTCCAGGGGGTTGTTCTCATCCTCTGCATCTGTGTGACAGGCGGCTAGTCGGGAAGTGAGAGCGCCGGGCGCAAGCCGAGGTAGTAGTGCGTCGTGGTGCAACCGAACCCGTAGCGGCTGGCCGAGCGGCAGAGACCGGCCGCGGTCCGCCAGCTCCCGCCTCTCGTAACTCTCGCGTCGCGGCGCATCAGGTTGACCAGCTCCATGGCCGAGCCGTCGCATGGTGTGTTCTCGTAGCTTTCATGATAGCGGTCCTGACACCACTCCCAAACGTTTCCGTGAACGCAGTACAACCCGAAGGGATTCGGCCGGTATAGATTGACCGGCGCATGCGCGGCGTACCCGTCGTCGAGCCATTCCTCGTATTCCCAAGCCTTCGGGCCGACGGTCTTTTTACAGTAAAGGTCCAACATGTTGGCGGCGTCGGCGAGGGATTCTTTATCATTGCCCGTCCACCAGACGGTTCCCGTTCCGGCTCGCGCCGCGTATTCCCACTCCGCCTCGCTCGGCAGCCGGAGATTCAGGCGCGACATGATCAGGACGCAGTCCTGCCAGCTCACCATCTCCACCGGGTGAAGGAGAGTGTAATCCTTGCCGGCCACGGCGGACCCCGCCCTGACCTCGCTTGGATTGCGGTCCGTGATGCGGAGCCACTGTCCCTGGGTCATCTCGTACTTGGAGAGGAAAAAGGGTTGAAGAGTCACGGTGTGAACGGGCTGGTCGGTCATTTCCGACAAGGGATCGACGTTTGGAGACCCCGCCGGGGCGTCCGGCTCCGGAGGAACCGATCCCATTCGAAAGCTCCCCCCGGGAATGAGAACGAAGACAATCCCGCATTCCTCTTTCATCAGGAGGTTCCCTTCCGGATCGCGCTCGGGCGGAACGCCGGTCTGGAGATGTGCGAATTCCCAGAGCCCGGAGCCGGGGTCTCTCCCGAGCGGAACCAGCCCGCTCACGGGTTTGATGGCAAGGCCGTCGTAAAGAGGGCATTCATTTTTGTCCGCGATCGATGTCGCGGCGCGATCCCACTCACCTTTCCGGTTCTTAACGCTTCTTTCGTCAATCGTCTCGGAGAATTCAAGACGCTCCCTCACCTTCCGGATCGTTCCCGTCTTTTTGTGAGCGAGCTTTTCGATTCCGTCGACCAGCTCGGCGAGCACGCCGTGCTGCCACTCTTTTTCTTCACCGGTCTCCTTGAATTTCCAGGTGCGGCGTTTCAGTATTTCTTTCTTCAGGTGCGAGATCCTGGCCGTAATCTCGGCGACCTTTTTCCTTGTTGATTTCAGTTTGGAATCATCGCCGGTGGATTCGCTCTCCTTCTCGAGTGAAGTGATGCTTAGCTCGTAGGCTTTCTTTATAGCGAGAAGCTCGGCAATGCCCTTCAACCCGGGATGGGTCTCCCTGTCCCGTTTCCGGGTTTCCTCGTCGTAAGGCAGGGCTTCGGACCGCAGTTCTTCCAGCATTTGCTTGTGCATGGGCAGGCTCATGCTGAGCCGTTCCGCTTCATCGAGCCAGTCCTTCATCTTCCGGGTGTTTTCGGAGACGGCGGGCCAGAGGTTCTCTTCGCGGGCGACGAGCTGGGAGAGACGTTTCGCGTCGGAGAGACGGAGCACCTGGTTGTAGCGGTCGGCCGCTATCTTCTCCGCGTTCACTGCCTTATCTCTCTGTACCTTCAGGCTTGCCATGTACCACGGGATCGACACAATGAGGGCCAGCACCGAAAGCGCTGCCACGCCCAATACGGTGCTGAAAGCCGGGCTCCGGCGGGCGCGCTTCCAGAGCCTCGCAACCGGTCCGGCGGGCTTCGCCTTGATCACGTCGCCCGAAAGAAAGCGGCGCAGGTCGCCGGCAAACTCCTCCATCGTCTCGTAACGGGAGGCCGGCAGCTTCTCCATCGCCTTGAGGCTGATCACGGCCAGGTCGCGCGGGACGCGGTCGTTCACCTTGCGCGGGTCGCGCGGGTCCTGGAGCATGATCTTGCGAAGCACCTCCTGCGACGTCTCTCCCTCGAAGGGTCGTTCCAGCGTCAGCATCTCGTAAAGCGTCACCCCGAGGGAGAAGATATCGGTGCGGTGGTCGATGCCGATCCGCTGGCTCATGGCCTGTTCGGGCGACATGTAGTAGGGCGTTCCGGCGAAGTCGCCCGTGCGCGACAGGGCGAGCGCGTCCTCCACCTTGGCCAAGCCGAAATCAGTGATCTTGGGAATCCCGTTGGGGGTGAGGAGGATGTTGGAAGGCTTCACGTCCCGGTGGATCACGCCGGAGGAATGGGCGCTGTGCAGCGCGCCGGCCACTTCGACGATGAGCTGCGCCACCATGCGGAAGTAGCCGGTAGGCTGCTGCTTCTCCTTCCGGAACTCGGCCAGGCGGTCGGCCAGATTGCGCCCCCCCTCGATCAGTTCCTGGGCGATGTAGTGGACGCCGTCCTCTTCGCCCACGGCGTAAACGGCCACGATGCCGGGATGGCTCTGCCTGCCGCCCGCTTCGGCTTCCCGCTTGAACTTCAAAACCGCGTCGTCGGAGAAACTGAGATAGGGAGGCAGGACCTTGAGCGCCACTTTCCTCTTGAGCGAGATCTGCTGCGCTTCGTAGACGGTGCCCATGCCGCCCGAGCCGATTTCGCTGATGATTTTGAAGTCCCCGATGGTTTGAGGGGGCTGTTCCTTTTTCAAATCCGACACGATATCGGGATTCAGGTCGATCTCATCCACACCCTCCGACTTGAGCTTCTCGAAGTACTTCTCAATATTCTCTTCCATCTTGGAACAGAGAGTGATGAATTCTTCCGGATCGACGTCCTCACCCGCCTCTCGCTGCTTGAGGTATTCCTTGTAGAACTTGTCGGACTTGCCGATTTGATCGTTTTTATCGTCGGGCATCCTGTTCCTCCGAGAGGGGTATTAGAACATCAATGAGGGGAGTGGATCAAGGGAGGAAGTGTTTGGACTTGCCGGGGGTTGAATGCAACCTCCTCCCGGCGTAATCCTTCACAGGAAAGAGATTACGGGGATGACACAAATTGCGTCGACGAATTTTCATGACAGCGATCGGTGCGGTGGTTGCGGGGCCTTTACTCCACCACGACCGTCATCAGGTTCGACAGCTCGGAAGAGGGGCTGCCGATCAGGCCCACGAGGGCCTGGAAGAAATACTTTTCACCGGGATTCCAATATTGCGGGACCGTTGTGATATGGGAGAGGACGCCGTTCGCTCCAATAGAGCCGATATTCCTCAGTGCGGCGGTCTGTACCAGGAGGTGAAGATCTCCGTATGGAGTATTCACCGGCGGGGAGTGGATACCGGTACTCATGGCCAGCCAGACGGGAGATGCGTTGGGCGGGCCGATGACCCTGATCAAAAGCTGGCCGCCGGGGATCGCTTCGCCGACAAGGTATAGGTGGGTGTGGAGCTCGTCTCCGCCCATGTCTGTTTGGCCATCAACGATTCTGGAGTCTCCTTCGAAATCCTCTGGCGGGAGGTTCGGAACCATCTTGGCACCTGCATTCACGCAGGGAGAATCGACGGTGAGGTGGCAGTCCCCGTTCAAGGGATCGACAAACAGGGGATCGGCGTCGATCATGCCGGCTTCGAAGGTGACGGTGGAGTTCGTATCGCGAAAGATCGAAGCGTGGCCGCCGCGCAGGTTCGAATACCCGATCGTAATGTGGGAAGTCCCCTCGAGTGCCACCTCTGAACCGAGCGGCGCGGTGTCATCGCTCAAAATCGAATTGACGATATCGGCCGATGATTCTCTGCAGTGAATTCCACCTCCGATCAACAGCGACTCGTTCTTGAAGATGGTGTTGTTGATGAGCGTGATATCTGATTCATAACAGTAGATTCCACCGCCTTCCTCTTTGGCGGAGTTGTTATTGATAATGTTGTTAAACAGTGTAACCGTACTTCCGTTGCAGTAGATACCTCCCCCGGAACCATGTGTTCCACCATCTTGGTAAGCCCTGTTTCCGGAAATGATGTTATTGTCGATTGTTCCTGAGGTAAGACTGCTGATTCCCATTCCTCCGCCATCACTGCCTTTGTTATTCAGAATCCTGTTTCCAGTGACGGTCAGATCACCCGAAATCAAGCTGATTCCGCCAATCCAAACAATGCTCGTGTTTTCGCTGACGATGTTACCAATAATACTTGGAGAAGATTGCCTGCTCAGTATTCCGCCTCCTCCGACACGGGCTTCGTTATGTCGGATTTTATTGTTGCTGATGACGGGTGAAGAGAGGCGACATTCTATGCCTCCTCCTGATCCGCCGGTGTTCGATATGATAGAGTTATTCATTATTATCATTGAAGATTGATAGCAATAGATTCCACCTCCACAATATGCATCATTGTTAGTGATAGAATTGCCTGTTATTGTTGGAGAAGAAGAATAGCAGTAAATGCCACCTCCGCCTACCAAGTTCATCCCGGAGCCGTTCGCAATAGTAAATCCCGTTAAAATAGAGTCGACGCCTTCACCGTTTTCGAAGGTAACAACACTTCCGGTCTGGTTTCCATCGATTGTGGTGATATCAGGACCTTCGGTGCTCATGACAGTGATGGCTTTTCCGCGAAAG
>CAZWHE010000148.1:0-9876 GCA_964633825.1 uncultured Phycisphaerales bacterium | reverse complement strand
GAAGCTTGGCTTCCTCCGCCCACGTCCCGGATACTGTATCGTAACGGAAAACATACGCTGATCCCGAATCCATGCCATTATCATCGCTGTCACCTGCTCCTATCAGGGCAACATCTTGAAAGATTGAGACAGAAGAGCCGAAATAATCATACGCCGCGCCATCACAGGGGAGGAGCTTAGCATCCAGCAACCATCTCCCCGTCCCTGCATGGTAGCGGAATAAGTATGCTGATCCTGAATCCATGCCATAATGATCGTCATCACTCGCTCCGATCACGGCAACATCACCCAAGATTGCGACAGAAGAGCCGAATTGATCATGCGCCGCGCCGTCCCAGGCGAGGAGTTTCTGATCCTCATTCATCTGCCCCAGCGCTGCTGGTGTGCTTAACATTAGAAGGATCATAAAAATGAATGTCATCATTCCCTTGAACATGATAATTCCTCCATCAGTAAAAAAAATCGGTTTCCGACCCGAAGGGCGTTTTCCGAGGCGTCTGCCTCTAGCATCTAAGGCAGGAAAAAGGCACACTCAGTCCAGAAAGTTGGAAATTGTTTTCAGCCTGCGGGACATAGATTGGGCGTGTTATTGTGTCCTCCTCCTTCAAAAAAGACCCGAAAACTTGAACAAACCGGAGCTCGAATCGTGAAAATCGAACAGCCGGTTTTATGATATCATATTTTATTTATTTATCTAGGTAATTTAACGTACTTGTTTTTGTCTCCAGGCATCGTGCTTTCGGGCAAGCACAGCATTTTATGCCGGAAATTACAGGCGCTTTGACTAGATCTCGAGAAGGCCGGGATCGGTGTGGGGAATGAAGCTGGCACCCACGAACTCGTCCATGTACCCGGGCAGATCGGAGAGATCGACGTAGGTGATCTTCTTCAGGTAATCGCAGAGCTCGCCGAGGAAATCTTTCGAGAGGAGGGCGAGGGCGGCTCCCTCGAGGGAACCGTTGTCGATATAGCCGTACCGGCCCGGCTCCATATCGGGCAGCAGGCCGATTCCGACCGCAGCAGGGAGATTGAGAAACCGGCCGAAGTTACCGGAAACGAGCAGACCCTCGACCACGCCGGAGCCCGCGTCGAGCGCGCCCACGAGGGAACGGATCCCGGAAAAAACAGCGGCCTTGGCCCGCACCAAGCTCTTGAGGTCCCTTTCCCAGAAAGCGACCTTCCCGTCTTCGGAAAGGGCCATTGTCTGTTCATCGCCGGCGCGACGGGACTCGGGCATCCGGGAAGTGAAGCGTCCCGTCCTGTCGATCCAGCCCGCTCGAAAGAGCTCGTTCGTCAGAGCGATCAGGCCCGAGCCGCAGATCCCTTTCACCTCGCCCCCGCCGACAACGGAAAGATCGAGGCTCTCCCGGCCGGCATCGACGCGGGCGCCGTCCACGGCCCCCTTATCGGCTCTCATGCCGCAGCGTATCCCGCCCCCCTCGAAGGCTGGCCCGGCACTGCACGCGCAGGCCATGGCGTATCGGCTCCCGCCCAGAACGATCTCGCCGTTCGTCCCGAGGTCGACGTAGAGGAGGAGATTCCCTTCCCGCCGGGAAAAGCCGGCGCGCATCGTGCCGGCAATGATGTCGCCCCCCACCCATCCCCCGGCAGCGGGCAGGAGATGGACGCGCGATTTCGCTGAGCCTGGCCACCCGAGAGCGGAAGCGGACCGGGGCTCGAAATCGAGGGCCCGCGGTTCCGAGGGAACACGCCTGATTCCGGCAGGGTCCTCGGCCAGAAGGAGATGAACCATTGTCAGGTTGCCGGCCACAACGTACCCGCTGATCCGGCCGGGATCGACGACGCCTTCCTTCGCGGCACGGACGACCATTTTTTTCACGGCGGACCGGACGGTTGAAGCGAGTTTGTTAAGAAGCCCCTTCTCAGCGGCCACGATGCGCGAAATCACGTCCGCTCCCATGGGAATCTGCGGGTTGTAGGCCGCGGCTTCCCCTTTCACCAGACCGCTGTCGAGGTCGATGAGGAGAAGGCGGATCGTGGTGGTTCCCAGATCGACGGCGACACCCAGATCGTCTTGGCCGGCAGGCCCCACGAGCGGATCGAGAGCCAGGGGCCGGCCTGCCCACTGCTCGAGAGGAGCGAGGCCGACATTGCTCTCCCTCGAGATGAGCCGGGGGAGGTCTTCGTCCTCGAGAGGGAGGAGAAGGAGGGGCGAGTGAACGGGGGTCAGGCAGGCCAGCACCTGGGCGGAGCCCGACTCCCGGCGGAGAACGCGGTACTCGGGAACATCCCCCTTCTCCACCTGCACGAGGCAGCGGCCACAGGCGCCGCGGCCCGCGCATTCGGCCGGGAGGGGCTCGCCGGCGAGACGGGCCGCTTCCAGGATGAAGGCTCCGTCCGCAACGACCGCCGACCTTCCCGAGGATTTGAAGACGACACGGTGAGAAGACATGTTTTTAGCCCGTTCCAGCGGCTTCCCAGACGTCCCTCAAAAAGGGCCCGATGTCGGAGGCTTCCTGCGGACCTGTAAGCACCTTCCATCCGCTCCCCATGGAATCCTCCAGCTCTCCCGAGATCACGGCAACGTATCCGGGAATGATCACTTTCCGGTGACCGACCAGATCGGCCGCCCCCATCTCGAGCAGGGCCTTGCCGACGAGGTCGCCCGAAAACTTGCCCGCCGACCATGCGGTGAGGACGCTCATCCCCTCCGACTCGACCACGGCGAGATGGCAGGCCTGTCCCGTTCCGTCGAGCTCGGTGGAGACGATGAAATAGGTGAGTGAAAAGTTCGTGGTGACCAGGAGAGGCGACTTCTCGTCGGGCTCGCCGATGGTGTAGATCCCGGCGTCCATTCTCAGAGGCTTCTGGGGATCGGTATAGATGTTCTGGCGGAGCGTCCAGAGAGGAAGCCAGGCCTCTCCCTCTTGGTCGTCGATCACCAGGAAAGAAGCGAACTTGCTGATCCCGAGGACGCCTTTCTCCAGATCACGGCAGCCTACATGCAGGAAGACGGGATAGGCGAGGCCGGGATGAGCGCGATCGAGCGCCCCCCTCCGGATCAGTGTGAGGTTGTGGTGAAGCTCCCGCGCGTTCCCGCCGGGCACGTCGAGCAGGATCTCTTCCAGTCCCCCCGACGCGGCCTCGGCCGCTGCCGCTGCGAGCTCGTCCAGATCTGATGCCGCGACGACGAGCGCTGTTTCGAGCTCTTTCGCCAGGGCGATGTATGGGGCCCGGTCGGCGTCGACGGGCGGAACGAGGAGGGGTTTCTGTCCTTTCAGCTCTTCCAGGATCGCGCGGGCGCCTTCGGGCGTGGCCGCCATCACGGCCGCGGGAAGGCCCTGTTTCGCCGCCGCGGCCGCGGCAGCGGCCGATTCATCCAACGCGCCGGGCGTCTCGGCAATGGCGACGCCGTCGATGCGAAAGACCTCGCCGGCGCGGTCGATCCGGACGGCCGCCCATTCTTTCAACATCGCTTCCGTCTCTTCCGCCGTCTTCCCGGCGGGGTCGAGGAGGCGGAAAAAAGCGGGGTGATGGACGAAGGTCTTCTCGTGCCTGAAGAAGACCGTCTCTTCGCCCACCGTCACGGCGCGCTCCCCCGCTCCCACGGTGACGCCCCGGATCGGCGGCGCCGAAGCCGCGCCCAGGGCGGCCTTCACTTCGTCCGACGCATCGGGACACTTGTCGAGGCTCTCCTTGCCCGCGGCGAGCTTCATGGCGAAGGCGAGGCAGGTCGGGTGGCCGCAGTCGCGGCAGTTCGTTCCCGGGAGAAGCTTGAATATCTGCAGTCCGGTCAAAGCCATTCTCTCTTTCCGCTCCTTTCATCCTTTGGTCAGCTGAACCAGGTTTCCATCTGCGCCCTCATCCTGGCGAGGGCCTCGGGGTGGCGCAGAACGAGCACGTCCGCTCCGGCCTCGAGCAGGGGAAGGGCCGTGGCCACCTCCCAGTTGACGCCCCTTTCCTTTTGCTCCCCCCAGAGGGGCTCCGTCTCGGCCGGGACCTTGACCTCTTTCACCTTCCAGGCCTCCTCCCCGATCAGGCAGATGACGGGCGAATCGAGCATCTTGTCCCCGCCCAGAGCGGCGAGGCGGATCCTCTCCATGACCGAGTAGGTGTACTCGAGCCCGTACCCGAGACCGCCCGTGAGGGGATCGATGAGCACCCGGTCGAGGTCGACGCTCGAGTCGGAGAGGAGGATGTTCACCTGCTTGGCGATGTTGAGATCGATGGGGCTCTCGGAAACGAGCACGTGGCCGTAGGCGACGGTCACGGCGGCCAGCGTCTTGTAATCCTCCTGGCAGGCCGAGTGAAGAACGAGTCCCTCCCCCTGGAACGCCTCGGCCACCCTGGAAAGAACATCGTTCTGCTTGGGCCCGCTCCCCGGCCCCTTGACGATGAGGGGAACATCGACCGCGTCGAGCACGGATTTCACGTCGGCCTCGGCCTCGGCCGGTTTCCGGTCCCCCCGGTCCGGGTGTGTTCCCATGAGGTTGACCATGACCAGGTCGGCGCCGTATTCGTCGACCGCTTTTTTCGCCGCCTCGGCCGGTTTACCCAAAAGGCCTTCCCAGGGCCCGCGCACCGTCTCCACCCAGCGGGGCGGGTCGATGTCGACGATCTCGAGGGCGAGAACGGGCCGGCGGGGAAACTCGGCCTCGA
This sequence comes from uncultured Phycisphaerales bacterium, assembly GCA_964633825.1. GTDB lineage: Bacteria > Planctomycetota > B15-G4 > B15-G4 > CAYZWU01 > CAZWHE01. Next base: position 5,256 of record CAZWHE010000148.1, on the reverse strand, counting down.
AGGTGTGCAGGGGAAGCCCCTTTCCCCCGCCCACTGTGAGGGTTTTCCTGCCCCCGGCCCCGAGCACGGCCTCCCGGATCCGGCCGGGCCACTTCTTTGTCTGTTCTCTCAGCGTCATCAGATCATTTCTCCCATAGTGAGCGCCGGGTGTTCCATTGCCGCCAGGTGTTCGATCAGGGGCTCCAGGTCGGTGCAGACCGATTCATCGGCGATCTTGTTGTAGAGATCGGGCATTCCGATCTCGGCGCACCGTTCGCGGAGGGCGTCTCCGAGCCGGTCCTTCACGTTCGTCGTGGTCCAGACGAGACGGGCCAGCCCGCCGTCGGCGCTGATGAACTTCTTGGAAAGAATATAGAGAGTGCCGATGCCGATGAACCCCGGGGTCTGCTGCCCGCCGCCCGTCACCTCTGCGAGGGAGGAAAAGGCCATTCCCACCGGCGTCTGGCACGTGCTCTCCCTGTCGACGATCATGATGCCGCCCGTGCCCGGAAGGACGCAGGCGATGCACTCGAAGCACCCGCACGACGTCATCGGCTCATCGATCATCGAGTAGGCCGAGAATCCCGTAAACTCCCCGCCCGTGGCCTGCTCGACGAACTCGTTGACGCCCTTCCACTTGCCGGCGACCGAGTCGAGAACGTCGCCCTTCTTGACCGGCTGGTTCCCGCCGTGGGGGTTGATCTCGTGGGCGGCCTTGGCGTCGAGCCAGTTGTAGGCGCCGCAGAGACCGAGCCGCTCGGGGGTGATGATGCAGACATGGTTGGGCGCATAGCTCTGGCAGAGGGCGCAGGAGAAATACTCGTCCACGCTCTCGTCGGTCATGGTGCCCACCCGTTCGTCCCGGTGCTTGTAAGCTTCGACGGCCCGGGGATAGAGCTCCTCCACGCCCTCGGTCTCGGTGAAGAGCGTGACCTGCACCTTGTCGACGATGGCGGGGAAATCGTTCTTCATCTTGTGAATGAGAACGGTCCCGAGGTGGGCGATTGTAAAGCCCGAATCGCGCGCTTTCTTCGAGATCCGGAGCCAGACCGTGTCGCGCTGTCCCAGGTGCATCACCCCCATCGGCTCGGAGAGGAAGCTGTGGATATGCCTCTCCAGGATCGACTCGTAGTCGGGCTGCATCTTGCGCCCCGCCACCTCGACGAAGACGGCGAGAGGCAGGCGGGCGCCTTCCTCGACGTCGCTGATCTCGGGCCCCTTCACCTCGATCCGGCCGTCTTCCAGCTCATCCATCCGCCGGCTCGTGAGGAACTCGAATCCCCGCTCTTTCTTGCCTCCGAATTCGACGGCCATCTCCTCCCTGCGCACCCTCTCCCCCTCGAAGGCGGGGCCGTGGCGCACGGGGATCGGGATCTCGACGGTCTGGATCTTGAGGCCGCGCACCTCGATCGCGCGGGAGGGGAGATCCTTGTGAGAAATATTCGAAACCACGTGCTCGTACGTGCAGATCCCGGTCGGCAGAATCTGGGGAATGTCGGTGTCGGCGATCACGGGAAATCCGAAATTGATCGCGCCCGCCGCCGTGGCGTACTTCTCGTCGTCCACTTCGCCCAGGGCGAGCACGAAGGCGAAGACCCTTCTCTTGTTGTAGAGCAGGATCTCCCGGGCCTCGGCGAGGCCGCCCGGCTGGAGCCCGCCGAAGGTCATGGCGGCGCGGCACGCGAACCCGAGCGCGTGGACGATGGAAGACGTGTCCGGCCCGTAGGGAACGAGAAAGGTGTCCCAGTTCATTTCCACGCCGCGCCTGTGAAGCTGGCCGGCCATCGTCTCGCCCGCCGTGTTCGAGCCCATGAAGACGAGGATGTTGCGCTCCTGGAGATCGCGGGCGAGCCGGTCGGCCTTTTCGTCGTCGGGAAGGGCGCCCACGCAGGCGGCGAAGCCCGGCATCCGTCCGTCGACGAGCTTGATCCCCTGCTCCCGGAGAATGGAATCGGGCGTCGGCCCGAGCCAGAAATCGCTCGCCAGGTCATGGCCGTCGAGCGGCTTGAGAGCTTCCACTGTTTCATGGGCCACGAGGGTGGCCGCACCGGCGTCGAGGGCGCCGCCCAGATAGGGAAGCCAGAGCTCGTCCCGCGGCACGGGCGGGAGCCATCGCCGCGCGTCTTGGAGAACCTCTTCCAGGTCGCCGATCTTTTCCACTCTCCGGCCGAGGAGGGCCAGGATCACGGGAAGGGCGTAGGCCGTTCCTTCGAAACCGACCTCCTTGTCCCGGCCATGGCTCTCGAGAGCCCGCGCCAGTTCTTTTTCGGCCCGCTCCACGCAGGCGTGTGCGCCCCGGATCGCTGCGGCCGCTATGATTCTGGACATTTCCGTTCAAACTCCCATCAATCCCGCGGGGACCAATGATCTCAACACCCGCACCGCCCGGGCGTCATCGAGCTCTTCAATGATTTCTTTTTCAATATCGATTCTTTCGCGGTAGAGACGGTAGAAGGCTCCCGCGCCCGAAATATCGCCGTAAAGGAGAGCGCCCACGAGACGCCCCTCGAAATAGGAGCTTGCGATAGACGTCTTCCCTGCGCGCCAGGATTATTTCCCGGCACCCTTCGGCCTTCTCGGGGCGAACAACGCCGATGGACACGATGGGCACGTCGAAAAAGCGGGAAGCGTTCATGCCGAGGGCGCCGGCCGATTCCCGTTCGATCCCCACGGCCGCGCTTCCGGCGGCGCGGCCCATCTCGTAGGCAACGGGCCAGATTCCGCTCACCGTTGTTTCCGCGCCGACGGGGCCCTTTGTTTCGGCGCAGTCCCCGGCCGCGAAGATTCCGGGGAGGTTCGTCCGGCCGCATCGGTCGACGACGAGACCCCGGCCGAGCTCGAGCCCCGTCTCTTGCAGCCACTCCACGTTGGGCGAGATCCCCTTGCCGACCACCACGAGGTCGGTCTCCATTTGCTCGTCGTTGTCGAAGCGGACGCCCGTCACTTTCTCCTCGCCCTCGACAGCGACGACACCGCGCCCCGTGCGGACATGGACGCCCCGGCTAGCGAAGAGCTCGCCCACTCTCCGGCCCGCTTCCTCGTCCACCATCTGGGAGAGGAGGTGGGGCGACCGGACCACGACGGTCACCTCCATGCCGCGGGCCAGAAGGGCCTCCGCCGTTTGTAGGCCCACGTTGCCGCCGCCGAGCACGACGGCGCTGCGCCCTTTTTCGGCCAGGTTGTCCATGCCGTCCAGGTCTTCGAGATTCCTCATGGCAAACACCCCGGAAAGAGCGATTCCGGGAATGTCCGGCACCTTTCCGCCCGCCCCCGTGGTGATGATCAGGCGGTCGTAGTCGATGTGCGCCCCGTTGTCGAGCTCGATCCTGCCGGCGTCCTCGTCGAGACCGGCCGCCCCGACGCCCCGGAGCACCTCGACGCCGAGCTGTTCCTCGAGATAACCCTCGGGCCGCCAGAAGATCTTTTCGCGATCGATCCTTCCCGAGAGGAGGTAGGGAAGGAGCGGTCTCGAATAGGAGGAGGTGTCTTCCTTGGTGACGAGCGTGACCGATGCCCCGGGCGCGAACTCGTCCACCGCTTCACAGGCCGCGACCCCGGCGGCGGATGCGCCGATCACAACGACGCGGCCGTGGAAATCGGAGCCGCCCGCGTCGCGCTCCTCCTCGCTGAGTGCAAGAGCTCCGGTGGGACAGGCATCGGCGCAGGCCGGGCTCTCCCGGTCGGAGCAGACATCGCACCGCAGAGCCTTGTCCGAATCGTGGTCGGGTCGGATTCCAAAGGGACAGACCATGAAGCACATCCAGCACCCCACGCACCGTTCCGGATCGAGAGAGGCCGTTCCGCTGTCGGCATCGCGGCTGAGCGCCCCGCTCTTGCAGCTGAAAACGCAGAGCGGCTCGAGACACTGATCGCAGCGCAGGGCCTCGATCCCGTCCCCGCCGGCGGCGAGCTTCACCCGCCTGATCGGCCGGGGCGATTCGAGGACGGCCTTCTCCAGCGTTTGGCTTTCGGAATGAACGACACTGCAGACCAGCTCACAGGCCTTGCAAGCGAGACAGCGGTCGCTCTTGAATATCAGTTTCCGGTGCAAATCAATCCTCCGGTTGTCTTTTCTGGCTTCTGTCCTGCTGCTTGCCGCATCCCAGGAATTCCACGCCCGTGGGCGTGGTGTAAGAAGTCAGGCTCCGCGACGAAGCCGGATCGCCCGAGAGGACGCCGTCCTGGTAGAGCATGGGAGAGAGCTTCAGCTTTTTCCGTTTCTCGTCGAGATGGGCCGTTATGGCGCCCACAGCCTTCTCCACATCATTGGTAAAGAGAAACTTGCCGCCCGTTTCGGCCTCGACATCCTTTTCCAGGTATTGGCGAACGACCTCGCTCCCGGCCACGCGCGGAACAGGCATGAAGACGGTGAAAAAGCCTGAGGCCACGGCGTACAAGCCGATGGTGACGGCTTTCTCGCTCATCGCCTCGGGCGCGGCCGCGGCCACGGGGAGCTCGGAGAGATCCTGGCCGATGCCGCCCTCGGCGACCATGGAAACGCAGGCTGTCAGGATGCGGGAATTGTCCACGCAGCTCCCCATGTGAAGCACGGGCGGAATCCCCACGGCTTCGCAGACCTCGCGGAGGCCGGGACCGGCATGCTCGAGCGCCTCGCCGGAACGGAGCAAGCCCGCCTTGGCCGAGGCGATGGCGCTGCACCCCGTCTGAACGACGAGCACGTCCTGCGCGATGAGGCCCCGCACCAGGGCGAGGTGATTGGCGTCCTGAACCACTTTCGTCGTGTTGCACCCCACCACACCGGCCACGCCGCGCAACCGACCGGCTGCGACGGCGTCGTTCAGGGGACGCCATCCCCGGCGGAAGCGGCCGCCCATGTAATAGGAAAGGTTCTCGTTGGTGAAGCCCGCCACGAGATCCATCTTCTCTTTCGGGATCCTGATCTTGTCGGGATCCCGCGAGGAGAAGGCTTCCACGGCCTGCTTCACGATCTCGCGCGCCGTCTCGGCCGGCCTGGCCGGATCGAACTCGACGCGCACGGCCCCGGGGATGTGGGCCTTGTGCGACGTGGTCACCACCCGGGTGTGGTGGCACGACGCGACCTGCGTCAGGGACGGAATCACGCACTGCACATCGACGACCATGGCGTCCACGGCCCCCGTGAGGATCGCCAGCTCCTGGTGAAGGTAGTTGCCGGCGATGGGCATTCCATGGCGCATGAGGATCTCGTTGGCCGTGCAGCAGATCCCGGCCACGTTGATTCCCGAAGCGCCCGCTTTGCGGGCGAGCGAGACCATCTCCTCCTCGCGCGTCACCTTG
>CAZWHE010000147.1:0-9893 GCA_964633825.1 uncultured Phycisphaerales bacterium | reverse complement strand
GTCTGCGCCGAAGGAGGCACCGCCGCCGTTCTGCGCGAAGAAGAGGGCGACAACCTCGACCTCCACGCCTGGGACACGGTCAAGGGATCCGACTTCCTCGCCGACCAGGACGTGGTCGATCTCTTTGTCCGGAAATCCCCCCAGGAGATCCTTCTCCTCGACCACTGGGGGCTTCCCTGGTCGCGGCGCGATGACGGACGGATCCTGCAGCGCCCCTTCGGCGGACACAGCTATCCGCGCGCCACCATGGCGGCGGACAAGACCGGCTTCTTCGAGATGCAGACGCTCTACGACACGCTCACCAAGCACAACGATTCCTTCACGCGCTACGACGAGGCTTTCGTCACCTCCATCCTCACCGAAAAGGGAAAGTTCTGCGGGCTGACAATGATCGACGCCCCCACCGGGCGGTTTCTCGTCCTCCGGGGGAAGGTGCTTCTCATCGCCTCCGGCGGGCTCGGCACTCTTTACGGCTTCACCACCTATTCCCAGACCGTGACCGGTGACGGCCAGGCCATGGCCTTTCGGGCCGGGCTCGCTATCGAGGACCCCGAGTTCCTTCAGTTCCACCCCACCGGCCTGGTGCCGTCGGGAATCTTGATGACAGAAGGCTGCCGCGGAGAGGGCGGGTACCTCCGGAACAAGAACGGCGACCGCTTCATGGAGAATTACGCGTCGTCCATGATGGAGCTGGCGCCGCGCGACATCGTTTCCCGATCGGAGATCACCGAAATCAACGAGGGGCGGGGGTTCGACGGACCGAAAGGCCTCGACTACGTCAACCTTGACCTGACCCACCTCGGCGCCGACAGGATCAACAAGCGCCTCCCTCTGATCCGCGAGGTCTGCATGAAATTCCTCGGCATCGACCCGATCAACGATCAGATCCCGATCCGGCCCGTCGCCCACTACTCGATGGGAGGCGTCGAGTGCGACATCCGCGGCAAGACGAAAATGGAGGGGTGCTGGGTTGCCGGCGAGGCCTCGTGCACGTCCCTCCACGGCGCAAACAGGCTCGGAACCAACTCGACGGCCGAGTGCCTCGTCTGGGGCGGCATCACGGGCGAGGGAATCGTCGAGTACATGAAAACGGATCCTGCGCTCGCCCATGTGCCCGCCGGCGCGGCGGAGGAAGAAGAGAAGCGCATCAACGCCCTCCTCGAAAACGACGGAGAGGAAAACCCCTTCCAGATCCGGGCCGAGCTCCGCGAGGTCATGGACTTCCACGTCGGCGTCTACCGCGACGGTCCCGAGCTGGCCGAAGGGCTCAAAAAGATCAAAGCCTTCAGAAAACGGATGGAAAAGGTCCGGATCGACGACAAGGGCCGGGTATACAACTCCAACCTTCTTCACACGCTCGAACTGGAAAACCTCCTCCTCCTCGCCGAAGCCATGGTCACGGCAGCCCTCGCCCGCGAGGAGTCCCGCGGCGGCCATGCCCGGCGCGATTTTCCGAAGAGGGACGACGAAAAGTGGCTGAATCACACCCTGGTGACGCACAAGCCCAAAGGCCCGAAGCTCGATTACAAGGACGTGACGATCACGAAATGGGTCCCTGTAGAACGTAAGTATTAGGAGAGAATCCCATGGCCGAACCGAAAAGATATCCGAACCGGTTGGGCATCTTCGGCTGGCTGGGAGGAGGCCGCTGGGGTGCGGAGCGTTACCTCTACACCCTTCACAGGATCACGGGGCTCGGCATCCTCCTGTACTTCGTGCTCCACATTTTCGTGACCACGTCGCGCGTCTTCGGAGCGGACAAGTGGAACGAGCTCGTCAACGGAGCTCTTTCCTCCACTTTTTTCCAGGTCGGCGAATTCCTGGTTTTCGCCGCTTTCGCTTTTCACGCGCTCAACGGCATCCGGCTCGTCCTCATCGAGCTCGGCTTCGCCGTGGGAAAAGCGGAAGAGCCCGTCTACCCCTACAAATCCTCGATCAACGTGCAGCGTCCCCTCATGGTGATCGTCATGCTGCTGGCCGCCGTCGTCGCCGCCGCGGGCGGATACGACCTGTTCGTCTTGGGACATTGAGGTGAGAATCATGACTGAAACATCCCGCTGGACCTGGCACATACTGACCGGTGTGATCATTCTCGTCCTCCTCGGGCTTCACATGATCACCATGCACCTCGACAGCATTCTCGGTTGGTTCAATCCCGTCGAGGGAGAGGCGGCCACGGCCTGGGTGAACGTGGCCGAGCGGGCGCAGTCAACGGGCTACATATTCGTCTACGTCCTGCTCCTGGGAGCCGCCCTCTACCACGGTCTCTATGGATTTCGGACGATCCTGTTCGAGCTGGGAGTCGGAAAGGGAACGGAGAGATTCATCTCGGTTCTCTTTGTCCTTGTCGGGGTCGGACTGTTCGCGCTCGGAACGTGGGCCGCAATCGCCGCGCACGGAAACATTCCGGAGGGAGCCTGATCGATGAACTCGATCCTGTTTCACCATCTCGGGCCGCAACAAAAGAGCAAGGGAACGATATGATCGAAAGCAAAATGGACACGAGAACCATCACCTACCACGTCCGCCGCTTTACACCCGACAAGGACGTCTCGCCCTACTGGCAGAAGTTCGATATTTCCGTAGAGCCCGGAATGACCGTTCTCGACGGTCTCCATTGGATCAAGAACAACGCGGACGCTTCGCTCGCCTGGCGCTTTTCCTGCCGGATGGGCGTCTGCGGCTCATGCGGCATGCTCCTGAACGGAGTCCCAAGGCTCGCCTGCAACACCCAGATCCTTCACATCACGGGGAGAGACCTGACCGTGGCGCCCCTGCCCAACTTCGACATCATCCGCGATCTCGTGCCGGACCTGGGACCTCTCTTCGAGAAGCACATCGGCATACTTCCCCACATTCTCCGTGAAGACGAGAGGGAGATGATGGAGCCCACGGGCGAGTTCTACCAGTCGCCCGACGATCTGACCGCATACCTTCAATTCACATACTGCATCAAGTGCGGCCTCTGCATGGCGGCTTGTCCCACACTGGCCACCGATGGGGAATACATCGGTCCCCAACCGCTCGCCCAATCCTATCGCTATTCGAGAGACACCCGTGACGGCGGCTTCAGGAAGAGGGCGGAGCGCGTGGGCGGAAAACACGGTATCTTCTCCTGCCACTATGCGGGCGAGTGTTCCAACGTTTGTCCCAAGGGAGTCGATCCCGCCCGCGGCATTCAGCTCATGAAACGGAAGCTCGTGCTCGGCTTTCTGAAGCTTCACATGGAGAAGGGACCCTCTCCCGTTCTGGGCAGACCGAAAGACGCAAAACGCAACCCCGACATTCCCGAGCCGCCCCCCTTCACGGTGTAACGGGGGGGACACGATACGCAGTCATCCGCTGCCGCGGGGCCTTTCCGGAAATAAAGAAGACCTGTTCAAGACCCCGGTCGCAGGGGGTCTGCGAACAAGTCCTCGCAAGGCCTACGGATTATGTTCGCAGATCCCGTGCGCCGGGGCCTTCAATAAGCCTTCTTTGTTTGCAGATAAAAGAAGGCGACTCCGGATGATTGCGTATTGTGTCCCCCCCTCTTATTCCAGGATCGTATCGAGAAGGGTTTTCCATCTATTACGTCCCAGGTGATCAGGGGGCACGTTCTCCAGAACGATGCGCACGAAAGGCATGGCTTCGTCGTCACGATCCTGTTCGTGATAAAGCTTGATCAAATTGAACAGGGTGATCCATGTCTTTCCATGGCCGTCGCCCAGGATACGGCGCTGTGATTCGAGCGCTTGTTTGTAGAGCGCTTCGGCTTCGTCCAACCTCCCCTGGCGGCGGCGGAAATTGGCCAGAAAGGTCATCGCCATGATGGTCTTGGGATGTTCCCGGCCCAGGATTTCGTTATATGCCTCGAGAACTTCAAGATAATGGGGTTCCGCCTCCTCGAGCTTGTTCAGGTCGCAATAAGAAAAAGCCAGATAGAGCTGGGAGACAAGCGTGTCCGGATGGTTCGGTCCCAGGACCCGGCAGTGGCTCTCGTAGGAGCGAAGACAGAGGGATTCCATCTTGTCATGACGCTTCATGATGATGTAGAGAATCACCAGGTTGTTCATGGAGGCGAGCGTGTCGGGGTGGTCCGCGCCGAACACGCGAAGGCGGCCCTCATAGGCCTGAAGAGCATAAGACTCTGCCTGGTCGAACCGTCCTTGCTTGCGGTAAAGCCTGGCCAGGTTGGCAGAGGATTCGAGCGTGTCCGGGTGGTCCGACCCGAACAGGCGGCGCCGGGCCTCGTAAGTCTCGATGAAGATCGGTCCCGCCTCTTCCTGCCGCGTCTGCGATAAGTACAGCAGCGCAATGTCGTTCATCACGGCCAGTGTTTCTCTATCATCCTCACCGAGAATGCGGCGGCTGCCGGCCAGGGCCTTGTCGAAGAGCGATTCCGCTTCGTCATACCGGCCCTGATACATGTAGAGGTTGGCCAGGTTGTGCCACGATTTGAGTGTCAGGGGATCTTCCCCGCCGTGTTCCCTGCAGAAGATCTCCACGGCTTCTTCCAGCAGGGGTTCGGCCTCGGCGTAAAGCCCGAGAGACATGTCAATCAACCCAATGGTCTCTTTGAACAGCGCCTGGATCTCGGGCCGGTCCGCGAGCCGGGCTTCGATGAGCGCGGTGCCGTGATCGAGGATCTCGAAGGCCGTGACCGTCTTTCCCCGCGTTTCTCCGGGATCGGTGACCTTGAAGAGATCCATCACTAAGTCGCAGACCTGCCTCGATGTCTCCGCCTCCCGGCGGGCTCTTTCCGCCTCCTCGTCGCTGCGGAGCAGGGCCTCTCTGATCTTGATATTCGCCAGCTTCTGCTGCAAACCGAACACCAGAGGTCCGGCCACGGCAAGAAAGAGCAGAATGCCGACAACGGCGGAATAGGCGGGATTCCGGCGGATCAGGCGAAGGGTGCGCGTCACGACGCCCACGGGGCGCGCCTGCACCGGCTCGAAATTCAAGAATCTCCGGATGTCGGCCGAAAACGCCCGGGCGCTCCGGTAGCGCCGGTCGGGCGCTTTTTCCATGGCGGCCAGGCAGACCGTTTCCAGGTCCCGCGGAATCATGGGATTCCGGGCCCTGAGAAGCGGAGGATCGCGGGAGATGATCTTCCCCAGCACCTCTTGCGACGTTTTCCCGTCGAAAGGTTTCTGAAGGGTGAGCAGCTCGTAGAAAGTCACGCCCAGGGAGTAGATGTCCGTACGATGGTCCACTTTTTTCCCCCGGAGCATGGCCTGCTCGGGTGACACGTAATGGGGTGTTCCCGCAAACTCGCCAGTCAGAGTCAGAGAGGGAAGACCCGCTTCCCGGGCCAGGCCGAAATCGGTCAACAGGGCGCGGCCGTCTGGGTGAATCAAGATGTTGGAAGGCTTCACGTCCCGATGGACCACGCCGATCTCGTGCGCGTAATCGAGAGCATCCGCCACCTGGATCACGAACCGGCAGACAGTCGCGATATAGGTGTTGTCCCAGATCGAAGCCCCGTGACCCTCCGCCGTTCCACGCTCCCGCGCTTCTGCGGAGAGGGCCTTCCGCAGCCGCGATCCTCGAGACAGAGCCCGCCCCCGTAGTCATCCGCCGTGTTGTCGGCGATGGTGTTGTTGATGTATTTCAGAGTGGTGTTCGTGGCGAAGATCCCGCCGCCCCGCCCGTACCAGCCGGTTCCGATGGCCGAGTTTCCGGCGATGATGTTGCTTGTTAGGGAGTCCGATGGGCCGCCGGCATAATAGAAGTAAAAACCGCCGCCCCTGCCGGCTGTGTTGTTCGAGACGATGTTGCCCGTGATATCCAGGTCGGGATTGTTCTGATAACAGTATATTCCGCCGCCGTTCGAGTCGGCCGAGTTACCGTCGATCACATTGTTCCTGATGGAAGGACAGGCCCCTTCGAAATAGATACCGCCGCCCTCGTTCGCCGATATATTGCCCGTGATCACATTGCCCGTAATGACCGGCGACGACTCGTAGTCACAGTAGATCCCCGCACCTCTATAGTTGCCCGAGCCCAAACCCCGGTTGTCTTTGATGATGTTGTCGGTGATGGCGGCGTTGGAATCCTCGCAGTAGACACCGCCGCCGTAATCCGCAAAGTTCTCCACGATGATATTGTTCCTGATCGTTGGAGAAGCCCAGCGGCAGCGGATCCCGCCGCCGGCCCAGATGCCGCCCCACCCTGCGCCACTACTGCCGTTGGTGATGGTGAAGCCGTCGATGATGGAGTTCTGCACCTCGCCGTTGACGAAGTTCACGGCGCTCCCCGCCCTGTTCCCGTCGATCACAGTGACGTAGGGCCCCTGCGCACTGATCACTTTGACCGCCTTGCCGTTGAAAAAGACGTTCTCCACGTATGTCCCCGGATTGACGATGATCACGTCGAGATCCACAACGATGGGGCTGTTGATGGCGCTCTGGATGGTGGGAAATTGAATCGGAACGACGTAGGTCGCGGCATCCGCCGCGCCGAAGCTCACGAAGATCAGGATGGCAAAGATCAGTCCTTTGAACATGGTTGTTTCTCCTTTGATAATCCGAAAAAAGTCTTTCCGGGTGCCGCGCACCGATTCGCACGGTTTCACTCCATATATATAAAACGGAAAAACAGACCCTGTTTTGCGCTTCGGCGGTGTTTTATTTTCCGCAAGCGAACGTGGAAGGGGGACACGAGACACGGTCATCCGCTGCCGCGGATTCCATCCTGTTGCTCAAATATAGGGGATTCGCCGGGGCCTCGGACAGAGGGGGTCTGAGAACATATTCCGCAGGCTTTGCGAGGACTTGTTCGCAGACCCCCTCTCTTCGGGGCCTCGAACAGGTCTTCTTTATTTCCGGAAAGGCCCTGCGGCAGCGGATGACCGTGTCTCGTGTCCCCCTTACACCTGTGAGAGGTCGAGCACGGACACGTCCTCCACGCCCCGGTCGGCGAGACCGTCGCGAATCATGGCCTGGCAGAAGGGACAGGCCGTGATGATGGCGTCCGGTTTCAGCTCGAGGAGCTCGTCGGTCCGCTCCTGGTAGATCTTCTTTCCCTCGTCCTCCTCGTTGAAGAACTGGGCTCCGCCCGCGCCGCAGCAGAACGATCGTTCCCTGGTTCGCGGCGGCTCGATGAGATCGATGCCGCGGCTCTTGAGAAACTCGCGCGGGTTTCTGTGACCGGCCGGTCCGGTGTAACGCGACAGGTAACAGGCGTCGTGGAAAACGGCTCGTTTCCTTTCTCCGCCGCCGAGCTTTCCGGCCGCAGCCAGGTCTTTCAGAAAAGCGGAGTGATGGACGATCTCGATCTTCCCGTCGAGACCGAGATCGCCGTATTCCTTGAGAGTTCTCAAGCAGTGGGGACAGGTGGTGACGACCTTCCTCGGCGCGGCTGCGTTCAGCTTCTCGATATTGCCTTCGGCGATTTCCTGAAAGACGAACTCGTTCCCGGCCCGGCGCGCCGCGTCTCCCGTACATTTCTCGTCGTAGAAGACCCCCCACGAAACGCCGGCGTCGTCGAGCTTCCGTTTAAAGGCGAGGGACGATTTCCTGTAAGCGTCGTCGTACCGGGCGAGACACCCCATCCAGTAGAGAACGTCCTGATCCTTGAATTTCGGATACTCGTTCTCGTCGAGAAATTCCTCGGCCTGGTCCTGGGTGTACCCCCAGGGATTCTTGTGGCGCTCCATGCTCTTGAACATCGTTTTCAACGGCGGCGGAAACTCCCCGCCCGCCGCGAGACCGCGCCTCGTTTCGATGATGGGCGAAACGTGCTCCACGCCGACGGGGCACTGCCAGGTGCAGGACCCGCAGGTCGTGCACTGCCAGATCGTTTTTTCATCGAGCGTCTCGCCGGCCACGGGTGTGTCGACGCCCTTGAGGAACCCGGCCCGCAGATCGAGGATGAGCTCTTTCGGGTTGAGCGTCTTGTCGGTCTGCGACGCGGGACAGTTGTCGAAGCAGCGGCCGCACTCCACGCAGGAGAAGGCCGAAAGGGCCGTGAACTTCCCCAGATCCTTCAAGCTCTCGGCGCCGAACTCCTCCTTCTCGAAGTCGAGGGGCTTGATCGGGGCGAGCTCGAAAGACTTGAAATAGGTCGCAAACGGACCGAGCACGAGATGGAGGTGCTTGCTCTGGGGAATGAGGGCCATGAAGGCGAGGATCACCACGGAGTGGAGCCACCAGTTGACGGTGGAGCCCAAGGCGCCCTCCACGAAAAAAGCGTTCCCCTCCTCGTAAGGATGGAATGGAAAGCCCAGGATGGCGGGCACCTTTCCGGCAAATTCTTTCCCTGCCGCCGCCGAACAATATTCGGCGAGGTATGTGATCATCAGAACATTGATGAACAGGGCCACCAGCCCCGACGTCCACGAAACGTGGTCGCCCAGCGCCTTCGGCCGGAGGATGAAGCGCCGGATCGCGAGGGCGTTGATGCCGATGAGCACGGCGACTGCGAATATCACGGCCGCACCTCTGAAAAAGCCGTAGAGCCCGCCGTGGCCCAGGAGCGGGAAGCCGAATCCCCCGCGGCAGAAATGATCGAGCGTGACGAGCCCGAACGCCGCGAAACCCCAGAAAACGAAGGCGTGCATGAGGCCCGCAAAGGGGCGCTGGGAAATCACCTTGCCCTGAAGACAGACCTCCCAGACAAACCGGATGAAACGGCGCTCCGGTCCGGACACTTCAAAGCTCCCGGGCACGGAGCGGATGATTTCGTACCGCTTGCGAACCGGAAAAAAGAAAGCCGCACCGGACAAGAGGATCAAGACGACAAGAACGATACTTTCCAGGGGCATGAACCAAACCTCCCGCTTTACAGCACGCTTCGGGGTTCCGCGTGGCCTTGCACGGAATCCGCATTCTTTGTCTTCGTACTATCTTTTCATGCTCATTGTGAGCTGTTATGGTACGGGATTCAAGAAAGGACGAAACAATGAAGCCCGAGAAAGTTTACAAGCCCGAGAAGGCATACAAGAATTTCAACTTCCTCAACAGCCCCGACGCCCGAACGGTCCGGGTGCTGGCCGAGTTCCTCGAGCCGGCCGCCCGGTTCAAGAAACACCGCATCCACGACACGATCGTCTTCTTCGGCTCCGCCCGGGCCGTTGATTCGAAAACAGCCAAGCGGAACCTCGACGAGCTGACAGGGAAGCACCGCGGGCGGCGGCGTTCGGCCGCCCAGAAAAGGGAAATCGAGAAGGCGCGCAAAGCCGTCAAGATGAGCCGCTACTACGACGACGCCATGGAGCTGGCCAAACTTCTCACAGAATGGTCCCTGTCTCTCGGCCGGGGGAAGCGGCGCTTTATCGTCTGTTCGGGAGGCGGACCCGGCATCATGGAGGCCGCGAACAGGGGCGCCACGATGAACAAAAAAGGCTACACAGTGGGGCTCAACATCTCGATTCCCTTCGAGCAGTTCCCCAACCCCTACATAACGCCCGCCCTGAGCTTCGAGTTTCACTACTTCTTCATCCGCAAGTACTGGTTCACCTACCTGGCGAAGGCGCTCGTTGCGTTCCCGGGCGGCTTCGGAACGCTCGACGAGCTCTTCGAGACGCTGACCCTCATCCAGACGGAAAAGATCAAGAAGAAACTGCCCATCTTGATCTACGGCACCTCCTACTGGAAGAAGCTCATCAACTTCAACGCCCTTGTGGAAAACGGCGTGATCGAAAAAGAGGATCTCGATCTCTTCTACATGTCGGACAACCCCAGGGATGCTTTCGAGTATTTGAAGGAAACCCTCACCAGGGAGTACCTCAAGTAGGGGAGACACAGTACGCAGTAATCCGGAATCGCCCTTCTTCTTTTTCACTACAAAAACAAAGAGGTAGTTTAAGATCCTGCCCGGACCACGGGCCGGAGCGTCCTTTGCGCACCCCCCTTATAGCGAGGCTTTGGGAGCGTGGGGGGTAAGCAAAGGACCTCCGAGCCCCCTTGTGG
>CAZWHE010000146.1:0-10040 GCA_964633825.1 uncultured Phycisphaerales bacterium | reverse complement strand
CCTGTCGGATGGGCCCGAAGCGATTTTCTTTGGCGCCCGCGAATACGCCGGCGGACTCTTCTTTATCATCCTCCCCTTTGCTATCATCTTACCCGCGGCGGCTTTCATTGCCGGCAGAATGTGGTCCACGGGACATCTCACACCGGCGGCCTATATCCTGTGCGGCGTTTGGGAATCGGGCTACCTTCTCTACTCGGCTCTCATATCAAAAGCCTTGGCCGGATATCACGGCTTCGGTTTCGGCGTTTCTCTCCTGGGATTCACGCTGATCTGGATCGGCGGCTTCCTGAGGTGGCCCGATTCCGGCAAAGACAAAGATTTTGCCATAGCCGAGGAGGCGCGGACCGCGCAAAAACGCGATAAAGAAATACCCCGCCTGGCACCCGGGGAAACAATTCGTCTCCTCGCTCTGCCTCCGCCGATCCTCTGTTTTCCCCTTCCCCGGAATTTTCGTGTGGAATGCGTTCCCCCCGTGACGCTTCTCCTTGTCGCTTTGAATTTATTGAGCTTCGCCCTCTTCAATTTCAGAGAAGATTTTATCGACGCAGTGATCACGGCTCTCTCTTTCAATGCAGCCGATTTCAGTTGGTACAGCCTGCTCACTTCGCAGTTTCTCCACTTCGGACTGCTTCACCTCATCTTTAACATGCTTGTTCTCTTCACCATCGGTCTCGAGCTCGAGAGAGCTCTTGGCCGGCTTTACTTCATCGGTTTCTACCTCGTCGGAGGCGCTCTCGCCAATGTGGTTCTCGGAATGGCCTTTAGGGGAATGACGTTCAGCGCGGCGGGAGCATCGGGTTCGATCGCCACGCTGATGGGAGTCATGCTCGTCGCCATGCCGGGAAGACGGATCAGGCTTTGGTTTTTCCAGATCGTCACCCACAACACGGTGCTTTTCCGTGCAGGCGGGGTTCTTTCGGTCTACCTCGTCATCCAGACCGTGCTCGCCCTGCTCCAATCCGGGGGGAGCGGAAGCTGCATCGGCCACTGGAACCACCTGGGTGGAATGCTTTACGGCATGGCGGCCGCGCTCCTCGTTCTGAACAGAATCGGCCCCCGCCTCGAGCCCGACGACCGCAACACACGGGGGCTGGGCCTCCCCTTCTCCGCGGCCGGCATCGCCATGATCGCCGGACTCGTCGAACTGGTGCGCGCCGTCTCTTCATAACCCCGCCGGGCCGTTTCCCCACCGCTTTCCCCGCCGCCGTCGGGCGGCATGCAAAAGGCTGGAGACGCTGCAGGCCGCTGTGGTAGAAAGAGCGCAGAACTTTCGAAAGCAAGGACGGCCACGATCATTCCATCTTCCAGATCCGGCGGCGGCATGGACACTGTCATTATCATCGCTTACATCGCCCTGACCTTCGGCATCGGGTTCTACTTCTCACGGCGGGCTTCGAGAAACACGGAGGAGTTCTTTGTTTCGGGACGATCGCTCCCCTGGTGGATCGTGGGCACGTCGATGGTGGCCACGACCTTTGCGGCGGACACGCCCCTCGCCGTGTCCGGGCTCGTGGCCAAGGGCGGCATCTTCAACAACTGGCTCTGGTGGTACTGGGGGATCGGCGGGATCTGCGCCGCTTTTCTCTTCGCCAGGCTCTGGAACCGCACGGGCGTCACCACCGACGCCGAGCTGATCGAGCTCCGCTACGACGGAAAGCCGGCAACGGTTCTGCGCTGCTACAAAGCGGTCTGGTTCGGTCTCTTCCAGAACGTGCTCGTCATCGCCTGGGTCATGCGCGCCATGGCCAAGATCATCGGGACCATTGCGGGATGGGAGGAGGATGAAACGATCCTGGGAATCGACGCCGAAGTCGCCGTTGTCCTCTTCCTGTTCCTCCTCACCGTACTCTATACGATCCTCTCCGGCCTCTGGGGGGTCGTGGCAACGGACGTGGTCCAGTTCTGCATCGCCATGGTCGGTTCGATCTACCTCGCTGCGGCCGCATGGAAAAAGGTGGGCGGCTTCGACGGCCTGAAGGAGAAGATCACGGCCAACGGCTTCGACACGGACCGGATCCTGCGCATCATTCCCGAGACCGCGCCACCGGGAGAGTCCACGCCGTTCACCGGATTTCTGATCCTCATCTTCATCGTCTGGTGGGCAGACGCCAACATCGACGGCAAGGGCTATATCGCCCAGAGGCTCCTCGCCGCCAAGAACGAACGGCACGCCATGCTGGCCTACCTCTGGTACGGCATCGCCCACATCTGCCTCAGGCCCTGGCCCTGGATCGTGGCCGGCCTCTGCGGCATGGCCTTTTTCGGGCGGATCGACGACCCGGAACGTTATTACCCCATGGTGATGAACGACGTCCTTCCACCCGGATTCTTCGGCGTCATGGTCGCTTCCTTCCTGGCGGCCTTCATGTCCACGGTGGACACCCAGCTGAACTGGGGCGCTTCCATCCTGGTCACCGATATCTACAAGAGGTTCTTTCGGCGATCCGGATCGGAAAAGGAGTACATCCTCGCATCGCGCATCGCCATCGCCGGCCTCGCGCTGGCCGGCGCGGCGGCTTCTTTTCTCGTGAAAGACATCTCGCTCGCTTGGATGATTATCATCGCCGTCACGGCCGGAGTCGGTTCGGTCTACATCGCCCGATGGTACTGGTGGCGCGTCAATGCCTGGTCCGAGATCGCGGCATTCGTCACGGCCCTCTCCTGCACCCTCGTTTTCAAGTACTGGCTGATTCTCGGAGATCGGGAAGAACCGCTCTACCAGTACCTCTACTCAGCCGCGATCACGGTCTTTATCTCGATCCCGGTCTGGGTCTCCGTCACCCTCCTCACGCGCCCCGTGTCGGAGCCCCACCTGCTCCGGTTCTACGAAAAAGTCCGGCCCGGCGGTCCGGGCTGGAAAAAGGTGGCGGCCCACGTTCCCGGTTTCGAACGGGACGGCCCGCACCTGGCGACATTCGTGAACATCGCCATCGGGATAACGGCCCTTTACTCATTCCTCATCGGGATCGGACACCTTCTAATCGGCAGCTCCGGGCTCGGTATGGGGCTTCTGACGCTCGGTATCGCGGCATTCGGTCTTCTCTGTTTGAGGCTGAGGCGCACATAAAAGAAGGCCCGAAAGTTGATTTCAGGCGGAACATTTGAGTTTTATAATGTTAATAAAAACAACTTCCCAACGTATTGAATGACAGGCCGATACATGAATCCAGGCAAGGAAAACGACCATGTCGACCGATAAAAAAACCGGACCTTCTCACTCCCGGATCATCTTGCTTGCTTTGGCCGCCGCCGCGATCCTGATCACGGCAACGGTGTTGCTCCTTTTTTCTTCCCAAGAAGAAGACTCCCTTGTCGATCTCGATCGAGCAGGAACGAGCAGGCAGGCCGGCAGGCCGGAACCGGTTTCGAACCTGGACACAGAACAGGAAAGACGTCGCATCGGCCCCGGCGGATCGTTTCAACCCGTGACCCTGAAAGGGAGCCTTTCCCTGGACGGCGCTCCTCTTTCGGGCGTTACCGTCAGGGCATACTCCGATCTGAAGGAGGAAATCCCATCCTCTCTCGCCCGTTTCCTGCGCACTTCCCCTCTCGCCCACGGCGCGGCTTTCTCTGAAGTCAGGAAAAAACTGGAGCAACGCCGAGACGAAGAGGCTATCCCGGCGGCCGAGGCTCTGACCGGGCCGGGCGGCGTGTTTTCATTGACCTTCGTTCCCTCCGATACGACAACCTTCGGCCTGGATCACGACTTCTACTTCCTTCCGCCTGATCAGGCCGGACCGTTTTCCTGGGAGCTCGAAGAGGGGGCTGAACCGGTTCTCTCTTCTTTCGAGGGCCGGCTGGAAACCCGGCTGGGAGCCCTGATCCGCGGTGTCGTTAAAGACAGCGAAGGCTTGTTGCTGGAAAAAACCGTTGTCGAGCTCGATCAGATCCCTCGCGAAAGACGGGGTGGAATGTTCATGGGCGGAGAAAGCGGCGAGTTCAGGCTGAAACGCACCGAAACGGGTCGGGACGGCGCCTATCTCATTCGCGCTGCGCCCCCGGGACAGGACCTCTTTCTCACAGCCCAAAATCCCGATTTTGCCGAGAGCCGCTCGAAATCGTTCGATGCTTCTCCCGGATCGACACTCACATTCGATCTCACTCTCGATCCGGGATCGTCGATCAGCGCATTTGTCCGTGGGCCGGACGACAGTCTTCTCGAAGGCGCCGAAGTCCTGCTGGAAAAAAAATCCAACAACAACGGCGAAGGACCGCGCTTCATGCGGATGATGTCGGGAGATCTCGTCGTTGATCACGGAAAAACCGATTCCGCGGGCCGCATTCTGTTCAAGGCGCTCCTACCGGGCGACTACTCTCTCAAGGCCGCTTACCCGGGGATGGTCACGGCAAAAACCGACGAAACCCTCACCGTGAACGGCGGCCGCGGAGAGTCCATCCGAGCGGAACTGGCTCTTCAATGGGGACACTCCATCGTCGGATCCGTCGTGGATGATAGGGCCCGGCCCGTTGAGAACGTCCTTGTGGACGCGCGCCCCGCTATCGGCGGTTTCAGCTTCAGTGTAATGCGTAATATCGCCTCCGCCGTGGAAAGCGAAATGAAGAGGGCCCGCACCGACGGCGGCGGAAGGTTCCGTATTACCGGGCTCGATCCGGAAAATAAATACAACGTCACGGCCGGCGCAGAGGGTTTTCTGACGGCATCGAAAGAAAACGTTTCGCCTGACAAGGGAAACGTTTCTCTTGTTCTGGAGAGACCGGGACAGATCCGGGGTGAAGTGGTCGACGGCGAAACCGGGAAACCGGTCAGGGTTTTCAATCTTCGCATCGCCCCCGGCGAGGAGGCGGGCGGTTCGGATCGATCGGGGTGGAACCGCGGCGGACCGACGGGCAACCGATCCCCGTTCGGGGGCCGGGGAAGATCGGAAAGGCGGGAGCGGGATTCGGACCGGCGTTCTTCGACCACGAATTCGAGAAGCGCTTCTCGAGACATATCCCTCCTCTTCGACGCGATTCGAGAAACCTTCCGGGGAAGCTTCGAGCGGACACGGCGCCGGACCGACCGCGATGAGAAAATCAGGGATGAACAAGGCCGCTTCTTTCTTCGAGAAATTCTGCCCGGAGATTACAGGCTCTGCGTTTCGGCGGAGGGCCGCGCGCCCGGTGTCACAGACATCATCACCGTTGAAAAAGGGCGCACAGTGGAAGGGCTTTTCATTACCCTCGGCCCCGGCGGCTCGATCAGCGGTGAAGTGAGGGACTGGCAGGGGCCGGTGAAAAAAGCCGAAGTCCTTATCGCACGCGACAGGACCCGCCCCCCCGGGCTCGCCTTGGCCCTGGAGAGCGTGTCCGAATGCCGGACCGGAAGAAATGGTGAGTTTCTTCTTAAAAACCTTCCCAAGGGCCGCTTCGTTCTCGATGCCGTTGATTCCAATCACCCCGACGCTTCCTCCAACCCGATCGAGCTGGAGGCCGGCCAGACCGTGGAAGGCATGGTCATCATGTTTCCCGGGGGAGGAACCATTACCGGAACCGTTCTGGATGCGATGGGAATTCCGATCGAATCGGCAAGGGTTTTTTGTTCATCCGAGGATGGCTCGACAAAGAGGGAATCTTCCAACGTGGACGGCCGGTTCGAATTCAAAGGTCTCGGAGAGGGGCGCTTCACCATCAGGTTGATCTCCGGTCCCGGTTCTTTCTTTTCACGGAACGAGGGACCCGACTCGGTGACGGTATCCATAGCGGAAGGGGAGGTAAAAGATATCGTCCTCAGCGAACCCCCGCTGACAGGCGCCACAGTAAGCGGCACCGTAACCGATGGAGGTATGCCATTGGATAACGGTTTCCTCACCGTTTCAGGAACACCCGACAGCGGGGTGCGGACCGCCGTCATCAACAGCGACGGCTCTTACGCGGTCGAAGGCGTCGAGCCCGGAACACGCACCTTCACCGTTCGGTTCAGCATGGACGACAGATTCGAGAATGTTTCGCTTTCCTACGAAATCCCGGACAGATCTGAAATCGTTCTCCACATCGAGCTCCCCAGCGGTGAAATCAGCGGAACGGTGACGGATGCAGCTTCCGGAACAATTCTTGAAGGAGTCGTTATTACTCTCGAATCAGAGTCCGATCGCGATGAGGACCGGCGCGGGGGCGGGCGGTGGTCGCGCTGGGGTTCCACAAAACGGGACAGAACGGACGAGAAAGGTGCTTTCCTTTTCAGGAAGCTCCCGGCCGGAACGTACCGCCTGCAGGCCACGTCGCAGGATACGGACGGGACCGGGTACCGTCCCACCGAAATCGCGGGCATCAATCTCATGGAAGGCCGGTCCCTTACGGGATTGAATGTCCTCCTCTATTCAGGCGGCGGTCTTCGGATCTCGGTTTCGAACAAAGAGGGCGATCCGGTGGCGAGAGCTCTCGCCGGCGCCGTGCTCGAAGAGACAGAGCATACGAGCTTATCTTCATCCCGCACTCATAGAATGCGCACCGATCAGGAGGGAAAAGCACTCATTACCGGCCTTGATCCGGGACTGTACACGATCTCGGTTCAGGCGAACGGTTTCGGCCAGGTCGTCAGGAAGGGAATCCGGGTCGCTGAAGAACGGATTGCAGACGCCGGCTTCACGCTCGAAACAGGCCACGAGGTTTCAGCCCGCCTCAACGATTCGAAAGGCGAACCTATTCGAGGCGCACGCCTCACCCTTCGCAACGACGGGGGAGAAAAAATGAACCTCCCGCCGACGCGGGGAAGAGGTTTCTTTGGCAGGAGCGGGGGTGGAAATGAAAATGAGTCAAACCTTTATCCACTAGGATTTCTCTGCCCCGGGAACTATACACTCGAAGCGAAGTGGGATGGATCATCCGGATCGAGCCGTTTCAGCATCACCGGTCCGGGAACGATCCGATTAAGACTTGAGCCTTGATGCGTAATATGTCCCCCCTTGATCCCCCTTTGATCAGCTTTCTTCCTTCTCGGCCTTCTTCTCCCTCCGGCGTTCGTCCCTTTCCACCTTGAATCTCAAGTTGTAATCATCGGGAGCGAGCTCGAGGGCGAGGTTTTTGTTCCTGACCGCTTCTTCCAGAATGTCCTCTTCATCCATTTCTTCGAGAGCGTCGCCGAGGTAATAGTAGTTCCTGCCGTTGATGGGATCGATCTTGATCGCTTCCATGAAAGCATCCTTGGCATCTTCGTATTCGCGAAGATCCATGAGGATGCGTCCCTTGAGTTGATAAAGGATGGGCGAGAGCTCGCCTTCCCATTTCTCTTCGGCGATCAGGATCGATTCGAGCGCCTCATCGTTTTTGTCCTTCCAGAACAGAACCCGGGCGTCATAAAGGTACCCGGCCCCGGAGGTGACGCTGAGATTGGTGTCGATGTAGTCGTGCCACTCCTTGTTGATCTTATCGATATTCTTTGCACCGAAGACCTTCCGGAAGTACCTGAAGTCCTCTCCGACCCTGACCGTCGGGTAATAGAGATAAGGAGTCTCTTCCTGCTTGACCTTTTTGTCTTTGGCCAGCCCGATGTAATATTTCATGAATTTCTTTTTGTACTTTTTATTTCCCATTACGAAGTGGATAAACGACCAGGCCCAGCCGTATTCGAGCCCATGAAAGGCGTTCCGGGGAGTTTTGATCAGCTCTTCCAAGGTGTAGTCGTTTCCCTCTTCACGCCATTTGTTCATCGTAACGAGACGCCCCTCCTGCATGCCGCCGAAAACGAGTTTGCTTCCCTCTCGTTTGCTCGCCCCGTAATATTCAGCCAATCCCTCGTTGCACCACGTCGGATGGCAGAATTTTGATTTCATGAGATGGGTCAGGAGATGGGTGAATTCGTGAAGCAGGACACTCTGGACAAATTCCGGGTCGTTCCTGTCGTGATAGAAAAAGAGCTCCTCTTCAACAAAGTTGAAATGACCCGCCGCACCCGGAACCCCTCCGACCTGGGTATAGTTCTCCTTGTCTCTGAAGATGTTGATTTCCATCTTTTTCCGTTTGAGCCCCGGTCCGAGCCTGACACCGAGCTCCTTGCAGAAATCCTTGTAGAATCCCTCGAGCAGATCGATGTAGCCCTTGGCGATCTCGGGAGTGACGTTGTACTTGAAGACAAAGTGCTTGCTTTCTTCCTTGTAGGCGTTGCGCCAATTGGAGTGCTTGCGAACTTCTTCGATCTCTTTGGCGATCCTCTCCCTCTCCTTCAGCTGCTTTCGGTTCAGCTCTTCCCCCGTATCGATGAGGATTTTCTTGACCTTGACCGCCGGAATGGAGATGGTTCCGTACTTAAGGTGGAGCTTGTATATATCCCCGCACTCCTCCACCTTGCCCTTGATAGTCCGGCCATCATGAAGGGCAATCTCATCGGCCGCCGCCGGCGGCAATATCAGAAAAAGGACCGCTCCAAGAAAGAAAGCGAGAGTTCCACAATATCCTTTGAGCATGGTTTGACTCCTCCGGTCTCGTATCCGATCTTATATCGTCCAGTCTTCCCAAGCTTTTTCGAGCTTGTCCCAATCGGAATCTTCCCAACGGGTAAAAGTTTCCTCGAATGTCCTTTTCCGAACTTTCTTGTCGAATTCCTTGAGGAGATCTCTCAATTCCTCGGCTCTCTCTTCCGCCTGCTCCTCTGCATCTTCTTCGTCCTCGGCCTCGATATCGCCGGTCATTTCCTCAATCTCTTTACTCATTTCATCATAGGCGCTCTTGAAGTTTCCCATGTAAACGTCAAGGAGTCCCTTCCACGGCTTCTTGTTCCCTTCCCTGCTCTTCAGAAAACAAGCCAACGTGCCGACTTTCCACCAGTCTTCAATGCTGCGGACCCCCTTTCCGCTGTGATTCATCAAGGTCCTGAAGCTGTTCAGTTCACCGTTTTTCTTGGCTTCGCGAAGCCTCCCGGTAATCCAGGTGTCCTTCATGTATTTGCAGCCCGACCCCTTCAGCTTGAAGCTCGAGTAATAGTAACTCATGCCGCTGAGATACCAATCGTCGGGCCGTGTTAATCTGTACTTGCCATAGATGTACTGGTTGAGGATCCCTCGGCCCACCCTGGAATAGACCCACTCGACGTCGTAACCCTCGCGGGTTCCATCATAAGCCAGCACTTCTCCGGAGTCGGGATTGTATGAACTATTACCGCGGGAAGTATCGATGAACGCATTGAACTCGCCCACACTCCCACATATCCGGACGATAGGAAGCGTGGCGCTTTCCTTGTCTTTCTTCGGCTTCTTGTATCCGAAATCCTTCTCGATCTTTTCCCTGATTGCATCGGCAAACTTGGCGACCTTGCCGGTGTATTTCTTGCTGGTGTGCGACAGAATGAGATGGTGTTTTGAGAGCTTATATGTCCACCCTTCCGGGAGGCTGTCGACTTTGGACTGCACCCATTCTTCCCGTGTCATCTTCCCTGATCCCGATTTTTCCGTCAGGTCGGATTCTACTTCCTCTCTTTTGACCTTCTTGAAGGACTTGAACGCTTTGGCGAAAAGGGATTTGTGCTTGGGATACCACTCTTCCATGATTTCGAAAAACACGGCGACATCAATATCACCGAGATGATAAATACAGGAAACGCGCCGGAGAGGAGGTCTAGACTGTTCCATGATGACGTCAAGATATGTACACGAAAGGCCTTTGATTTTGGCCTCTTCCTCTTCACCAAAATAGAATCCGGTCAGGGTGCGTCGAACGTATTCCCGGTAGTCTTTATATGGGTTCCTCGATATGGTATATTTCACTTTCTTGCCGAAGATTTCCTCCTCCTCTTCTCTATCCTTACCCATATCAATATTTTCGGGCGTAAATGCGATGATGCGCATCATCGGACGGTGTGAGCCGGATTCCTTCCAGTCTTTCTGCTTTGTCGTTCTCAGACGCAGCTTGGAAATAAAGGTAGCGACGATATAGCGCTCCTTTTCATGGGAAGCCACGAAATCCCAGTCTTTGGGAACTTTGATGGAAAATCCCAGGGTTTTATCGACGTGCGCCTTTCCCAGGGTATCACCGGCCATGATTTCGTCAGCCGAAAATAGAGAAAATGCGATGAGTACAAACAGACAAAAAGGAAGGATTTTCATTCTTGA
>CAZWHE010000145.1:0-10332 GCA_964633825.1 uncultured Phycisphaerales bacterium | reverse complement strand
CAAAGACCGCTCTCTCTGTTTTGATTTCATCCGCGGCAGGCACAAAATCGAGGGAAAGAGAATTCACGCAGTGACGGGTGTTCTTTTCCGTCAACTCCTCGCCGAGAAAGAGGTGGCCGAGATGACCGCCGCATCGGGCGCAGACGATCTCGGTGCGGACGCCGTCCCCATCGGGAAGCCGCCTGACCGCGCCATCGATCTCATCGTCGAAGCTGGGCCAGCCGCAGCCGGATTCGAACTTGTCGGCCGACCTGTAAAGAGGCCGGCCGCACCTCTTGCATGTGTATGTTCCCCGGTCCCGGTGTTGATTATATTTCCCCTGAAAGGGCGGCTCCGTGCCCTTGTGCACGATCACCCTCTCTTCTTCATGTGTCAGTTTGTGGTATTTCATCTCTTCCTGCGTACATCCTCCCGACAGAGTCGACAAAAACGAGAACATCCCGATGAATAACAGGAAATCCCGGCGGCGAAATCGATAATCTCTTGTTTGAACGAGCATAACGAAGGTGCTTCTCCGGACTCTGCTCATTTTCTTTGATTAATCATTATATATAGGTACAATAGTCTTTCGTACCGACCTTTTAATAGCCAGGAGCCTGAAAAAATCTTTCATCTTATTATTGATTCCCTTCGACCCCGGAAGGGGAGGTTGTCCTCTTTTTCCCGGGGCCGATCAAGGATTAACGCCTAATGCAAGGAGATACCATGAAACGCTTGATCTGGATTATCCCGATTCTCTTCCTGCTGGGTACTTCTTCCGCAGCCGCACAGGACGATTCTTCCGATATCTCCGGCAGGATTGCCTCGCTCCGGATCCTTGAGATTCCGGGCTCCGTGCAATCGCGCGAAACCCTCTACCGCGATTTCCACGTGCTCGACGACCTGGGCGACATTCTCGTCGCTCTGCCCCGGGCTTCCGATCCCGAGCTCCTCGAGAGGGAGAAGATCGCGTCCCGTGTGATCGAGATCCCGGCCGGTTCGGGAAGCCTCTACATCGTCTCCCTCAAGGGGCTGACCATTGACCAGGTCGCCGGAAAAGCCTTGGTCCTGTACGCCGGCAATGATATCGCCATCGTGGCCGCCGACGACAAGGCACGGGCCGAGCTGGAACGGCACGTTCTCCACTTCGGTCTCATGCACGGCATCCGTCCCCTCAACCTCGACAGGATCGCGCCTACACGCGCGTTCGAGACACCCCTCGGATGGAAAGAGGGTTCGAGGGCGGCTGATCCCAGGATCACGGCCATGGTGGCCCAGGTGAGCGCCGCCAACATACAGAACACTGTCCAGGACCTGCAGAACATGGGAGAGCGCTTTGCCAACTCGGGCGCACACATTGCCGAGACGTACCTGGTCAACGAGTTCAACTCCATCGGCGGTCTGAGCGTGTCGACCCATAATTTCAGCGGAACCTATTCGGAGAACGTGATCGCCGAGCTCCCGGGAACCGTGGACCCCTCTGTGATCTACATGGTGGGATCCCATTACGACTCCTACTCATACAGCGGTTCAGCCCCCGGTGCGGACGACAACGCCTCCGGAACGGCCGGCGTGGTCGAGATCGCCCGGATTCTCAGCCAGCACCAGTTCAAGTACACGCTCCGTTTCGGCTGCTGGTCGGCCGAGGAGCTCGGCCTGGTCGGGAGCTGGGAATACTGCGACGATCTCGTCACCTGGGGCGACAACGTGGCCGCCTACATCAACCTCGACATGACGGCTTATCGGGCCGCCGGGGATCCTCTGAGCGTCGACTTCGTGACCAACTATTCCTCGGGTACGCTGATCAGCTTCTGCTCCGACATGTACGCCACCTATGTCCCGTCCATCGCCGTGAATCAGGGAAGCATGTCGGGCGGCACGTCCGATCACCAGTCCTTCACCCAGCACGGGTTCACGGCCTGCTTCCCCTTCGAGGACCTCGGCCAGTACTCGCCCTACATCCATACACCCAACGACGTGATCGGCACGTCGGCCAATGACTTCAACCTGGCCGAACTGATCACCGAGGGAGCCCTGGCTTCCCTGGCCACGCTCGCTTCCCCCCTCGATATCGAGATCTCTCACACGCCCCTCGTTGACACGACCGATGCCTCCGGACCCTATCGCGTGATTGCCGACGTGACTTCCCTCATCGGCGCCGGCATCAGCAGTGTGACGCTCACCTATGACCTGGGAAGCGGCTTCGTCTCCAAGAACATGGTCTTCTCGGGCAGCGGAGACGAGTATATCTCCTCCATTCCCGGTCTGGCCGGCAGCGGTTACGTGAAGTACTACATCGAAGCCGTGGACGACCAGGGCAACACGGAGCGCCTGCCAGACGGTCTCGGCGCCGAGAACTTCGAGTTCTTTGTCGGCTACTTCAACGACATCTTCGCCGATGACTTCGAGATCTCGGACAACGGCTGGACCCACGGAGGAACGGGCCAGGACGACTGGATGCGCGATGTTCCCACGGGCAACGGCGGGTATGACCCGAGCTACGCCTGGTCGGGAGCCAAGATCTGGGGCAACGACCTGGGGCCGGCCGGATGGAACGGAAACTACCAGCCGAACGTTAATAACTGGCTTGAATCCCCGGACATCGACTGCTCGGGCGAGACGGGGGTCCATCTCCGCTACCGCCGCTGGCTGACCGTCGAGAAGGGCCAGTACGACCAGGCCAAGATCCTGGTCGACGGGAACGAGGTGTTCGCCAATGCCTACGGGACGGACCACATCGACACGTCGTGGGTGGCGCACGAGATCGACATCTCGGCCTATGCCGACAACAATCCCGGCATGAACCTGCGCTACACCCTCACCACCGACGGCGGTCTCGAGATGGGCGGATGGAACCTCGACGACCTCCACGTGGGCACGCCCGCCGACGGAGACATGGCCGCGCTCCACCATTCCGAGGTTTACGTGCAGGCAGCCGCGGGCGGCTCGATCGTCTTCACTCTCAACGGGACACCGGCCCAGGCGGGGCGGGACTACATCCTGGCCCTTTCGGGCAGCGGAACGACTCCGGGCACGTATTACGGGTCGGTCCACATCCCCCTGAATCCTGATTCATACACCAACTACGGCCTCGCCCACCTGAACACGCCGGTCTTCGACGATTTCGCCGGCACGCTCGACGGGAGCGGCGACGCCCAGGCCACGTTCAACGTGCCCGTGATCACCAATCCAGCTCTCGTGGGTCAAACACTGAGCTTCGCGTGGGTCACCAACAATCCCGTGGATTACGCGTCCAATCCCGTGGACCTTTTGATCGTGCCCTAATCCGGCTGTTTACAGCTTTGTGAAGAAGAACTGCGACTGATCGATGACGGTCGAGTTGTATCCGATGAGCACCTGATAGGCATACTCGCCCGCCGGCGCCTGGCTCGGAATGCTCTGGGACAGATTCATGAACAGGAACTCCTGGCCGGGGCTAAGATTGATGTTTCTCTTGAATTCGAGGGGGCCGTAAAGGGTCGAGCTCGGCAGAACGAGAAAAACGCCGGCATCGACCGTCTGCTGCTGGGCCGTGTTGTTGCGCAGCGAGACGTTAAAATCGAGGGACCCCCCGGACGAGGGGAGCTCGATCGGCTGCGTGCGCGGCGTGACCAGGACCTCCACGTCGACGGAGTAACCGTCCCGGTACTTGATGGTGAAGTAGTCGTAGGGATCTTTTCCCGTGATGAACACGTTCCCGTTCGAATCGAGGGCCAGGTCCTCCACCTCGTTGGTCAGGCCGTACCCGTCGTCCCACATTTCGAGCCATTCCCTGTTGCCGTTCGCATCGTACTTCATGGTGACGATGTCGTCGTAGGTCCATCCGATGTTCCGGGCGATGCCGGTGACGGCACAGCCCCCGTCGGGGTGATAGGCGATATCGACGCCCTTGTCGTGGTCGTTGGCCGGGCCGTCATAGATCTCGACCCACTCCCGGTTGCCCAGGGCGTCGTACTTGATGATCCCGAGATCGCGCAGGGAAGCAGAGCCCGTGATCAGCCCGGTGACATAGGCTTCGCCCGAAGGCCCCGCGCTGATCGCGTAGGGCACGTCGAAATCGCTCGCCGGCCCGTCATAGACATCGGTCCAGTCGATAACGCCGGCGGCCGTGACTTTCAGGGAGGTCCAGTCGAAAGAGCCCGAATCATTGCTGTCCCCCGTGACATAGGAGTTGGAAGAGGCGTCCACGGAGAGATCGGCCGCGTCGGAATCGTATGTGATTTCCCAGTCGACCACGCCCGCCGGAGTGATGCTCGTCAGAGAAAGATCGGAGCCGAACCGCGCCAGGAATCTGACATTCCCGTCGGGAGCGACAACGGCCTTGACGCCGTGGTCTCCGAGGGGGCCTCCGCCCCCGCTGCTGTCGAGGCGATAGGTCCATTCCTCCGTTCCATCGGGATCGAGCTTGACCAGAACGGCGTCGTACCCGTAAGGGCTCTCGTAAAAAGAACCGGACGCATAGGCGTTGCCCGAGGCATCGACGCTGACGTGGACGGCCCTGTCGTAGCTCAGGGTTCCGGGCGACGAATAGCGGTAGTCCCAGAGAAAGTTCCCGTTCGAATCGTATTTCACGACTGTGAAGTCGTCGTTGCTTCCGACACCCGTGCTTTGACCGGCCACGAAGACGTTTCCCGAGCCGTCGACAACGACGCTCCGGCCCACGTCCCAATCACTGCCCGGTCCGTCGTACCGGACTGTCCAGAGCACCTTTCCGTCGGGATCGTATTTGATGGTCAAAAAATCGTCGGAAGCGGGATAGATCCCGGCGCTCTCGCCGGTGACGTAGGAATTGCCCTGGCTGTCCGTGGTCACGGCATAGGCGTAATCATAGGCCGATTCACCGGTGTAGGGCCGGACCCAATCGACATACGACTGGGAATACGCCGTTCCGGTTGCCAGAAGAGAGAGAACGACAACGAACAATAATTCATACTTCGACATGGGCTTCCTCCTCGCGGAATTCTGTTCGATTGAATGGATTGAAAGGGATCGAGGAGGGTTTATTAGCCTGATCCGGGGTCCTCTCAATACAAAATTTCATTTATATGTAGGAAGTAAAATGATATGGAATTCCTGATTGATCGGTAATCGGAACGTCGGTCCTCTTCTCAGAAAGTGTACTTCGAAAACTCCGTCGAGCAGGCCGGTCCGGGAGAGAGATTGAGCACGGAAGAATCGGACAGCTCCATGACGGAACAGACGGAGAAGAGGCCGACAGATCCGTTCTCGGGCTTGTGGCAGCAAATGGGATCGTCGTGCGAACCGAGCGCGGCTTTCAGGGTCTTTGCTGTCACCCTCCTCGAATTGGTTCGATCCTTCAACCTCTTCTCGAGGGTTGCGTACCTTCTCTCGGAGAGGCCGGGACCTTCCTTTTTCCGTTCAGCCGGGATCTTCTTCAGGACCTGCTCCTTGTAGATACCCTGGTCGCTGCTGACGATGGGATGATTGGTGTGATAGATCCTTTTGGCCCCGGGATAGGGAAGGAACGGCACGACCTTGTTGGCCGAGCGCTCGAACGACGCGATTTCGTCAGACCCGCCGATCGTGTATGCCTGGCCCGATGCGTGATCGATGCCTGTCACGAACCGGACCGCTTTCTCGTAATCGGGCTGTTCGAGAATCCCCCGGACGACGAACGCCACGGGCAGGCCGTCGGTGCGCTGATCGAGCTGAAGAAGTGCGTTGACGCAGACACTCACTGAGCCGCTGTTAAGGCCGTTCGTCCCGATCAGACCCGTGTAGGTCAGAACATAGGATTCGAGAGAAGAATTCTCGTGATCGATCTTCAGCAGGACCTGGTGTCCATGGGTGAAGCTGAAAAAATCGAGGTTCTGGGCCAGAAGGGTGGGAAGTCCTTCCTGGCCGTACACCCCGCAGACAGTGCAGCGCCGTGTTTCGGGGAGGCGGATGTCGAGCCTCTTGTTTCGGCCGAACCACCACTCCTCGTCGACGAACTGGAAGGCCATCATGGTTTCGAAGTCGATTCCGGCTCCTTCGGCAATCCCTTCGACCTCATCCAGCAGGGCGGGCGTCCACTTCCTGATGGCGTCGGTGAATTTTGTCTTTTTCAAAAACTCTTCGAGATACTTGTCAGGGTCGGTCTCGTAGATCCCGGCCAGGAGCGCCTTCCACTGACTCACCAGTTCGTTGATCTTGTCCCTGCACGACTCCCCGTGAATCCGACCGCGCTTCCTGGGAGCGCCGTCGAGCACGATGACGGGAAAATCGCCGGGATGGGGTTTGTTATTTCCTTCCGAGACGAAAAGTTCTCCGGCCCGGAGGGGCAAACCGAGCGGGTCGACGATCAGGCCGGCTGCGGTCGACAGGGATATCTTCAGGAAATCCCGGCGTTTCATTCAAAGTCTCCTTCGATGGGGGATCGTCGGATGTCAGTCTTTTCCCCCTTTGACTTTTTCTGTGGCGACCAGCTCTTCCACGCTCTTTCCGGGCGTCAGATCCTTTCCAACCAGGCCCGCATAGTCGGGTCCGTAACGGCTGATCTTGAACACGGGGTTTTTCGACTCCGGGCCGCCGGGGCCGCCCCGGCGGGGAGCGCCTCTCCTTCCCGGCGGGCCGCCGCCCGGCCGGAAGCCATCCGGCCTCTCCGGGGGTTTTCCCTCGACGGGATTGACATACTTCCAGACGACCTCGTTCTCCGACGTGATTTCGAAGAAAGTGCCTGTTTCGCCGGAGCAGATGAGGGTGTTGCCGTTGGGCAGACGCTGGACTCCCGAAATGTGGCTCGACTTGAAGTCGGACTTGTTGGGAGCGGTGTAGGTCCAGACCGGTTCGGCGGGGCTGAATTTCGTTCCCGCAATGTGGAGGTACCGGCCCTTTTCATCCACGGGCGGTGCGATCTCGTCGACGGAAGAGTAGCGGCCCCGCCTCCCGCGGCCGTTGTTGAAGACCAGGATATTGCCCGCGCCCCTCAGGCCGCGGGGAATCCAGTGGGCGTCGTGCTGGGCGAAAAGGCGCTGGTCCGCCTCCGTGCCGGCGCCGTAGGCTTTCGGGTTGCCCCAGCGGTAAAGGAGATCGCCCCCCCTGCCGCTCTTTCCGCCCCTGTGGCCGGCCGCTTCCTTCGTCGTGGTGCTGTGATCGATGACCCAGATCTCGTTGAACCCGAGGACGCTGAGCACGATCTGGTCGAGTCGGGCGTTGTAGGCGATCGAGTTCGTGTGGTTCCAGTCGGGATTGGCGCGCTTCGAATCGCGGCCGCCGCCGGATCCGAGGTAGCCGAGCTCGGCGAGCTTCTCACGCTCTTCGGGGGAGATGATCTCTTTCCAGTCGTTGGGATTGATGTCGATGAGCTCGGGATGGTCGGCCACCGAGCCAAAGTTATCTTTCGCCGAATCGTGTTCCTGGATCAGGTGGTCCCACACGTGCCACTCCCAAACGATACGGCCCCCCTCTTTTCCCTTGGGCTTGACCTCGATAACGTGGTCGGGCCAGAGCCCTTCATGGCCCAGCGTATCGGGATTGCGCCCCGCCGCCATCGCCTCCTCGGCCGATTTCCGCTCCCAGGCGATCATGAGAATGTTGCCGTTGGGAAGCCGCTCGATATCGTGGTGGAGGAGGTGGTCCCTGCTCGAGTACTCGAAATCCCAGACGAGGTCCCCTTCCCAGGTGAACTCCTGAACGCGCCCTCCCGAGCCCCCTCCGTGAAAGGTGCGGTTCCCCCTGCGGCCGCCCTGGACCGGGCCCCTGGGGCCGATCGCGGCCGTGCGAAGGAGATGGCCGTTCTCGAGGAGGTAGACAGACTGGCCGGGCGGATAATCGCTCTCCCAGGAGTGGACGACCTTTCCGTTCATGTCGATCAGAAATGTGGTGGTCGAGAAGATCGGGGTGAAGAGCGTGTACCCCTCGAAGGCGCCTTCCTTGTTTAGGATCAGCCCGACCTTTCGATCCTGTCCGTCGAGGGGACCGGAGAGGACGGGAAGGGCTCCAGCGACAAAGAGCATGATCAATATCCTGCGGATCATTCTATTCCTTCGATATGCGCCGGCGCTGCGAACGCGCCGGCTCGACAGAACGGAGAAAACCTCAACTATGCAAAAAACATCGAGGGTTGCCGATCTGAGCCGATGTTTTATGCATAATTGAGGTAAACAATATCTCCGGGGATTTGTGGCGGACAATCCGTCTGGAAGACAGATTCTTTTGACAAGAATCCGGCCGGCGGTGTGAGAAGCGGCATCACTCCTTCTCTGCCGGCGCTCCGGACGAAGCGGGCAGCTCGCGGACGACCCTTCCCTTCCGATCGAAGAAGGTCATGCCCGAGGTTCGGAGGATCATTCTTCTCCGGGCTTTTTCGTCTTTCATGACGATCTCCGAGGGACGGATCTCGATCTCGCCGAATCCATACCCTTCACGAACGACGAGCGACTTCACCTCGAGCCTGTCGATCTTCTTCCCCTGCCCGGTAAACCCCAAAAATCCAAGACCGGCGGCGAGAACCAGGACAAGCGACAGGGCCAGCCTCAGGCCGTGGTTCCGTCGTTCGAGCCGGGCCACACGGCGTGACAGTTCTTTCAATTCAGACATGGAACCTCCTTGGAATATTCTCAACTCCAACGATGGTACAGATTTTACTGTACTGTTGTCGCCACAACGTTCGTGGTCTGGCCGTACTGCACACCCTGGAGCCAGACGCTCAACCCGGCGGCTCCGCCCGGGATCGCGGCGCCCCAGCTCACGGCGCCGGTCCCGGTGGTCTGGGTCGGCCCGAAAGCCTTCTTGGGGCTCGCCAGATCGATGGTGACGTTCAGCATCGGCACCCAGACGCTTCCCGGACCCGCCAGGCTGTAGACGAGGTAGGTGTTCGTAAAGGGTTGGCCGTTCGTGATGTTGAAGGTTGCGCTCTGGCCCGCCTGGAGCGGGTCGGGACTGACGGCGAGAGAGAACGACGCGGCCGCCAGCATCTCGACGGATGCAATCGACTGGGCATTCTCGTCCCGGCCGCCGGCAGCGTATAGATTACCCTCCGAAGAGACATAGACCGCTCCGAACTGGTACCGGCCCGTGTTCAGATCGGGACCGCTCGTCCACGCTCCTGTCGCGGGATCGAAGAGCTCGGTCGTCTTGTACGCTTCGTAGATATATCCCGAATTCCCGCCGATCAGATAGATCGTATCACCCGCCGTCACCGCTTCGGCCGCGTTGCCGTGCCCGCTCGGCGGCCCGGTAAAGGTCGTCCAGGTCCCGGCCGCAACATCGTATTTGTAATACGCCGCGCTTCTCCCGAAAACATAGATCATGTTTCCGTGAAGGGCGGACGCCGGAATCTGGATCGTTCCCGGCAGACTTGCGCCCTGGGTCCATGTGCCCGATACAGTATCCAGAATGTAAAGCGTGTCGAGAGCCCCCGCCCCTCCCGGAGAATATCCGGCGATGAGGTAGATGTCGGCTCCGACCGCTTCGGCCGTCGACCAATACAACGCAACAGGAACGCTCGGACCGGTCGACCAGGTGTTCGTGTTGATGTCGTAGACCTGGCAGATGTTCGAAGGCCCGTAGGAGCCGAAAGTATAGATCTCGTCTCCCACCAGGGCTGCGGCAACACCCTCCTGCTTCACGGGCAAAGGCGCGAGCGGGGTCCAGCTCGCGGCCCCGGAATAGAGAACCTCGAGAGTCGTTCCGCCGTTCCACCCGCCGATGGCGTAGATATCTCCGTTGTGTTCCACCAGATCGAGGCCGTGACGCGCCTGGTTCAGGCTCGGGCCATAGGTCCACGACTGCCCGAAACCGGAAGCAGGGAATATCAACAGAAGCCCGATGCCGAGCGCGAATGCGAAAATTCTCTGATTCATCGTCTGCATGGTTTCCCCCCTTTTTTCTCGAGAATACACTGCAGCAAAACCCGAAAACACTCACCCCGATCAATTTCACTGAAAAAGACATCTGTCGGGGATGAAAGCATTATATCAAAACAAGTTCGAAAAATAAGGGGAAAGACCCAAACCCTCCGGGGGCGGTTTGTTATTTTTTGGGTGGGCAGATCCTATGAGTTGCTCGAAACGTTCGGACGGATGCTGTTTAGGCTTTATTGAGATACCTGAAATATTCTTCCCTGGTCATCCCGGCTGTTCTGAGCAGGCCCCTGATGATAGCAACAGTTATATTTTTGTACTTCGGAATAATGACGGGCCTGAGAACACCTTCTTTTGAATAGACGAGATGGCTGCTTGTCCCTCTCTCCAGACGGAAGCCCGCCATTTCAAATACGCGTGTGAGCACCCTCCAAGATACAGGAGTTATACAAGGCATTTGAACTTTTCAATTGCTGACTTCTAGAGGAACAGGAATACTGATACGGGGTATTTTAGAATTTTTGGAACTTTTTCTGATCGGTTTCTT
>CAZWHE010000144.1:0-10610 GCA_964633825.1 uncultured Phycisphaerales bacterium | reverse complement strand
CGTTTTTTTCCGGGGAATGCCCGCGGAAAGGGCACGCTGGAAGCCGGAGCCCGGCAAGTGGTCGGTCCTCGAAGTGATGAGCCATCTCTGCGACGAGGAACGGGACGACTTCCGGAAAAGGCTCTGTCTCCTGCTCGAGGACCCGGGCAGGGAGTGGCCTCCCATCGACCCCGAGGGCTGGGCGAAGAAAAGGGATTACAACGACCGGAACCCCCAAAGGACGTTGGAAGACTTCCGAAAGGAGAGGACCGCATCGATTCATTGGCTCCAAGGCCTGGATCAACCTGATTGGAACCAAGCCTACGAACACCCTAAATTCGGTGCGATCAAAGCCGGGGACCTTCTCGCCTCATGGGTGCTGCACGACCTTTTTCATCTCCGCCAGCTTTCCAATATCTCTGCAGCATACGTCACGGCCCGGGCGGAACCCTATTCCGTGCGATATGCCACTCCGTAGTCGGGGGGGGTGAGAAAAGGAAACATATCGGCTTTGCTAAGATTGCTGGGTGTAATAAAACGATTTCCAGCGGCGGGTCGAATCGTAACCGCCCGGAAGCGTGCTGGTTTTATCAAGCCAGCCCCTTGTGACGGCGCACATTGATAGCCTTCCATTCGAGAAGCGGCTGGTTTTGTATGCGCTTCTGGAGGGATGCATCAGCCGTCAGCAATGTCGAGTCGATCACCCCTTGGTTAAGAAGCAGATCCAAGAATGCCCACTCGGAATCTGTGAAAGGCAGTACTGCCGATAAGCCCGCTTTGCATTCCTTTACAAAGTGCACCCAATATTCCGCTGATTTCGTATGAACCTCTGCTTCGTTGGCGCGCAACAAGGGGACCAGCTGTCTGGCCAACTGAGCGGCGTCAATGTCTAGGTCCTCCGCAGAGACCGTTCTCCAATCCTTCCTGTTCATTGCACCGTAGACGACGAATGCGATACGAAGTCGATGGAGATCGAGGTCGTCCATCCGGAGAATTCTGAAGCCGTCGTAAAAGTCTTTCGCCTGCCTGCGCGCCAACAATGCCGCGAGCTTTCCGGCTGCCAATTCATGGCGGTCCAGTACCGGGATTCCCGTGGCCCGCCAAGAACCGACAGGTTGAGAGCTGCAATACGTCACCGGCCATAACGGGACGCGGAACATGAAGTTGACGTCCACTTCGAGGTTGCCGGTCTGGCCGGAAGCGCTTTCATACCGCAGCAACCACTTGCCTCCGGCGTGCTCTTCGGGCATTCGTCTGACCTCGAAGTCCTCACGTGCAAAAACCGCCTGGACCGCCTGCTCGATCTTGGGTCGATCGGCGAGCATGGCATCGCGATCTTCGGCTCCCACATAATTCAAATCAATATCGACGGAGAGCCGCGGGACATGGAAGACGAATAAATTCAAGGCCGTCCCGCCTTTGAGGGCCAGTTTTCTTTTGAGAAAGGGATGGCTTCGAAAAGCGTCGAGCAATTCAAGCAGGAGAGCGACTTTTTCGAGTACGTCGGGTCTGAATCCGGACGCTTCCGCTTCAGCAGCCAGCTTTTCAGGGGAGATTTTCATAGCACTTCTCCCCACGTCCGTTCGAGCACATCTCTAGGGACTACCAGGTTCCATTCAGATACGAGACGGCCGGGGGTTCGCTTGGCGCGGTCCAGATAATGCGGTTGCCGGGGCCTCAGGCCGTGAAGTTCCTTGAGATGTCGGTCCTCTACCATCAAGGCTTCACGATGCTGCTCGAGAAAGAATCCTACCTTCGCACCGGTGGTGGCGTTTCCGAGCAGGAGCGTGTACTCCACGACCCTGTCGAGATCGAAGAACTCGACGGACTCGAGCGAACGCCAGATTTCCTCCCAGCTTCCTGAAAGATCCGGGCGATCCAGAGTATCCACCAGGGTTCGTTCCAGGTTTGTGACTCGAAGCTCCTTGCCAGCGCGCTCTCTGACCGCAACGTTGAAATTTTCCATTCCAGAGCGGCGAAGAGCCTTCGGAAACTTCGTTCCCTGAAAAGCATGGGAGCGGAACATCAGGGGTCTCAGCGGACGGGATGCCGAGTAGATGAAGTGTTCCCGGACAGAGCAAGCGCGCCCGTGAAACTCGAGAGCCGTGTGGTGTGACAAGACCGCATCTTTGGTCAGCATCGCGGTGACGAGGAAGGGGTCGATCGGAAAGGTATCGGAGTCGGCTCCTGCTGGAATGACGGCATATAGCCCGCGCCGCAACCGAACGACCCGGCCGGTCTTTCGGTAGTAAGCCAAGAGAGCCTCCTGCGTTCTTTTGCCGACCTCACCAAGGGACGACAGATGCTCGGCCAGCTCTTCTCCCCTGAAAACCGGGTGTTGGTGGAAAAACTTATCATGCTTCATTGTCAGTAACCATTGATGTTGTTTTGTGTTACCCATAGCTATATTATGGGTTTTGTTATTATGTGTCAAGTCGCTCGTCGAGGTTAATTGACAATATTACAATAAACCCAGTTAATTATATGGGTATCGTATGCATGTTTCAAGTGTCGGGAAACACGCGAGATCTCGACAACGGCACTCGTCTGTTCCTCTTTCTACTGCCGGCCACTCACCGGATACTCTTGGCGAACTCCCGCCCGAGGCGGCGCGCATTGTCGAGATCGTCGGGGCGCGGTAGATATTTGATCTCGAGAGGATCGAGGTCCACGGCGATGCCCGATGCGGCAAGCTCCCCGAGGATCGCCTTGCACGCGCCGCCGCTCCATCCGTACGACCCGAAGACAACACCCTTCTTGTTGGCGGGGCGGAGGCCCTTGATGTAGGCGAGGCATCCCGCCACGAGGGGAAGCATGCCGTTGTTGAGCGTCGACGATCCCACGGCCACGCCGCGGCAGTCGAGGATTTCCGACGCGATCTCGGTGATATCCGACTCGCCGAGATGAAAGAGGCGCGCCGGGACTCCTTCCTCTTCGAGGCCCTGCAGGACGGCCTTGGCGAGCTGTTCGGTGGAGTTCCACATGGTGTCGTAGATGATGCACGCCCGCGGCTCCGCTTCCCCGGCGGCCCAGCGGCGGTACTTTTCCGTCACATCGGCGATGTGGGAGCGCCAGATGATTCCGTGGCTCGTGGCGAGGGTGTCGATGTCGAGCTTGGCCGCCTCCTTCAGGGCGTTTTGGACCGGCCGGCTGAGGTACATAAAAATGTTGGCGTAATATTTCCTCGCCTCCATGAGGGACGTGCCTTTTCCGAGCTCGTCGTCGAAGCGCTCGACCGAGCCGATGTGCTGGCCGAAAACATCCATGGAGAAGAGGATCTTCTCCTCGGGCAGGTAGGTGAACATCGAGTCGGGCCAGTGGGCCATGGGCGTCAGGACGAACCGGAGCGTCCGCTTTCCCAGGCTGATCTCGTCCCCCGTCTTGACGACCCGCTTGTTCCAGTCTCTCCCGTAGTGGAGGTCGAGCCCCTCGTGCCCCTTGGGTGAAGCGACGACAACGGCCTTTTTCGCCCCGTCGACAACAGCCGGGATGGCGCCCGAGTGGTCCATCTCGGTGTGATTGGAGACGACGTAATCGATCTTCGCGGGGTCGATGTGCCTCCTGATGTTTGCAAAGAGCTCGTCCCGGAAAGGGGGCTTCACCGCGTCGATGAGGGCGACCTTCTCGTCCACGATGAGATAGGCGTTGTACGTCGTTCCCCGCGGTGTGGTGTACCCGTGAAAGTTCCTCACGTTCCAGTCGATCACACCGACCCAGTAGACGCCTTCGGCCAGCTTGATGTCTTTCATTGCTGCCTCGTAAAAGAGAATGCGCCGGTCCGGACTCAACCGACTTTTTCGAAACTCTCCTTGTCCACGCTGCAGACCGGACAGACCCAATCGTCGGGAAGATCTTCGAAAGGCGTTCCGGGCTCTATGCCGCCCGCCGGATCGCCCAGGGCCGGGTCATAGTCCCAGCCGCATACGATGCACGTCCACTTTTCCATGAAA
This sequence comes from uncultured Phycisphaerales bacterium, assembly GCA_964633825.1. Classification (GTDB taxonomy): domain Bacteria; phylum Planctomycetota; class B15-G4; order B15-G4; family CAYZWU01; genus CAZWHE01. The sequence goes on along the minus strand of CAZWHE010000144.1, from coordinate 6,681 downwards.
CCATCCCTCCTTGAATATCAATAAGCGTGTTGTCCGTCCGCTCCCCGCGCGAAGAGATAGTACAGCCTTCCCACGGAGCGGGTTCGGCCCGCCAGATCTTCGGCCTCGGGCCCTGTCCCGAAGAAGAGGTCGACCCTTCCCGCCGACCGGATCGCTCCGCCCGTGTCCTGGTCGAGGGCGAAGCCGCGGTACGGTTCGACAACGATCTCTCCCTCTCCGTTCCTCGCGGGCAGGGGGGTGTCGAGGAAGGCGACGGCCGCGCGCGGGAAGATCGATTTGTCCGTGGCGATCGTCCTGCGCGGCGTCACCTCGACGCCGATGGATCCGTACGGTCCCCCGTCGGTCTCGGTGAAAAAGACGTAGGATTTGTTTTCGAAGAGATAAGGAAAAAGCTCGTCCGGATGCCTCCGGAACCAGGCGCGGATCCTGTCGAGGGAGGCCTCGGTCTGCACCAGCTTCTTATCCCTGATCAGGGCCGCGCCCAGGCTGCTGTATGGGTGTCCGTTCTTTCCGGCGTACCCGACCTTCATGATCGTTCCGTCGGCGAGGAGGAGGCTGGCCGAACCCTGGATGTGGATCACATAAGCGTCGAGGGCGTTCTCGAGCCAGGCCAGCTCGAGGCCGCGCCCCTCGAGGGCGCCGCCGCCGTCGATCTCTTTCCGCGTGTAATAAGGGAGCGTGTCGCCCAGGGGCGTCCGGCGGCCGAGGGCGCGTCCCTTTTCGTCCTTCACGAGGTCGCGGGGAAGGCGGTAGAGCGGGAAGCGGTAGGCCCCCGCCCTCTTCCGGCTCGCCCTGATGACGGGCTCGTAGTACCCGGTGTAGAGGACGGAGCCGCGGCCGTCGTACCCCGCCGAAATGTAGACGTCGAAGTGTCTTTCGATTTTCCCCGCGAACTCGGCGGAAGAACGAGACTCGCGGAGGTCGCGCCTGAAGAGCTCGAGGCTCCGGAGCGCCCGGCCGTGGGTGATCCCGTTCTGGGGATATTCCTTTCGCGACGACGGGCTTTCCATGTATCGTATCGATTGGCCGACGGCCCTGAGGAGGGAGGGCTTGTCCCGGAATCCCGCGGCGAAGTCGGGAAGATCGCCGGGATCGTCGACCCGCACCAGAGCCTTCTCGCCCGGGAGAAGAGCCAGCCCGGGACCGGGGGGAAAGGGTCTTTCCTTCTCCACGGTCGTGCACGCCGCCGCGAGGAGAAGGAGGAGCAGGAGGAGCAACTCTGTTTGTCGCGTCATGACGGAAGATTATCACATTCGTACCCGCACGGTCCACCGTGCCGGACCGTTTTTCGAAGGAGGAATCCCATGCGATATCTGTTTCTTGTCGCGGTCGTTTTCGTCTCGGCTTCGCTGATCGCCGCCGAGGCGCCGCCCGAGCGGAGCTTCGTGGGAAAAAAATTGACCGGTATCACCTTCGTCGACACGGAGGGACACACGATCGATCCGAGCCACTACGAGGGCTCCGTCCTCGTGATGCTCACCGGCATCCCCTGGTGAGGGGGCTGCCAGGTCGAATCCTCCAGGGCGGGGGATATCATCAAGGACTACGAGAAGAAGAACGTCTTTTTCTTCTTCGTCCTCGGCGGGGACGAAGACCTTCCCATTGTCCATTACAAGAAGCATTACCGCCTCAACTGTCCCGTCGTTCCAGACAACCTGGATCGCTACAGGCACATCATCCGCGTCTCCGGGATCTGCAACGTGGCCGTCTTCGACGGGAAGGGCGTCTGTGTTTTCAACAAGGGCGGGATCGGCGAGGATAGCGACTTCCGGGACGTGATCGACAAGGCGCTCTCGAAGGTGAAGCGCTCCAACCTCAAGAAAAAGGCCTTTGTCGACTCGGGGACCGTCTATGCGCCGAAAGTGAAGAAGGAGAAGAGAATCGTCCGCGAGAGGATGCCCCGCCTGGCCGCCGGCCCGGACGGAGAGGTTCATCTCGTCTATGTGACCGACGAAGGCGGGTCGAACGACATCTATCTCAGGTCGTTCGTAGAGGGAAAATGGCGGGAAGACGTTCCCCTGGCGGCCACGAAGTCGGACGAGTACGCGCCGGCGATCGTCGCCCAGGAGAACGGGGACCTCGTCGTGGCCTACGTGTCGGACCACAGGGACCGATACGACATCTCCGTCGTCCGCGTGAAGAAGGGCAAGCCCGGAAAACCGAAGCAGGTGACCAAGTCCCGGGACGACGCCATGGCGCCCGCTCTCTGCGCGGGCGGCAAGGGCGAAGTCTGGCTCGCCTGGTACGAGTGGGCCGTGATGGGGCAGTACTCGCGTGACCGGGAGATCTTCCTCTCCCGCTCCTCGGGAAAGGGGTGGTCGAAGCCGGTCCAGGTGAGCCCCAAAAACGTGCCGACTTACGAGGACCATGCCGACCCCGTTGTCTCGGCCGACGGGAAGGGCGGCGTCTGGGTCGCCTGGGCCTGGGACTACCACGGAACCCTTTCGAGCAAGCCCCCTGTGGACGAGAACTCCATCTTCGTCCGGCACGTGGACAAGAAGATGAAGCCGGGCGATATTCTCGCAGCCGGGTTCCGCGGGGAGGGCCTGGCGCGCGACTACGCTCCCACGCTCGCCGTGACGCGCGGCGGCGTTCCCTGGGTGGCGTGGGACAACAGCCACAAGGCGTCGGCCGGCTACGGCGCGAAGGCGGTTTTCCTGAACAGCCTCGATGTCGGAGAAGACGGTGAGATCGCCGACGATTTCAGCGATCAGGTCGAGGTCGCTGTGAACATGGGCCGGATCGGTTCACCCCGCCTCATCCTCGATCGGGACGGGAGGCCTCATCTCCTCTGGTGCCAGGAAACGTCGGGCGGGTGGGAAGTCTGTATCCGCCGGGTCGGCCCGGGCGAACAGGGCGAAGCGCGAAGGCTCAAGCTCACCGGGAAGAACCCCCGCTATCCCGACGGCTGTTTCGACAGCAAGGGGAAATTCTGGGTGGCCTACACCGTCATGGAAAAAAAGAAATGGCAGGTCCGGGCCGTGAAGGCGGTTTTTTAGCCCGGCCGTTCCCCGGCCGCCGGAACGGGGCTACTCTCCCTTCATCTCCTCTACGATCCGGGGCAGGATCTCGCCCGCCGGACCTTGTCGGAAGATGCCGCCCGTGCGCTCCGCCAGGGCCGAGAAAGGGTTGGGATCGGGGTTGACGTCCACGAGGAGCGCCCCCCGCTGCGCCGCGATCGCCCCGACCTGCATGGGGAGGTTGGTTGCGCCCGAGGTCCCCACGATGAGGAGCATGCCGGCGTTGCCGGCGGCCTCGATCGAGCTGTTGAAGCGGTAGAACTCCTCGTCGTAGCACTCGTCGAACCAGAGAACGTGGGGCCGCGCGAGACCGCCGCACTCCGGGCACCGGAGGGCCTCGCGGTCCGCGTCGGTGAGGGGCTCGTCCCTGGTTTTCGGCTTCACGTCCTCCGGGACGGCGATAACGCGGCGCGTGCACTCGGCCGCGCAGCGCATGAAGCCGATGTTGCCGTGGATCTGGAAGGTTCGCTCCGGGCTGCTGCCGCTCCGGAGGTGGAGGCCGTCCACGTTCTGGGTGATGAGGAGGAAGCGGCTGCCGAGAAGCTTCTCCATCTCCGCCACGGCGCGGTGCCCGGCGTTCGGTTCCGCTCCGCGGCAAACGCCGAGCCGGTAGAGATACCACTGCCAGACCTCGATCGGGTTCCGGGAAAACATGGAGAAAGTGGCCATCTCCTCGGGCCGGTATTCCGTGGATCCCACGGTCCAGTAACCTTCGGGGCCGCGGAAGGTCGGAATGCCCGACTCGGCCGAGATCCCGGCGCCGGTCAGCACGACGAGCGGCTTGTCCGATTTTGCGAAATCGCGGATCGTCATTTTTTGGGAGTCCGTCTGCTTCCGGCCGTTCCGGTTTCGAGATAGGTGTAGCCGTCGAGGCCCCGTTCGTACGACTTGAGAAAGGCCGCCGACTCCTTCAGCGTGATGCGCTTGGCGCGGGCGCTCTTTTCGAGTGCTTTCCTGAACCGGTTGATCAGCGTCCCCCGGTCGTATTCCATATACCCCAGCACCTCTTTCACCGTGTCGCCCAGGATCACTTTGTCGATGTCGTAGCTGCCGTCTTCGAGGAGCGAGATGTGGATGACGTTCACATCCCCGAAGAGGTTGTGAAAGTCCCCGAGCGCCTCCTGGTAAGCGCCCATCATGAAAGCCGCCAGGTAGAGGGGCTCTCTCTCCTTGAAAGGGGGAAGGGCCAGGACGTCGCTCACGTCCCTCAGGTCGATGAACTGATCCACCTTTCCGTCGGAGTCGCAGGTGATGTCGGCGAGGGTGGTTTTCTGCGTCGGCCTCTCCCTGTGCCGGTGAATCGGCAGGATCGGGAAGAGCTGTTTCACGGCCCAGTGGTCGGGAAGGGTCTTGAACACCGAGAAGTTGCAGAAACAGGTGTCGGCCAGGAACCTCTCGAGCCCCTCGAGCTCGTCGGGAATGTAGTCGAGGCTCTCGGTGATCTTCAGGATCCTGCGGCATCCCGTGTAGAAGAGGCTCTCGAACTGGGCCCGCTCTTCGAGGGAGAGATAGCCGAGGTTGAAGAGATGCCTCGCCTCTTCCCGGCACTGCATGAGATCGTGAAAGACCTCCTGAAAGTTCTTGCGCGTGATGGTCCGGGTGATGTCGACCACCTCTTTCACCACGGGGGAGAGGTTCCGGTTCTCCGCCACGGGAAGGGCGGGCGACCCTACTTCGCTCGTTCCCAGCACTTCGAAGACGAGCATCGAATGGGGGGCCACGACGGAGCGGCCGCTCTCGGAGATGATCGTGGGACAGGGAATCTTGGCCTCCGTGCACGCCTCGCCGATGGTGTAGACCACGTCGGACGCGTATTCCTCCATGGAGTAGTTGCTCGAAGAGGGAAAGTTGGTCTTCGACCCGTCGTAGTCCACGGCGAGGCCGCCGCCCACGTCGAAGTACTCGATCCTGACGCCCATCTTGCGGAGCTCCGTGTAGAACCGGGAGCTCTCGGTCAGGGCGGTCTTGATCGACTGGATCGACGTGACCTGCGAACCGAGGTGGAAGTGGATCAGCTTCAGGCACCGGAGCATGCGGTGCTTTTTCAGGATCTCCACGGCGCGGATCACCTCGAAGGCGAAGAGCCCGAACTTGGAGCCGTCGCCCCCCGAGTCCTCCCACTTGCCGCGGCCGCGCGCCGAGAGCTTGAGGCGGATGCCGATGCTGGGCCGCACCTTCATCTTCCGGGCGGCTGAAATGATGCGCGGGAGCTCGGAAAGCTTCTCCACGACGATGATCACGTTCTTGCCCATCTTGGAGGCGATGAGGGCCGTATGGATATACTCGTCGTCCTTGTAGCCGTTGCAGATGATGGGGCGCTTCTCGCCGTCCACGGCCGGGATGGCGAGGAGGATCTCGGGCTTCGTGCCCGCTTCGAGGCCGAAGCCGAAGCGCTTCCCCTCGGAGATGATCTCCTCGACCACTTCGCGGGACTGGTTGACCTTGATCGGGAATGCGTAGAGGTACCTGCCATTGTATTTCCACTCGCGGATCGCCTTGGCGAAGCACTCGTTGATGTCGCGGATCCGCCTCTTCAGGATGTCGCTGAACCGGATGATGAGGGGAAGCGAGATCCCGCGCTCCCGGAGCTCGTCGATGATGACCTTGAGATCGAGGGCGGGGCCCTCTTCCTTCCGGGGGCGGACGGACACGTTGCCCGCCCTGTTGATGTCGAAGAACCCCATGCTCCATTCGGCGATGTAATAGAGGTCCCTCGCGTCCTGGAGGGTCCATTCTCTCGGCGCTTTGACCTTCTTTTTGCTCTTGATCTTCATGGAGCCTTTCTTGAATTGCGCCGGCGCGCCATGTGGTTCACGATCCGATGCATCATCTCCAGCCAGGAAAGCTTTTCGGACATGGGAATCCGCGCCAGGCGGAGACGCTGAGCCCGCTCGTGGCCGTCCCAGCCGTGTTCCCAATATCTTTCAGGGTTTAGTTCCTCTTTATCCACTTTCTTCGCAGTCCTCTTCAAATCCCGAAGCGCGCGGCCACCTTGTTGTAATAGTCGATGACCTGCCGGACGTATTTTCGTTTTTCCACGTATGTCCCCGGGAAGAAGGAGCGCTTGAAGCCCGTGATCACCGTGTCGCGCAGCCTTTTTTTATCGATGTCGAAGGCGGTCACAGCTTTTTTGAGCTCGCCCGTCACGTCGGTGTGTGACACGAGCCGGTTGTCCGTGCAGAAAGTGACGGCGATCTTCCTCTCCAGCATTTTCGCCACGGAGTGGTCTTTCAGATCGGTGATCTCGGGGATCGTCTGGAGGTTGGAGGTGAGGCAGGTCTCGATGGTCACGCGGCGGTCGGCGATGTACTCGGCCAGTCTTTCCACGTACTCCTCTTTGTTCTTCACCTCGGAAGACTGGATCATGTCGCTCGAAAAAATGTGGCAGGCGTGGCCGATCCTGTCGGCGTGGAGATCGGTGATCGCCTGGAAGATGCTCTCCGGCCCGTAGGCCTCGCCGGCGTGGACCGTTTTGTGGAGGAATTTCTTGTGGGCGAAGCCGAATGCGTCTATGTGGTGTTCGGCCGGATACCCGGCTTCCGGCCCGGCGAGGTCGAAACCGACGATCGGAATCCGGAGGGCGTCCCGGATCCTGACCGCCGCCCGCGCCAGGTCGAGCGACGCCATGGCGGCCACTTCCCGCTCCGGCGTGAACCGGTGG
>CAZWHE010000143.1:0-10665 GCA_964633825.1 uncultured Phycisphaerales bacterium | reverse complement strand
GGTCTGGACAAACGACGGAACGGGAACATTCACCAATACGGGGCAGACGCTCGGTGCGGGCGCCACGACGTCCGTTGCCGCCGGCGACCTGGACGGGGACACTGTCGATGATTTCGCTGCCGCCAACAACGGCGAGTTCAACGTCACGTGGATCAACAACGGTACGGGTACGTTCGCCGCCGGGTGGTCCAGCCCGGGAGGCTACAGCTTGAGCTCCCAGGCCGCCGCCGCGGGCGACATGGACGAAGACACCGACCTCGACCTGGCGTTCCGCAATTCGAGCGGGGGAGAATTCAGCACGATCTGGACCAACGACGGAACAGGCAACTTCGGGGGCGCCCACGAGCAGCTTATCGGCAGCGCTCAGGACACGAGAGCGCTCGCACTGGGCGACGTGGACGGCAACAACCACCTCGACCTCGTCGTCGGAAAATACAACACAGCAAACATGGTCTGGACGAAAACCCCCGATGATCCCGGGAGGTTCATCGATTCGGGACAGGCGCTCGGCACGACCAACACCGAGACGATCGCCCTGGGCGACCTGAACGGCGACACCTTCATCGATCTCGTCGAAGGGAACGACGGGTCGGGAACCACGATCTGGCTCAACGACGGAAACGGGAACCTCACTCTCAACGAGACACTCGCCGGGACGGACACCACGAGATCGATCGCGCTGGGCGACCTGGACGGCGTCAACGGCCTCGACATCTTCGAAGGCAACGATGGAACAGCCAACCAGGTCTGGCTCAACGACGGAACCGGGTCATTCGCCTCGGGCTGGACCGCCGCGGTTGCAATCCAGACGGCGTCCGTCGCCCTCGGCTATATCGATGCAGACAATGTTCTCGATGTTTTTGTTGGAACCAATAACCAGCCCGACCTCTACTGGATTGGTAATGGCGACGGCACATTCGGCGGTATGACCACTCCCATGGGCATCACCTTTACAGTCACAACATCAGTCGCCCTCGAAGACGTGGACGGAATCAACAGCGACGACCTCATCGTGGGACGCGGTCCCCCCGACGCGAACGAAGTCTGGATGAACAACGGAGCGGGAGTTTTCGTCCAGAGCGATACGCTCGGAGCCACCGCAACGACCTCGATCACCACGAGCGACCTGGACGGCATCAACGGCCCCGACATCGTCTTGGGCATCAACGGGGCCGTAAACGAGGTCTGGACAAATGACGGCGGCGGCACGGGCACATTCACGATTTCCGTACAGCCGAACTTTGTAGCAGCCGCCACATCCGCTGTCGCGGTGGAAGACATCGACAACGACACCGACCTCGACCTCGTCGAGGGGGTCACAGGGGCCTCCAACGTTCTCTGGATCAACGACGGAGCGGGAACGTTCACCCTTTCGGTGCAGGTTCTTGGAAGCAGCGCTACGGCATCGGTCGCTCTCGGCGATCTCGACGGGGACGGCGACTCCGACCTCGCCGCAGGAAACACGGCTCAGGCGAATCGGATCTGGTATAACATCCCCACCGGGGCCGGAACCTTTGTTGATTCCACTCAAGCCCTTGGATCGAACAACACGACCTCGATCGCTCTCGCCGATATCGACGGGGACCTTGACCTCGACATCATCGCCGGGAACGACGGCGGTGATGCCAACACTGTCTGGACCAACAACGGCGGTCTTTTCACGATCAGCCAGAACCTCGGAAGCGGCAACACACAGTCGATCGCGCTCGCCGACGTGGACGGCATCAACGGCATCGACATCGTAGCCGGCAACCTTGACGAGGCGAACAACGTGTGGCTCAACAACGGCTTCGGCACTTTTGTCATCGGCAATCCCTTCGGAATTCCTCAGACAACGAGCGTCGCCCTGGGTGATGTGAACGGCGACGGCGTTCTCGACTTCGTCGAAGGGAGCAACCCCGGATCGAACAGGGTTTGGACCAACAACGGCACGGGAACCTTCTCCAGCGGCCAGTCCCTGGGCGGAGGCGCAACGGCTTCGATCGCGCTCGCCGACGTGGATAACGACGGCGACCTCGACGTAATCGAGGGAAACACGGGCCAGCAGAACACGCTTTGGCTGGGCAACGGCGCCGGGGTGTTTGTCGGTCCCACGGCAATCACGACGGCCGCCGCAACATCTTCGATCACCATGGCCGACGTGGACGGGAACGGAACACTCGACCTCATCGAGGGCGTCAACGGAGGATCGAACAGGATCTGGTTCAACGATGGAACGGGAGTCTTCACGGGCGGCCAGTCGCTGGGATTGAACGCCACACGGTCCGTCCACATGGCCGACGTGGACCACGACGGAGACCTCGACATCATCGAGGGCAACTACAACGAAGCCAACCGGATCTGGCTGAACGAATAGAAAAGCACAAGAGAGAAAAGGCGCGCTCTTTTTCGAGAGCGCGCCTTTTTTTACACACGCGAGCCATCCCGGTTAACCCGGTTAAGGCAGCACGAACCGTTTTCCCAGGATCCTGCCGATATCGCCCCGGGCCTCGGCTTCGAACAGACCTTCGAGACGGTACCCTTCGGGCGCAGCGGGCAGCGGCCCCGAGAGGACGAACTCGGCAACCGTCCACTCGCCCGGGTTGAGCGAGAGCGCGCCCTTTTTCAGGGAAAGGGGCTCGAGTTGGATCGCCCCGGAGCGCCAGGAGATCCTTTCCGTCATCTCGAAGCGCCACAGCTTCGTATCGGCCTCTTTGGTGAAAGCGGGTTTGAGAAGAAGGCGGTATTTCTTCGGCGCTTCAGCGGCCGCCCGGGCGGAAGGAAGATCGAGGCTGATTGATCCGCTCCGCTGGCCCAGGGCCGAATTCCTGACGGCGGCGCCTGTCTCGGGATCCTCCAGCCTAAGAACACAGTCGGTAAAGAGGGCGTAGGTCTCGCGGTCGAAATCAACGGCCCACTCGATTCTTCTCGCTCCGCTGTCGGGCGTCACGGTCAGCGTGAAGCAGTCCGAGTCCCTGACTTCGACGATCTCTTTTTTCACAAAACTCCCGACGCGGCCCTTCAGGGTTCCGGTGAAGGGATGGGCCTGGGCGCAGCGCACGGGGAGGAGGAGGTGCTTCCGGGCCCGGTCGCCGCCGAAAAGGCGGGACGGAGATCCGAGATCAAGACCGGAGAGGGTGAGCACCAGGTCGTAATCAGCGGGCGATCTGGACCGGACGGAAGAGTTCACCACAATCTCCCACGTTCCCGGAACGAGGCTCTTGCCCATGAGCGTGTGGGAGCCCGGCCTCTTTTCGGTCCCGTTTGCAACACCCACGAGACCGCGGTCCACGCCTTCCGGGTCGAAGGCGGAAGCGATCAGGACGGAGCTCTCCCCCCCCTCGATGATACGAAGCTCACCCGTGACGGCCGTCGTGCTGTGGGGAACTTCGAGATAGAATCGATCGAGGAAACCGGGCTCGAGATCGCCGGCCAGGCGAATGCGGCCCCGGTTTTCGGGTGTCACCCTGTGGGGGATCATGACCGACACCACGAACTCGAACTCCGACCCCGGGGAGGCGGATTCGTTCCGCTCCGCGCCGGAACCGTCCGCGCCGCCGCCCCTCCGGATCGCCGTGACGCGTCCCGTATAGAGCCCGGGCTCCTCTCCCTCGAGATCGATAAAGACATCCACGCTTGTCGGCTTCGATCCCTTGAGATAGACAAGGGGCTTGCTGAGAGAGATCCAGTCCACATCGGGCACCAGATCGAACGCCCGGTAGAACCGCGCCTTCTTCTCGTCGGTTATCTTTTCCGGAAATCCCGCCTCGACGCGGAAACTGATGCCCTGGTCTTTCGACGGAAGACAGGGGCTCATGCGCCAGTAGGCCGTTCCCCGGCCGGAGCCGGGACCGCTGCTCCGGATCCTGTATTCCCTCAAGGTTTCGGGCTCGTCCGTTTTGTAAAGGAGCTTTGCATATTCGTACGCCGCCGGCAGATCGAGCACGCCGCCCCCCTGGTCGAGAACAGTCCACTCGTCGAGACGGCGCCCCGTGTTCCTCACGGCGCGCTGGATTATGGCGTTGTCGATCTCGTAGGCGGGATCGTGGCGCACCAGCCCATCCACGAGAAGGGCGATGCAGCCGGCGGCGCAGGGGGACGCCATGGACGTGCCCTGCATCCTGTCCCGGTCGCCCCAGGGAGGGACGGTCGAGCAGGCGCTTCCGGGCGCCAGGATGTCGGGCTTGTTCGTATCGCCGCCCCGGGAGGAGAAGCTGAAGAGCGTCTCCTTCCCGAGCCGGAAACCGTACTGGGCCGCGGCGGCTTCGGGGCTGAGGAGGGCCCCCACCGCCATCGCCCTGACGCTCGCTGCCGGGGTCCCCACCGAAGAGAGGCCGGGCCCCTCGTTTCCGGCCGAGGTCACGACGACGACACCCGGATTTTTCCAGAGAAGGTCGTCGAGAAAGAGGTCGGCGGCGCTCCGGCCCTCGAGCTCGGAGCCGATGCCGAAGCTCATGTTGAACACAACGGGAACGTTGTGATCCTTCGCGTACTTCGCGCCGTATTCGTAAGCCTTTTTCACGCTTTCCGTGGTCGTGCAGCCGCCGGCGAAGCGGTTGTTTCCGATCTTGAGGCTGATGACGCGCGCCCCGGGGGCCATGCCGTGATAGCCCTCCTGGCCGTGAACGCGGTACCCGGCCGCGATGCCGGCCACGTGGGTCCCGTGCCCGCCGTCGTCAAAATGAACGGAGAGCCTCTTTTCGTCGGGATAGAAGTTGACGGCCATGGTGAGCTGCCTGCGGTCTCCCTTCTTCCCGCTGAGCGAAAAGGCTTCCTGGTTCCGCCAGTAGTCGCTGAGGCGAACGCCGTCCTTCAGATCGCCGTCCCCGTTCACGTCGACGACGGCCTCGTAGCGAAGCTCTTTTTCGTCCTTGACGGCAAACACGAGAATACCGAAGGAGTCCTTCTCGTCCCCGTCGCCGTTCAGGTCCTTCACCGACGTATCGGAAAAGGCTTTTTCCTCGAGAAAGGCCATGAAGTAGCGGTTGTCGATAACGCTCTCGGCCGCCTGGCGGAAGCCTTTCAGCCGCCGGCCCTGCGAGTCGACGAGCTCTTCGCCCTCCCCGTCGGGAACGAGGCGCCCCTCCTCCCAGAAGAGGTCTCCCTCTCCGGAGAAGTCGCGCACGTCAACGACTTTCGGGCTGCCGTCGGGCAGCTCCCTGAGCCCGGCCACTCCCATGTCGACCCCCGTGTCGAGCACGGCGATCACAACCCCGCTCCCGTCGAAGTCGGGGTAAGCGGCCCGAAACCTGTCGACCCCCGTCTCCGTTCTGGTCATGAGGTCCCATGAATCATCCCGGGCCCAGCACAGGGGAGCGCAGGCCACGGAAAAAAAGAGCAAAAACATCAGTGATAGATAAAACAGAGGCTTCATCGGACTCTCCTTCCGGTGATGGGGACACAATACGTATTCTTCCGGAATTACCATTAATATGGTTTTTTAATTATCCAACGGAAGAATACGTATTGTGTCCCCCTTTCATTCAGGACCGTCTGCGGGACCCGCGGGGTTTTCCTCTGCGTCGCGCAGGACGCAGAGGTTCAGGTTCGGACAGGTCCGGCAGAACTCGTTGCGCACGTCGAAACTGAGGCTCGAACAGAGAGGCTGGCCGTCTCCTTTATCCCGCCTCAGTTTTTCCAGCCACTGCTTGTCCCCCTGGGAGATCTCTTCGCCGCGCCGGAGTCGTTCCACAGCGCTCCTCGCTCTTTCGACGGTCTTTCTCGCCTCGACCGTATCGCTGTTCTCCTCCCATGCCCGGTCAAGGGGACCGCGAAACCGGACAGGGGGCGTTCCCCCCGGTTTTGTTTTCCTGACAAACATTACGATCGCCAGGGTAAAAATAATGAGAATAATCGCCGATCCAAGAGGATAAATGATAGACCATGCCGCGGCGGAAAGCGCTCCGTACCAGAGATATCGGAAAAAACCGAGAAAGATGCAGGCGTACAGCAATAGGATCCCGATCATGCCTTGGCTGTGATAGGTTCCGTAACTGTCGTTCCTGATATAGTCTACGATTGAGCTTCCGTCGAGGGGCGGAACCGGCAGGAGATTGAAGCCGGCCAGTAGAAAATTGATCAGGACAAAATTCTTCAGCAGGGAGACGATGATCCCCGTGCCGTCCGCCTCCAGAAGACCGGCCTTCCAGAAAGCCCACATCGCCAACGCCCCGGTGAATGCGAGAAGGAGATTGGCAAAGGGCCCGGCCAGGGAAACGATCAGGATCTCCCGCCGCGGATTGTTGAAGTTCGCGTAGTTGACGGGGACGGGCCTCATCCAGCCGATCAGGAACGCCATACCGCCGACAATGTTGATGAGGGGGAAGATAACGGTTCCGATGAGGTCGATGTGAACCAGAGGGTTGAGCGTTACGCGGCCGGCATTCCTGGCCGTGGGATCGCCCATGCGCCAAGCCGACCAGCCGTGGGCGACCTCGTGAAACGAACCGCTCACGATAAACACACAGTAGAAAAGAATCGTCTCGGTGATGTTATCCAATTCGACACCATGCCGTCCGTGCCGGGGGGCTAGCCCGGTTATTTCACGCGTTTCGTCACGAGGGGCTGTCGGACGCAAAGCGCCCGAAGACGCCAGGTGCTATGAGACAAGGCGCGTGAGCGAAAAGACCGTAGAGGTGTTTTTGACACCTTGAGGATCTTTTCGTGAAACGCAACGCAGTATTCATCGTACCTGGCAGCTCCGCAGTAGAAACGCGTGAAATAACCGGGCTAGGGCAGCATCCCGGGCTCGATCATCCATCGAAAAGCCCAGTGATCCTCGGGATGGTTCTCGATGCAGATCACACAGGCGGGAGGAAAGGAAATGGAAACGGGAACCGTCGCCTTCTCGAGCAGCTTTTTACAGAGCGTGGCCATGAAAGGGAGATGGCCTACGAGCATCCTGTCCTCCTCCCATTTGGAGATGTGCTCCAAGAGGGGTTCGATCGGATCGTTCGGGCTGAGGCCTTTGACCTCGTTGATCTCACCGTTCCGAGCGATCACGCTGCCCAGAATCACCGCTGTTTGAACGGCCCTGAGTTTATCACTGTGGTAAATGTGATCGATCCTGACCCCGGCTTCACGCAGGTAAAGGGAGACTCTCTCCACACCGTTGCGTCCCTCTTTCGACAGAGGACATTGCGTGTCAACGCTCTTGGGAAGTGGTTCTCCGTGCCGCACGAGATAGAGCTTCATCGAAAGCGAATCCTTCCTTTTCGAGACGTCACCAAATACGGCGCTGCAAGCCGGAACGCAAGCCGGAATGAACTTTGTACTTTCCACAGCCCGCGCCGTCAATGCTCCAGGGGCAAGATTCTGTCAATTAGTCGCCCATTTTCAGCGCCCGCAATCCTTTTACCACAACGCTTATCCAAGGGGAGAGGATAGGAATCCGGCGATTCCGGCCCCGGCAAGGGGCCTTGAAGAAAGAGGTTTGCCATGTTTCGCACAAAGATCCTGACCCTTTCCTTTTTCGCGCTCTGCCTCACGGGCTGTCAATCGTACAAAGTCGTCATGGACTCGGAATACAGCCCCAGGAAAGACAGCAAGAAGAAAGTGAGCGTCCTCGGCGTCATAGCCCCCTCCAACGATTCGAACGGCTTTTACGGTTTCGGCCACACCCACGCCAGCGACATCGAACAGGAAACGCTCAATCTTCTTGCCGACAAGGTGCAGAGGTACTTCAACGAAAGCCCCTTCTTTACAACCTATGATAAGATCGACCTGGAAAGGCTGGTCAAGACGCAGAAGCTGCAGTCCTCCGATCTTTTCGACAGGACGAGCGAAATCCTTCCCGTTGTGGGAGAGCTGCAGACCATCGACTGCATCATTATCGCCCGCATCACTCAGAATTATTCCATGCTCTACCTCCCCCCCGTCTGGTGGCACACGATTCAGATCGAGATGAAAATGGTGGATGTCAGAACCGGCCAGATCTACCTCTCCGGTTATTCGGGAGGACGCTGGCTGCTGACCTTTTCGCGCGAGCTCCTCTTCGAGGACATCCTCGAAGAGATGTTCAAGCATCTCTCGAACAAAATGATCCTTCAGGAAAAAAACGGTTTCACGGGCAAGAACAAGCTCGATTCCCTGCTCGAGGAAGAATCAAGGCCAAGCTCCTCCTGATCCGCCCGGCGGCTGCCGGTGATTGGAGATCTTCCGCTTCCTCACTCTCTCGGCATCCCGCGGGCGGCCCGCCTTCTCGTAGATCCGGGCCAGGGCTTCCCGTATTCCGGGCTGGTTCGGCTTCAACCTCAACGAGGTCACGTACTCCCGCTCCGCTTCCTTGATGCGACCGAGGGAGACGTAGGTTGCGGCCAGATTGGAGTGCGCTTCGGGGCTTCGGGGCCAGCGAAGGGCGAAGGTCTCAAACATTTCAGCGGCTTCGTCATGCCGGCCGAGATTATTGAGGGTGATCCCCTTGTTGCCGTAAAAGTAAGGAACGTTCGGGTTGAGCCTCAGCGCCTCGTCGAAGTCTTCGAGCGCGGCTTCGTATCTTTCATTCTTCAGGTGAGTCGTGCCGGCCCCGTAGTAGGAGAATGCCAAATCGCATTCCCCGCATCCCTCCAAGCCGAAGAGGGGCGTATTCGACAAAACGGCCGCAGCCGCGAGAAGAAGCGATGCCGCCGCCAGGCGCTTCCAGTCTCTCCCGAAGAGCCTGTCGATGCACCACCAGACGGCCCCGGCGCCGAAGAGCAACATGAAGGGGAGAACGGTGATCCGGTACCGGGATGTCACAAAAAAGAGGACGAGCGTTCCCATGTAGACGATAACGAAGAGGGCCGGAAGCCCGGCGCGGTCTCGCCACCTCCCGAGCTGCAGGAGAAGACCGAGCAGCGCGAAGGGCGCCACGATCCCGAAACCGAGCGTCATCGTGCGCAGGATTTTCGAAAAGAGCTCGGTGTAGTAGATGTTGCCTTCGAGGGGTTTCTCGTAGAAATTCCAGAAGAGGTAGAGCTTTTTGAGAAAAAGCAGCGCCGCGCTTCCGGGAGAGTCGAAGATAAAATCCTTCCCCCTTGCGAACCAGAAGGACGACACCTCGGAGTGGCTGAGCCGGCATCCCGTCTCGCGCTCGGCGATTCTTTTGCCGCTTCGGATCAGACCCTCCTGGCTTCCTTTAAAACCGGCCGGCGTCTTGTACCACCCGTCCGCGTCGGGATTGTTGCCGATGTAGAAATTGATTCCGCCGTGGGCCGTGGTCAGAACGAGCTCGCCCCCCTTGACACAGTTCCGAATCGTCACGGGTGCGACAACGAATGCGGCGCCGGCCCAGAAAAGAACACCGGTCACAAAGGCGTCCAGGATAACCGTTCGGTTCAAGAATCGGATCCGCCCGGCTGCTTGCTGCCCGGCTGCATGCTGCCCGGCTGCTTGCTGCCCGTTCACCTTCTCGCGGCCGGCCCTCACGGGGCGAAAGAGGAGCCAGATTCAGAGAAAGAAGAGAAAGAGAATCATGTTGGGACGGCCCAGGAGGCCGACACCGAACAATATCCCCGAGAGCAGGCAGAGCGCGGCCCGGCTTATACCTTTCCGCGACGGATCGAGAGGGAGCAGCAGAAAAGAGAGGAGAAGAAAAAAGAGAATCCACGTGCTCTGGATCAGCTCGCCGTCGAAAAAGAGAAAGGGACCGTAGAACAGGGCACCCAGCGCCGCCAGGAGTCCTGTTCGAAAGGTGAAGAACCGAAGCCCCACGAGAAGGATGAGCGCGCAGTTCACGGCTCCGAGCAGGGATTGAATGACCCTGACGGCGTAGAAATCGGGCTCGCTCATGAACCGGTAAAGCACGGAAAGGATGACGGGGTAGAGGGGATTATAGGTCAAAACACCTTCGGCCGTTTCCTCGCCGGCCATTATCTGGAGAGCCTTTTGGTGATAGTTCGCAGAATCGAGCGCGGGATCGAGGAAAAAAACGTTGTCTTCGATCTGGCCGAGATAGAGGAGGCGGAAAACAAAAGCAAAGACGCAGAGGCCGATCATGAGCATTGCGAGCCTGCCGCTGCTCATCCGGAGTGCTCCGGACTCAGGTGGATCTCCGCTCATGACGCTATCCGTTCCTCCTTCTCTTCCGGATCCGCGATCTCTTCAGGAGGCCAGGTTTTTCTTCAAGAACTCGGTCGTGGCGCGGAGCGCCTTCTCCAGCGAGAACCCGGCGCCCCGAAACCTGTTGGATGTTCCCAGAAAATGGTCCGAACCCTCGACCGCGAGGAGCGTGCATATCTTCCTGCCCGCTTCCCTGTGAATCTGCTCGGCTTCCCAGAAGGGGACGACATCGTCCTCCGTCCCGTGGATGGCGAGCAGGGGGGCTTTGAGCCGTTCGAGCGCGGCCTTGACGTCGTACCGAACGCGGTTCTTCTCGAAGTCATCGAGAAAGCTGACGTTCATGCGGAGCTCCCGGCCCGTGTCCGTTTCGATGACGGGCCAGTACCCGGCCCGGCGCCATGCCGCCCTCATTTCTTCGGGAAAGCGGTCCGTGTGGGAGGGCGCGCCGATCGTGACGATCGCCGACACGCTGCCGTTTCCGGGTGCGCTGAGGAGAGAGATCATCCCGCCTTTGGAATGCCCCAGAAGCGCAACAGGGCCGGGCTCGATCCCTCTCGGAAAGCTGTGGCCGTTGTTGCCCACGCTCTCCAGGAAGAGCTCGAGATCGTCGATATCGGTTCCGAAGCTCCCCTTCGCGAATTTCTCGGG
>CAZWHE010000142.1:0-10829 GCA_964633825.1 uncultured Phycisphaerales bacterium | reverse complement strand
AGTGATAAACACCAGGGTGTCGGATTCCATCGCTGTGGCAATGTGAAGAGCATCGGGGGTACGCAACCCAAGCAACACACTATCTTTCCATGGTTGTCGAGTGAGTCTGGCTTTCTGCCAGAACATACTTTCTCTCAAGGAGGAGAAAATGAAATTCGCTGAACGAATGAGTAGGTTAGGAACGGAGACTGCGTTCGAGGTGCTGGTTAAGGCGCGAGCTCTAGAGGCGCAAGGGCGGGACATTATACACATGGAGATTGGCGAGCCCGATTTTGACACTCCTGCCAATATCATAGAGGCGGGCGTGAAGGCGCTACGCAGCGGAAAGACACATTATGTGCCCTCCGCAGGGATTCCCGAATTCAGACAAGCGATCGCAGACTATATCGCCGGGACCCGCCATGTAAAGGTTGATCCGGACTTGGTAGTCGTGACGCCTGGGGGAAAGCCGATCATGTTCTTCGTCATTCTGGCCTTAGCAGGCGCTGGCGATGAGGTGATCTACCCCAATCCAGGGTTCCCGATTTATGAATCAGTCATCAACTTCGCTGGAGCCAAGCCGGTGCCCATCCAGTTAAGGGAGGATAGAGGTTTCAGTTTCGATGTGGCAGAGCTTCGCGATAAAGTTACGGATCGGACTACCCTGATCATCTTAAACTCTCCTCAGAATCCCACTGGAGGGGTGCTTAGCCAGGAAGATTTGAAGGCTATCGCTGAGATTGCTGTGGAGAGGGACATCCCCGTGCTCTCTGATGAGATATACGACACCATGGTGTATGATGGTGAGTTCGCCAGTGTTGCTTCCTTTCCGGGCATGTCTCCGGCAGAGCGAACCATCATCTTGAACGGACATTCGAAGACGTACGCCATGACTGGTTGGAGACTTGGGTATGGCGTGATGCCCGCTGAATTGGCCTCCCAGGTGGCCCGTCTGATGACCAACTCGAACTCGTGCACGGCGGCTTTCACCCAGTGGGCCGGCACAGAGGCCCTTACGGGGCCCCAAGAGGGATCGAAGAAGATGATGGCGGCCTTCAAGGAGCGGCGGGGAGTCATCGTGAAGGGATTGAACGAAATCCCCAAGCTGCGCTGCGTGATGCCCAAGGGCGCCTTCTACGCCTTCCCGAACATCACCGAAACTGGGATGAGTAGCCAGGTTGTTGCCGACTATCTCTTGAACGAGGCCGGTGTGGCCGTTCTCTCGGGCACCTCTTTTGGTGAGTACGGTGAGGGCTTCATTCGCCTGTCATACGCCACGTCTATCGAGAACATCAACAAGGCCCTGAACCGCATCTCTTCCGTACAGTCGTGGAGTTCCCGGAAGCTCATCGGCCCGCCCGACGCGATCCCGCCGAACCGCGATCACCCGAACGCCTGGGCTTCGAGCAGTCCCGACATGGGGGAGCAGTGGATCGAGGTGGGTTACAAAAACCCCATGCCCGTCAACACGGTCCGCATCTACGAGGTCAATGTGGCCGGCGCCGTCAGCCGGATCCTGGCCATCGACAAGAACAACCGGCGGCACACGGTCTGGTCAGGGACCGATCCCACCAAGACGCCGGGCGTTTTCGAGGTCAGGTTTTCCACCACGTCCTACAACGTGCACGGCCTTCGCATCGTCCTCGACACGAACCGCCGCTCCGGCTGGAACGAGATCGACGCCGTGGAAATCTCCGGCCCGCGCGGCCGCGCCTGGGCCGCTCACGCCTCTGCCAGCAGCACCTACGGGAAGCGGGGCGGGCGTTGATGAGGCGCATTTCTCTTGGCCATTTTTGGTCTGTTACTTCCTCTCGATGTCGATGTAAATAGGGGGTGCACGAGTTGTGTTCGGGGCGACATTCAGGAGAATCATCATGTCAAGTCAAACAAGCACTCTTTTTCTGATCTCATTTGTTCTGGCCGCCGGTGTTCTTCATGGAGCAACTGTTTATGTTCCGGATGACTACGGAACGATCCAGGGCGCCATCGATGCGGCAGCGAACGGCGATACGGTCATCGTCAGGCCCGACTCCGTCCACGGGGGGCCGTATGTGGAGAACATCGACTTTCTCGGCAAAGCGATTGAAGTGAGGAGCCAGCTCGGTCCCGACGTCACCACCATCGATGGGAACGGAACATGGCAGGTGGTGACATTTAAAAGCGGAGAGGGGACGAGTACTGTATTGGAGGGCTTCACGATTACGAACGGCTTCGGTTACTGGCTGTCAGAAGGTGGAGGAATTCATTGCGAAAACTCCTCCCCGACGATCTCGAACAACATCATCACCGCAAACACGCTGGATGGGGATGGCGGGGGGATCTTCTGCTACGAATCATCACCAGTGATTTCGAGCAACGTCATTTCCGCAAACGTAAGTATTCACGGCTAGGGCGGGGGGATCTGCTGCTACGGATCATCCCCAGCGATTTTAAACAATGTCATCAGTGCAAACACGGCTTGGAAGAGCGGTGGGATCTGCTGCGACGGTTCATCGCCAATGATTTTCAACAATACTATTACGGCAAATAGTGGTGGTGGGATTTGGTGCCGTTATGACTCTTCACCAACAATTACGAATAACATCATCAGGGAAAACACGGCGGGCAGCGGGATTGTCTGTTATTCCGATTGCTCGCCAATTATCTCGAATAACAAGATTATCGAAAACGAAGACGACAGCGGCGGCGGCATCACTTGTTCGGGTTTGTCTGCTGTAATCGAAAAGAATACTTTCACCGGTAATAGGGCGCGCGTGGGCGGCGCCATCTATTGCTCGAGATATTCCGGTATGATTGTAAACAATACCATTACAGGAAACACGGCGAGCGAAGATGGCGGCGGGATCTATTGTTATGACTCTTCTCCGACGATTTCCGAAAACATCATTGCAGATAACACGGCGGGAGATAAAGGAGGAGCGATTTACTGTTTTTTAAGTGATAGTTCCCCTTCGATCTTGGACAACACCATCCCGGAAACCGGGCTGACGGCAGCGGCGGCGGGATATACTTCTGGTCAAGCACATCGCCGATGTTAAGCGGCAATATTATATCCGGAAACACGACAGCCCATAACGGCGGCGGGATTTGCTGCAAGGGGGCGCAACCGACCGTTGTCAACAACACGATCATAAGCAACTCCGCGACTGAGCGGGGAGGCGGTCTCTATTGTTCAGCCCAGTCTTCGGTCAATGTGATGAACACGATTTTCTGGGGCAACGATGCCCCGTCGGGACCTGAGGTCCAGGTCGGGACTTCAGGACGCGCCAGCGCTTTCAGTATCAGCCACTCCGATATGGAAGGGGGGCAGGCTTCGGTCTATGTCAGGCCGGGCTCCACCCTTGTCTGGGGGCCGGGCATGATCGATGCCGACCCGCTCTTTGTCGAGCCGGGCGCCGGTGATTATCACCTGACGGGCGATTCGCCCTGCATCAATGCCGGTGACAACAATGCTCCAGACATCGCTGATCACGACTTCGAGGGCGATCCCAGGATCGCTTTCAGGTTGGTGGACATGGGCGCCGACGAAGCTTATCCGCATCTTTATCATGTGGGTGACGTGATACCAGGAGGAAGCCTGGACATCAGGGTGATCGGCATTCCCAAAACCGGCGCCATGCTGTGCAAGAGCTTCGGTCTCCTCGATCCACCCTGGCAGACTTTTTACGGCTATCTCTATCTCGAGTGGCCTCTCTTCAGCTTCTTTCTGGGGCATGTTCCCGATAACGGTGTTCTGACATTGACCCTCACCGTTCCGGCTTACTGGAGCCCGGGGGATGAGCATTATTTCCAGGCATTCACAGGAGGCGTGCTCACGAACCTGGAGATTCTCTTCGTGGAATAATTTCGGGTTGCCATGGTCCCGGCCGACTCTGTCGGGGATTCTTCGGTTGAAGTTTGGACGGCCGGAACGACTTTGAGACCAACGCCTTGCGGTGAGCTTGTTCTCAAAATCATTTTTATCTTGACGATTGGCTAATTCGGAATATACTCCTAATTAGCGTGACTAAAATGGAGTTAATTCCGAAAATGTCGAGCATTGAGAGGTTTCTAGGCATTGATCTCCCTTCGGGACAATCGGCGTTCCTGTGGGGACCGAGAAAGACCGGAAAATCAACCTATCTCAAGACCAGGTTCCCTCACAGTCTGATCTACGACTTTCTTCGAACCGACCTGTTTCTCGAATATGCCAAGAATCCCTCTCTGCTGCGGGAACGACTGCTGGCAAAGGATGACGAGGTTTTGAAACACCCCGTGATCTTGGATGAAGTGCAGAAGATCCCCCAGATCCTGGATGAAGTCCACTGGCTGATCGAAAACAAAGGCATAAGCTTCATCATGTGCGGGTCAAGCGCACGAAAACTGAAGAGAGGGAAGGCCAACCTGCTGGGAGGCCGTGCATGGCGTTATGAAATGCACCCCCTCGTTACGGCCGAGCTTAATGATCCGGATCTTCTGCGTGTCCTGAACCGCGGCATGATACCGATCCATTATCTGCGCGCCGACTACCGGAAAGCCTTGAGGGGATACGTGCAGGATTACCTGAAAGAAGAAGTCTTCGAAGAAGGACTGACCCGGAACATTCCGGCCTTCTCCAGGTTCTTCGATGCCATGGGATACTCTCACGGCGAGCTGACGAACTACTCCAATATCGCGCGCGAGTGCGGGGTCGATTCCAAGACCGTGAAAGAGTACTTTCAGATTCTGGCAGATACACTGTTGGGGAGAATGGTCGAGCCTTTCAAGAGAAGACAGGAGAGGCGGGTCATCACGAAAGCACCCAAATTCTATCTCTTCGATGTAGGTGTTGCCGGAATCCTGACAAGACGGCGCCTGGAGGAGGAGAAGGGCGAGCTGTTCGGGAAGGCATTCGAACACTTTATATTCATGGAGATAGAGGCTTACAATTCCTACAAAGAAGTCGATTTCGACATCAACTTCTGGAGGACGAAATCAGGTCTCGAAGTCGATTTTGTCTTGGGCGGGGGCGAGGTGGCCGTGGAGGTCAAAGGCTCAGTTCGTGTCGACAAGAGAGATCTTCGCCCTCTGGTTGCCTTTTCAGAGGAATATTCCCCTAAAAGAGCCCTGGTCGTCACCAATGAGCGGGAGGAGAGAATCCTTGGGCCGGTACGACTCATGCCCTACAGGGTTTTCCTGAACGATCTATGGGAGGGGAAGATCATTTAACCCGGTTATTTCACGCGCTTCTACTGCAGAGCTGCCAGGTGCGATGAATACTGCGTTGCGTTTCACGAAAAGATCCTCAAGGTGTCAAAAACACCTCTACGGTCTTTTCGCTCACGCGCCTTGTCTCATCGCACCTTGCAGCTCCTCGCGACGAAACGCGTGAAATAACCGGGTTAAATGATTGACACTCACATATAAATTTCATCTTATATACAAACTTCGAATCAAACCAGGAGCGAGGAAGAATTATGACCAATGAGGGGCCGAAGGACCCAATCCCCTCAGAAGGAAATGGAAAAAAACCTCTCGGCGGAATAGAGAAGCACTATCAAGAGTTTCTCGACCAACTGGAAGCCGGCGAGGTCAAAGGCACCGGGGATTTCATCGAAAAACACTCTGAATTGATAGGAAATCCCGAGTGGGTGGAGCGGTTCGAGAAGCTCACCGAGCTCGAAGAGGGCCTGATAAAACTCTTTGACAACGTCAAATTAGATTTTCACGGTGAGCCTGGAAGTCCTGATCCAATTTGGAACAAGGGCGATTCCTCAGATGAACCAAGGATCCTGGGTGATTTCAAACTGGGCCGGAAAATCGGCTCCGGCGGGATGGGCATCGTCTTCGAGGCGGAACAGATCTCCCTCAGACGCAAGGTCGCTCTCAAGCTCCTTTCCCCTCAGCTCTGTTTTTCCGAGCACTCGATCCTGAGATTCCAGCGGGAAGCCGAAGCGGCGGGGCGTTTGAGCCACCCCGGGATCGTTATGATCCACGCAGTGGACAAGAGTGACGGGGTTCATTATATCGCCCAGGAGCTTGTGGAAGAGGGCCGAACGCTCGCGCACAGGATCGAGGATCTTCAAAAGGCAGGAACCCTGCCGATCGGCTACTTTCGCGGGGTGGCGGAGTTCATAGCAAAAGCGGCCGAAGCCCTTGCTTACGCCCACTCTTCGGGGGTCATTCACCGTGATATAAAGCCTTCCAATATCCTGATTGCCGGGATGGGGGCGCCGAAAATATCCGATTTCGGGCTTGCTTATGTAGAGGGCGCCGTGAGCCTGTCGGGCACGGGCCATTTCGCGGGCACGCCCTATTATATCTCTCCCGAACTGGCCATGAACAGCCGGACGGAAACCGACGCCAGGACCGATATCTATTCTTTGGGCATCACTCTCTATGAGGCCTTGACCCTGACAAGACCTTTTGACGGCATGCCTCATAACGTGCTGCAGAAGGTCATAATGGATGAGCCCGATGATCCGCGAAAAATCGCCCCCCGCGTTCCCCGGGATCTCGCCGTTATCTGCATGAAAGCGATGGAAAAGAACCCCAAGCATCGCTATTCATCCATGTCCGAATTTGCCGACGATCTCCGCAGCTTTCTTGCCGGCGAACCGATCATGGCCAGGCCGGCCGGATGGATACGCCGGAGCTGGAGCTTGGTCCGCCGCCGGAAAAGCCACATGGCTGCTGCGTCGGTTTTGCTTTTCCTTGCCACGGCGTCCTTCCTGATTTTCCATATGGCGAAACAAAGAACGGAAGAGCATCTCTTCCTGGAAAGGCAGTATCAACCTCTCGAGGAGGTCTTCAGCTGGCATGTGATCGATAACCTCGGTCCGTCGAAGGACTGGTGTTTTCTAATTGATCGTGACGATCCGAACGGACACATGATCGAAGCCCTCTATCGCATAAAACGGGGATACTTCCCGGAGGCTTATGACTCGCTGGCCGGGTGCCGCAGTCGATGCGAGGCGAACAAGGACGAGGGCTTGACGGAGGACATCCATTACCTCCAGGGGCGCGTTGCTCTTCTGGCGGCCGAGAAAGAGGATCACGAAGGAAGATTGGTATGGGAATCGAGGGCTTACCGGCATTTAAACCGAGCTCCCTCGCGGAGCCGTCCGAGAGAGGAAGGATTCGTCAGGTTGGAAAGCCCATCGTCGAAGAGAGGCGGCCCGGCATCGAATAAAAATTTCAATCCCGTTCGCTTCAACCGAAATCACCATCTCTGCCGATTGATCAAGGCGCTCGCAATCTTCCATGATCTCCATATGAGCGCAGACAGGAAAACGTTCCAGAACGCGATCAACAACTTTGAAATCGTGAGAAATGAAATCCCGGGCAACACGATCGTGTTGGTCTGTTTGGGGCGGGTCTACTTCTTCTTTGTCCGATCCTATAATTCTTTCGAATACCTGGGCAATGCCGTTGAAGCGCTGAAGGAAGCGATCGAAACGCCGGCGGGCCGTCACTACCACCTGCCGTACACGACCCTCGGACAGATCCGGCTTTTGTGCGGAAATTCGGATGAGGCATTTAGTTATTTCGAGCAGGCGCTGGAGTACGAGGGGAACAACCCGGACCACATTCATAATGCTTATAAAGGGATCGGCGATATCTACTGCCTGAAGGGAGAACTGGACAAAGCCGGCGATATTTACGCGATGACGAAGAAAAGGTTCGGAGATGATATCCAACTCTACGAAAGCTGGGCGACTCTCTGTTTAAAAAGAGGAGATTTCGACGGCGCCGAAGACCTGGCCGAGCTCGCGTGTCGGATAGACCTCAATATGAGCGATGGGTCGTTGCATTATCAACCCTCCTTGATCGCCTCGGGATACCTGATCGAGGCGCTGGTCGCTGTTGAAGGTCGTATGGAAAACCCCTATCTGGGTGCTGAAAAAACTTTGCGGGATATGTACGAAAGGGCGCGCGTCTCTCCCATCGAATTCGGCTCGGCCTGTTTTTTGATCGCCACGTTTCCGGAAAACCGTCTCGAGCTGAAAGGCAGCAGCGACCTGATCCATTTGGCCAGATCGTTGATCTCGAAGGCGTCCGAGCAGGCGAAGGGTTTGTCATCGCCGATCTGTCTCAGCGCCGCCGGTGTTGTGGAATACCTCAAAGGCAATTTCGAGGAAGCCGTCGATTTATTCTCGGAGGCGCTGAAGGAGAGGGCGAAGTGGCCCGGGGAGGTCAAGCAATATCGCCGGCACGAAGACGCGCAGGATCTCTACTTCATGGCCATGACATACTCCAAGATGAATCCCGGGGTGGGCGACAAAAAAGCCGCCAAACAGCTTGCTCTCGATTTCTTCAACGGGGCGGAAGAGATATTCCAGGAGAGCACGCTTCTCTTCCGAGACGAAATTCTACTCCAAAGAATCAGGAAAAGGGCGAGCCGCGTCTTGGGCCTGGAATGAGCTTTGTCCTGAGCCAATTCAGATCCTGCGAACCTCGTCGGCTATGCCGGCTTTGATTTCTTCCCAGGAGACTTTTTTAATCATTTCGGGCATCGGCTCGGCTTCGGCATCGTTGAAGTAAACAAGGCTTTTCAGGAGATGGTACTCGTTGAAATCGATGCCGGCGAATCTCTTGTGCAGCAATGTGAATAGCGGTTCCAGTCCGCCCGCGGCCTTGAGATAGAAGTGAAGATCGACAAAGTCCTTCCTGCTGCCCCGTCCGCCGATGGCGACGATTTTCATTACAGCGATGTCACGAGGGTCGGCCACGGTCAGACCGCGGTATGGTGTGCCGTTGAAGATCAAGGGCGGTTGAATCCGTAAAAAACTGAAACGCGTCCCCTCTACCAAGACATGAAGCGTCGAGGCTGAACGATCCTGCACGTTCACTGTGCCGGTTTGGGGGAGCTTGTTCACCAGTTGTACGGGATCGAACTCCTCCGGCCGGAAGAGGTCGAGGTCCTCCGAATATCGGTGGCCCATCTGCAGGGCCAGGCCCGTTTCTCCGGCCAGGGTCCATCCGTCCAGGAGTTTCGCCGCACAAAGACGCCGCACGGTTCTCCACGCATCAGGACTCAGCACCTTGGGATGCATTTTTTTCTCCATGTAGAATCATATTCCAATAGTTGCGGGTTCTGGCGTCAACGACCCGCAGGGCAATGGCTTTCTCGATGAGATCATTGCCGAAAAACTCACGGGCCGCTTTGACCTGTCGCATCTCTCCGAACATGAGCACCCGGCCCAATACCCATGTGGGATAATCGTGAAGGTCGGAGTGTGTCAGCTTCTTATCCCAGAATAGAGGAGACAGGATCATGATGAGCTGTTCCGGTTTCAGCCTCTTCTTTGGTTTCGTTCTTTTCTCTTGAATAATGGAGATTTCGAGGCGCGCCCCGAGGGCACGGGCGATTTTGCGCAGAGTCGCGACTTCGAAACGATTCCACCCGCTTTCGTAACGGTGAAGCGCGGGAGCGCTCGTTCCGGCCCTACCTGCCAGCTCTGCGAGGGACCAGCCGCGGGATAAACGCATGCGGCGTATTTGGAGGCCGATCGGGCTGTTTTCTCTTTGTCTAATATTATCATACATGATAATATTATCGGATAAAAAGAGCCGCAGAACAACTCTTTTTTATTGACAAAAACTGACATAAATGGATAATAACAAAATATATTTGGTATAATCTGTTATTAAATCTGAGTGGGGAGTAACACCCCATGACAAACAGCTCCGACGAGGTCATGACCATTGAAGAGTTGTCGGGCTATCTGAAGATCTCCAAATCTACACTCTATAAACTGGCTCAAGAAGGAGGTCTTCCGGGTATCAAGGTGGGCAAACACTGGCGTTTTCACAAAGACGCTGTAGTCGATTGGCTGAAAAACCATCCTGAACACAGGCGGGTCTCCAACAAGATCTCCGACGAGCGGGGTGAGGAACCGGAGTGAAGGCAAAACACGAGGTTTTTAAGGTGTAGTTAGCACAATGAGTGGAACCCGTTCCATCTGGAAGCCTTCTTACACGATCACACAGGATGTGGTGCGTTTAATGATGGATATCGAAGTCGCCCGCGCTGCCATTGAGAATATGCCTATTCCGCCGACGGTGGAGGCCGAACTGCTGTTGCAGGCACGTATGCGTTCAACGCACTACTCGACACGAATCGAGGGCAACCGCTTGACGCTGGCCGAAGCGGAGAAGGTCATTCGAGAAGCCAGGACCACTTTTCACGGCCGGGAAAGGGACGTGAGCGAAGTCCGCAACTACTGGAACGCCTTGCTCCGCGTCAGGAATGGGCCGAGGCTAAACACCCGGCGAACGAAGACCTGATCCGACGTCTGCACGCTCTGGTCGAGCGGGGCCCCCGGGCTCGGTCCACACCGTACCGCGACGGCCTGAACGTGATTCGTGACTCAGCTTCGGGAACCATCGTTTACATGCCGCCCGAGGCCCATGATGTTCCTAGATTGATGGCGGCCATGGTACGCTGGATCAAGGAGGCTGATAAAAAGAACGTGCCGGTTCCGCTGATCGCCGGCCTTGCTCATTACCAGTTTGTAACGATCCATCCATATTTTGACGGCAATGGACGCACCGGGCGTCTCCTGGCCACCTTCCTGCTGCACCGGGGCGGCTATGGCCTGAGCGGCTTTTTCTCACTGGAAGAGCACCATGCCCACGACTTGGCGGGATACTACCGGGCTCTGAGCGTCCATCCACACCACAACGACTATGAAGGTCGCGTCGACGCCGACTTGACGCCCTGGATCGAGTATTTCGTTAGAACGCTGGCTGTAACGTTCGAAGCCGTCTGTAAGGAAGCAAAACGTCTCGCCTGCGAGGGTATACCCATCGAGCCGGGGCCACTAAGCAAACCAGTCCCTAAACAAGCCTGATTTCAATCAATCGTGGTAGTGAAAATGGCGGAAAGG
>CAZWHE010000141.1:0-10872 GCA_964633825.1 uncultured Phycisphaerales bacterium | reverse complement strand
TAACATCCCACTAATATATCTTAATCATTTTTTCTCCCCCCACCCGAAACAGGGGGAGAAAAAATGTTTGTCAAACTTTACACACAGGTTTTGTCTCAGCGTTACGTGGGCCCGGGACCATGCCTGGAGAAAGCCTCACATGGGACATCAGTGTCGTTTAATGTGTATCCCCTGGGACAAACGGGTTAGCCGGCTTTTCAATAAGTGCAGTCACTACGGCCCGCGAGCCGCTTGATCAAGCACGGCCGGTCTTTTTTCCCCCGCGCCCGGCCTACCAGAACCAAAACTCGAAACCCCACGAGTCCGAAACGAGCTCGTCCTCTTCGGAGTTGGTGATCTCGACGGACTGGTCGGCCCACTCTTTGATTAGGGCTTTGGCGTGTGAATACCAGGTAAAGTCCTTGATGTTGAAGATGATGTTCTGTTTTCCCGCTTCCCGGTCGGCGAACTTGGCCAGGATCCTCTTCGATCCTCCGTCCCTCAGCCGCGCCTCGAAGGCGACGACGCCCTTGTCGATCGGCAGAGCAAAAGCGGTGGTGACCGTGTTCAGCCAAACCTTTGTCGGCGTGATTTCGGTCAGGGCGATTTCGAGAACGAGCGTCTCGCTCCCGTCCGGCCTGTCGGCCACGAACAGGGCGTTTTTGTGATCGTTGTTCGCGTGGGCCTTGAAGAAGGTGTCGCGCGTGTATTCTGCGAGCTTTCCTATGCCTTCTTTGTCGGGCGAGTCGAGGGCCAATCCCTCCCACCAGCTCATCTCCTTGAGATACTCGACGTTGACCGGCGCGATGTGGATTTTCTTGTACTTGTCCCAGTCGAGCGGGCCCGGATCGATGAGAATGGTGTGGAAGGTCGCCACCTCCTTCACCTCGATCATGTCCCCTTTTTCACCGAAGAAATCGGTCAGCTTTTCCGCCGGCCCGGCCTTGCAGCCGGCCGGGAGAAGGGCCGCGGGTCCGAGGAGCAGAAGCAGGCTCAATCGTGGGAGAAAGGGCTGTTTCGATGCCATTGGATTCTCCGGTCAGACAATGACGATTTCGGCCTCTTCGATCGGCTTGACGAGCAGGAGATACATGGCCGGAATGATCACGAGCGAGATGACGGTGGCGGCGCAGATCCCGAAAATGATCGCCGTGCAGAGCGGCATCCAGAGCGGGTCGGAGAGCGCCAGCGGGGTCAGGCCGGCGATGGTCGTTATGGTCGTGACGAGGATGGGCCTCAGGCGCGCGCAGGCGCCGCGCGCGGCCGTCTCGACGATGGACAGGCCCTCTTTGCGAAAGCCGTTCATCGTGTCGATGAGAACGATCGCGTCGTTGACGGCGATGCCGACGAGACTGATCACGCCGATCATGGCCGGAAATGAGAAGGGGATTCCAAAGAGGAAGAATCCCGAGAACACACCCGTCATCGAAAAGGGGAGCGCCGTGAGAATGATGAGCGGCTGGCTGAATGAATCGAACTGGAGCGCCAGGATGGCGAAAACGAGGAGAATGGCGATCATGAGCGCAACCGACGTGGAACCGTAAGTCTCGGCCGACGATTCGGCCTCGCCCTTGAACCGCCAGGCGTAACCGGCCGGCCACTCTTTCTCTTTTTCCTTCAGCGTTTTTTCGAGGTCGGCGAAGAGATCGGCCGGAGCGCGGCCCGCGGTCTGGCAGCTCACCACCACCGCTCTTTCGCCGTCGGCATGGGTGATGGCGATGGGCGACGCGCCGATGTTGTATTTGAGAAGCGACGGCAGAGGAACGCTCTCGCCGTTGGGCACAAAAGCCCGGATGAACTCGGCTTCGCTCCAGTTCCGCGGGCCTCCGGGAAGACCGTTGCGGCTTCCCCAGGCGTATGAAGCCCGGATCTCGAGATCCTCCTTGGCGGCGCCGGTCACGGGATAATCGCCGATCTTCTCGCTCGAAACAGCGTATCGCACCTGCTGGGCCAGCTCCTCCAGCGGCAGGCCGTAAAAATTGAGCGCTTCTCGGTTCGGCTTGAAAGCGATGTCCATTCTGGGCGGCCCCAGGTTGTCTTTCACATCCACGGCGCCCGGCACGTGAAGCAGCGCCTCCCTCACCTGTGCGGATAGGCGGCGCAGCGTATTCATGTCCTCGCCCGCCAGCTCCACCTGAACGGGGTCGGCCGTGGAGGGCCCTCCGCCGTCTATGGTGAAGGTGAGCCGCGACCCGGGCGCTTCTTCCTCGAGAAGGGGCTCGATCTCCTTTCTCAGCTCGGGAAGGTAGGCGAATCCCAGGCGCTCCCGATCGCTTTTCGGCGTCAGCATGCAGCTGAAAGAGACGTAGAACTGTTCCTTTTCGGGGATCAGCGCATCGGCGATGTTGCTCCGCGCCATGGGGCTCATCTGGCCGGCGTATGCGACGATGCTCTCGATGAAATCCTTTTTCCAGACGACCCCGCTTTCCGTTTTTTCGCAAAAGATCTCGCTGCAGATCCGCTTTCTCAGCTCGTCGGCCCTTTCGAGAACGGTCTCGGGCCTCATCCGGATCGTGATGCCCAGGTTGCGGCCGTCCGCCTTGGGATAGAGCAAAACGGGAAGGTAGCCCGCCGCCGTGACGGAGAGCGCGAGGAGCAGAAGCGCCGAACCGACCCAGGCCGCGGCCCGGAGCCGGCCTCCGAGCACTGTTCTTTTAAGCCAGCCGTCGAACCACGAAGAGAGCAGGTTCGACACGCGGTCGCCCATGCCGGGCTTCGAGCCGGCCTTTGTGGGACGGAGAAGGTATTTCGACATGGGGATGTCGATGAGGAGAGAGACGGCGTACGACAGGATCAGACAGATCGCGGCCGTCACCGGAATGAGCCTGATGAACTTGCCGTCCTCTCCGCCGATCGCCATGAGAGGAATAAAAACCATGATCGTCGTGAGCGAGCCCGAAAAGGACGGAACGGCGTATTGCTTCACCGTGGCGCGCTGCGCGTCCGGGAGGGAGAGCTTTTTCTCCGTCAGGTTGTCGTGCATTCCCTCCATCATCAGGATAAAATCGTCCACGAGAAGCCCGAGGGCGAGCACCATTCCGATGATGACGAGCTGGTTCAGCGTGTACCCCAAGCCCCAGATCACGCACAGGGCCCCGAGAAAAGTGATCGGTATGGAGAGCCCGGCGATGAGGGCTTCCCGCCAGGTCAGCGCGAAAAGGAGAACGACGAAGACGCAGAGCATGGCCTGCCACCCGTTGTGGAAGACGCTCATCAGGTTGTCCATGATGGTGATCGACTGGTCGCTAGTGATTTTGTGTTCCAGGCTCTGGGGCCAGGCTGCGCTTTCCCGGAACTTGGCGACCTTTTCCTTGGCCGCATCGATGAGGCGGACCGTGTCGGCGCCGGGCGATTTCTTGACGTCGATCGTGAGGCAGGGGCGGAATTCCTTTCCGGGATAGGCCATGCGGATGACGGCTTTTTCCATTTCCAGGTCGCGCCGGACCTCGGCCACTTCGCGGAGAAAGACGCGCCGCTCGCCGATCTTGGCGACGGGCAGCTCTTTCAGGTCTTTGAGCGACCGGAACCGCCCCTCGAGCCTGAGGGAGAGCGCCAGATGGGGATCGTCGATCCTCTCCCAGGGCATGTCGATGCTCGCTTCCTGGATCGCGCGAACGACTTTCTGGGGAGCGATGTTCAGGGCGCCCAGCCGGCTGTTGATCATACGCACGTGGATCACGTCTTTCCGGCGCCCGTTGATGTTCACCTTGTTGACGCCCCGGATCTTGAGCAGCTCCTCCTTGAGCTTCCAGGCCGTGTCGCCCAGGAGGTTGGGCGGGATGTCGCCGAAGAGCCCCACGGTCATGACGGGCGTTTCGTTGACCGACGCCTTGGTGATCTTGGGCCGCTTGGCCCCCTTGGGGAGCTTGGGAACGGCGTCCTGAACCGACTCGCGCAGGGTCCGGATCGATTCGTCCAGGTCCATGTCGGCCTCGAACTCCACAACGACGACGGAGAAAGAGTTGAAAGACGAGCTCCGCATCCTCTTGAGGCCGTCGAGGCTTTTGATTTTCTCTTCGAGCTTCTTGGTGACCTGCTGCTCCATTGTTTTGGGATCTGCGCCGGGCCATTCGGTTTCCACAATGGCCTGGGGGATCTTGAGGTCGGGGATGTCTTCCTTGACCATGCCGTCGAGCGAGAAGAGCCCGGTCAGGATGCAGGCGGCGATGAGCAGGATGGCGAGAAGGGTTTTCTGAAAAAAGAAGGAGCCCCTACTGCTTCCCTGTTCGGGTTTAGGCATCATCGGTTCTTGTCCGGTTTTTGTCATTCCTCGATAACGATTCGGGCGCCGTCGACCAGGACGTGCTGGCCTTCGATAATGATCCGGTCTCCCCCTTCAAGCCCGGAGAGGATCTGGCAGCTCGTCGGTCCTTCGATTCCGAGCTTCACGTCGCGGCGGCGCGCGATCGCGGTCGTTCGGCCGTCTTCTTCCGAGATTTCTTCGGCCGTATAGCAATAAGGCCGGTTCTCAACGAACAGGAGCGCTTCGTATGGCAGGATCGTCGCCGCCGGCGCGGATTCGGCCACAATGTGGCAGATCATGAAACCCCCGTCTTTCAGCCGGAGCCCCTGTCCGTCCGGCGCGCTTTCGCCCGCTGTGCGGATCTTGGCCTGGATGGAGCGCGCCCCCGGTTCGATGACGGGATTCACGCTGTAGATCGAACCGATGATCAATGGGACGGGCTTGTCCGCCGAGGGTCCTTCTTGTTCGATCTCGGCCAGGGCGTCGTTGATCACCAGATAGGCCTTGTTTCCGACCATCACGCCCGAGGCTTCGTAAGACGGGATCTCGACGATGATCTCGAACTCGGACGTGTCGATGAGGACGATGGGGATGGTTTTGAGAAACCCCGATTCGTTGTCCAGGCGGACCGTGTTCGGGCTGAAATAATCTCCCTTGCGAATGTTCATGTAAGCGACCATGCCCTCTCTGGGCGCAACGATCAGGGTTTCCTCGATAGCGAGCTCGGCCTGTTTGAGCCTGGCATGAGCGACCTGGACATCAGCCCGGGAGCTCTCTTCCTCTGCGATGGTTCTCTCGTGTTCGGCTTGAGAGCGGATCTGGTCCTGAATGAGGATCTTCGAGCGTGCGAGCTCTGCTTTCGACACCTTGTGGCGCGCCCGGGCCGCCGCCAGGGCCGCCTTGGCGACCTCAAAATCGGCTTCGAAGTGTTCGGGATCCACCTGTGCGAGCACGTCCCCCTTGTTTACGCGATCCCCCTCGCGCAGGTCGCGTCCTTGGGGAAAACCTTTGTCAATGACCGTCATGATCGAGGTCACGACGCCGGGTTTGCGAAAGTAGAGATATTCGCGGTTCACGGTGCGCGCAGTGCCCTGGCAGTAGACGAGGCGTTCGATCGGTTCCTGTTTGACCTCGGCCACGCGGACCGTCTGGAGGGATTTCACTTCGGCCTTGGGATTGCGCTTCGCCTCGAGGTCGGAGAACCGCCATGAGCTCAAAAGAATCAGAGCGAGCAGAACAGCGCCGGCCCCGAACCAACCCAGGAACCGAAATCGCTTTTTCCGAGGAGGAGCTGAATTCATTTTTCTATTGTCGCCGGTTGGGAGCGGTTTGTCAAAACCGTAGGGGAAACATGCCGCGATCCGGGGCGGTGTCAAACCCGCATGGCCGTCCATTTCCCCGACCGCTCCCTGAAATAGATTCCCGTTCCGAGAAAAGCGAGAAAGAGCGTCACCGCCGACCAGGCGCCGTCGATCCCGAGATCGAGGGGAAACGTGAGGAGGTAAGTGAAGGGGATGAAAAATCCCCAGGCAAGAAGAACGGTGTAGACCATGGACCAGCGCGTGTCGCCGGCGCCGCGGATCACGCCGTTCGAAGTGATGCCGAGCCCGTCGAAGAACTGGAAGACAGCGGCGTAGATGAAGAGCCGCGCCCCGATCTCGATCACGGCGGGGTCGCTGTTGAAGAGGCCGACGATCCACCGGCGGGCGACGAGAAAAAGGAGACCCAGGGCCACGCAGTAGACGATGCCCGACCGGATGGTGGACCGGGCCGTTTTCCGCGCTGTTTCGAGATCGCCCGCTCCCAGGTACTGCCCCACGAGGGTCGTGGCCGCGATGCCGACGGAGACGGCGCCCATGAACGAGAAGTGAAGCACCTGGAAGGCGATGTTCGTGGCGGCCAGCTCGGCGTTTCCGAGCCAGCTCACCATGGCCATGAAGATGGTCCACGACACCATTTCGAGGCCCCAGCTCCCGCCGATGGGCGCGCCGATCTTGAGGAAGGCAATGACCTCTTTGAGCCGGATCCGTGGAATACGGCGCGTTTGGAATTTCAGCCCGCACTCTCCGGTCAGGAAAAAGGCGATGTAGACGAGGGAGAAAACCCCCGTGGCAATCACCGACGCGATCGCGGCCCCGCTCGCGCCGAGGCGCGGAAACCCCCAGTGCCCGAGGACGAGGGGATAGTTGAGAAAAGCGTTGAGGAGATTGGCGCCCAGCGTGAGGTACATGGGCGTCTTCGTGTTCCCGATCCCGCGGAGAAAGCTCATCATGTTCCAGTTGACGAGAACGAAGACGGAGCCGGCAAGCCGGATAAAGAGGTAATCCGTTGCGTGCGGCAGGATCGATTCGTCGGACCCGATCGCCTCGAAGATCGGCCGCGACAGAAAGGCCATGCCCGAAAGGAGGACGGCCGACGGCAGGACGATGTAGAGGCCGAGCCAACCGTCCCGGCCGCATTGGGCATAATCCTTCGCCCCGTGGTGCTGGGCGGCGAATGTGGACACGCCCTGGAGGGTCCCTGTGAAGAGGGAGGTCACCGTCCAGAACATGATCATGGCGAGGCCGACGGCCCCCTGCTCGGCCGTTCCGATCCGGCCCATGAAAAACGTGTCCACAACGCCCATGAGCGACTGGGACAGGGTGGCCACGATCACGGGATAGGCCAGGAACCAGAGCTCGGCCGTTCCTCCCGGAGCGTGCCTCGTCTTGATCGGCGGCAATGCGCATTCGCTCATATGAGGTAAAGATCGTTGGAAAGCGCTCCCTGTCAACCGGAAAGAGAAGGAAAAGTGTTGATTAAATGAACAGGGTCATTCTGTTTTTGTTTGCTATAAATAATAGTGACTGCCGGCGAGTGATGTCAGCCACAGCCGCGGCGATCGGATCCGGGGAGATAACGAATGAGCGGCCGCACCAACCACCGATTCGAATCGGTCCGCTTGACGCGCACCATAGCGATGCTCTCCTTCTTTTGGACGGCTGTTGTGGCCCTGTCTCTGGTATGCAACGTTTTTGCGCGCAAGCAGGAAACCCTGGAGATCGCGCGCGCCCAGGCGCGAACCGCTTTTGAGAAGGATCTCGTCTACCGGCTCTGGAACGCCGAGCACGGCGGCGTTTACGTTCCCGTAACCGAAAAAACCACGTCCAACCCTTACCTGGAGCACATCCCCGAGCGCGACATCACGACCACGACGGGCCGCGTACTCACGCTCGTGAACCCGGCCTTCATGACCCGCCAGGTGCACAAGCTCAGCACGGAACGGTTCGGCGTTCACGGCCATATCACGAGCCTCAACCTTCTCCGGCCCGGGAATGCGCCCGATCCGTGGGAAAGAAAGGTCCTTGAGTCCTTTGAGGAGGGCGGGGCCGAGGTCACCTCTCTCGAGGAGATCGACGGCAAGCCGTACATGCGGCTGATGCGGTCCCTGGTTACGGAAGAACGCTGCCTCAAATGCCACAAGGATCAGGGGTACAAGGTAGGCGATGTCCGCGGCGGCATCAGCGTCTCGATTCCCATGGAGCCGCTCAGGAGAGCAGAGAAAACCGCCATAACGCCGATCGTTCTGGGGCATGGTTTATTGTGGATATTCGGTTTGGCCGGTCTCGTCCTGGGGACGCGAAATCTAAAACGAAGCATCGCCTCCCGCGAACGGGCCGAGAAGAAGGAGCGGGAAGGGCGTTTCTTTCTTCAGAGCGTCATCGACGGGAACCAGGACGCCATGATCGTTATCGATCAAAACTACCGTGTTGTCCTGGCCAACAAGGCCGCCAGGAAGCAATCGGGCAGGGGCGATCCCGCCGCCGCCCGCCTGACATGCCATCATGCCTTCCATCGCCGTGATGTTCCCTGCGACCAGGTCCATGGAACGGATATTCAGTGCCCGCTGAAAAATGTTCTGACCACAAAAGCTCCCGCCATGGTCCGGCACATCCACATCGATTCCGAAGGAAAAGAATATCACGTCGAGGTCGCGGCGGCGCCCATCTTCAACGAGGCGGGCGAGGTCGTGCAGGTCGTCGAGTCTTTTCGCGATATCACGGATCGTCTCAGGTTCGAAGAGGAACAGCTTCTGCTGGAACGGCAGTTCCTGGAAGCCCAGAAGATGGAGAGCCTCGGGATTCTGGCCGGCGGCATTGCTCACGATTTCAACAACCTTCTCATGGCCGTTCTCGGCTACGCCGACCTGGCATTGAACGATCTCTCTCCCGCCTCGCCGGCCCGTAAGAGCGTGATCGAGATCGAAAAGGGCGCTCGCCGTGCCGCCGATCTGACGCGCCAGATGCTGGCCTATTCGGGCAGGGGCCGGTTCGTTGTCGAGGTCGTCGACCTGTCCGATGTCGTTGCTGAAATGATTCATCTCTTTCAAGCGTCTCTCCCGAAGAAGATATCGCTCAACCTCGATATTCAACCCGACCTGCCCTTGATCGAAGCCGACGTCACGCAGGTCCAGCAGGTGGTGATGAACCTGATCACCAATGCTTCGGAAGCGATCGGCGAGGAGGCGGGCACGATTACGATCTCTTCGGGAACGCGGGAATGTTCGAGCGGCGATCTCGCCCAGAGCCGCTTGAGCGAGAAACCCGATCCGGGGCTTTTCGTCGCCATCGGGGTTACCGATACGGGCTGTGGAATGGATGGGGAAACGCTGACTAAGCTTTTCGATCCCTTCTTCACAACGAAATTCACGGGGCACGGTCTGGGTCTGGCGGCCGTGCTGGGCATCATGCGCGCCCACAAGGGTGCGATTATCGTCTCGAGCAATCCCGGCGTGGAAACGACTTTCCAGATCCTCTTTCCCGCGGCGAAGGGAAAGGTTAAGTCCAAAAGGGA
The DNA here is from genome assembly GCA_964633825.1 of uncultured Phycisphaerales bacterium. Taxonomy (GTDB): domain Bacteria; phylum Planctomycetota; class B15-G4; order B15-G4; family CAYZWU01; genus CAZWHE01. Next base: position 1,817 of record CAZWHE010000141.1, on the reverse strand, counting down.
AAAGAGGGATCGGGAAAAAGATGGATGGAAAGGCGAGGGAACGGTTCTCGTCATCGATGACGAGAGGTCGGTGTGCGAATTGGTTCGGCTCATGCTCGAACTGATCGGTTTTTCGGTTCTCACGGCGAAGGACGGCGAAGAAGGGGTTGAGGTTTTCCGCCGGCGCCGGGACGAGATCGTGTGCGTCCTTCTCGACATGACCATGCCGCGAATGAGCGGTGAAGAGACTTTCCGCGCTCTGCGCGAGATCCGCTCCGATGTCAAGGTGATCCTATCCAGCGGGTATAACGAACAGGAGGTGGTCCGGCGCTTTGTCGGCCTGGGCCTGGCCGGGTTCATTCAGAAGCCTTATCGGCTGGTCAATCTGGCCGAGACGATGAGAGAAGTCCTGGAGAGATGATCACCGATCCCCCCGTCTGTCCATATCACTCAACAACCACGACGACCGGATTGGTCAGCTTTCCGCCGGCCAGGGCCTGGTAGAAGTAATGTTCTCCGGGCTCCCAGAGGTCGGGGGCTTTTTGGAGAACGATCGCCGCCCCGTTCGGAGGCACAAATCCGGACATGATCGGGCGGATCGGGAAGCTGAGGTAAAGGTCTCCGAATGGCGTCGACTGGGGCGGGTCCTGAATCCCGGAGCCTTGACCGACCGTAAAAGGCTGGCCCGGGTATCCGATGACCTTGACCGCGCCGAGCGCTCCGGGAACGACTCCTCCCGGAGGAATGTAGACGCTGTAATAAAAATGAGGGTGAAATTCGTCGGCGCCTATGTCAACGGAGCTGTCGGAAGCACGGGGGTCGCCCTCGAAATCCAGAAGGGGAAGACCGGGGGCGGAGATGTTCCCCGCGTCCTTGCAGGGCGAGTCGAAGGTCAGGTGATAATCGTCAACGGAAGGCTCGACAAAGGCCGGGTCAGCATCGATGTTGCCCGTGCCGGTCCACCCCCCCTTGACGTTGCAAAAAGTGATGGTCGGCTGGTTCGGACCGGCAAGATGGATCTCGGGGCCCGCAGGAGAGTTGTTTTCACGGATGATCGTGTTGGTGACCATGGGAGAGGATTCGAGGCAGTAAAGCCCTCCGCCCGATGAGTTGGCCGAGTTGCCGAGAATCGTGTTGTTCGTGATCAACGGCGACGACAGATAGCAATAGATGCCGCCTCCGTAGTGGGTGCCCAGGTTATCGAGAATCGTGTTGTTGATGATCGTGGGGGAAGAGTGCCCGCAGTAGATCCCGCCGCCAAATGCCGTGGCCGAGTTTTCCGAAATGATATTATTCGTGATCAATGGGGCGGAGTTGTTGCTGCAGCAGATCCCGCCGCCGAACCCGAAGGGCCAGTAGTTGACACTGTTTCCAACGATGATGTTGCCCCGGATCGTCGGTGAAGAAGCGTCGCAAAGAATTCCGCCGCCCGTTGTGGTGTCTCCTCCTGTCAGCGTGAATCCTTCGAGAAGGGAATTTGCGTTCTCGCCGCTCTGAAAAGTGACGCTCCTTCCCGACTGGTTTGCGTCTATCAGGGTCAAGCCGGGCCCCATCTCGCTTCTCACCGTGATCGCTCTTCCCAGAAAATCAACGTTCTCCATATAGGTTCCGGGCCGGACGATGACGGTGTCTCCGTTGGCCGAAGCCGCTATGGCGTCTTGAATCGTGGCGTAATCGTCGGGAACGTATATGTCGGCGCCCGAAGCGATACCGGCAATAATGAGGAAACAGATCGCGGTTGTCGTAACGGTTTTATTTGACATCGATTCTCCCTTTCCTGGCAATGGAACTATGAGCAGAGGAAAGGGAGAATCGATGTCAAATAAAACCGTTACGAC
>CAZWHE010000140.1:0-10887 GCA_964633825.1 uncultured Phycisphaerales bacterium | reverse complement strand
GGTTTCGGCGATTTCCATCTGACGCAGGATCCCTGCCAGCCCGGCATCAACAATCCCTGCGTGGGCAGCGGCGATCCGGCATCTCCCGTGATCTGCGGGTCGACGAGAACGGACAGGGTCTGCGACGCGGGCGTCGCCGATATGGGGTATCACTACCCCGCCTACACCCTGGCCCTCGATCCCGATCCCCTCGTCGCCGGACAGACCGCGGTTTTCCTCACAACCGAAGGCGATCCCTTGACAGGCACCTACCTGATCTACAGCCTCACCGGGCCGGGCACGATCTACGTTCCGCAGCTCGATGTCACGCTCGGTCTGGCCAATCCCCAAGTCGCTTTCGGGCCGACCCTGTCGGACGACCGGGGGCGCGTGGCCTGGAATGTGCCCCTTCCCACGGGTGCTGCGGGCATCGATGTCTGGTTCCAGGCCCTGCAGCAGGGCATGACCACAAACGTCGCGGCGACGACGGTGTGGTAGGAGGACGCACGATCATCGACCATCTCTCGGACAAACGCGAGGGGAACGGGAAACACGATCCCGTTCCCCTTTTCCGTCCCGTATTACTTTTCCTTGTCAAACCGGGATAGTCTCGCCCATCCGCGGAATCGTAACAGCGTATCCCTCCCTCTTCAGCCGCCGGGAAAAGGCCTCGGCCTGGTCTTCCTCGCCGTGAACGAGAGCGATCCTCTTGACGACGAGGTTCGATTCTTTGAGAAACCTTATAAGCTCCCGGCGGTCGGCGTGGGCGCTCAGGCCGTTCACGGTCACGACGCGCGCGCGGAGGGGGTATTTCTTTCCCAGGAACCTCAGCAGCGGCGGCCTTCCCCGCCGCCCCGAGGCCGCCGTCCTCCGGCCGGCTTCCACGAGGCGCCTGCCCAGGGTGTTCTCGGCCATGAACCCGACGATCAGGATCGCGTTGGCCGGGTTGTGGATCTTGTATCTCAGGTGGTGAACGACGCGGCCGAACTCGCACATCCCCGAACCGGCGATGACGATGTGGGGTTTCTCCATCTTCATGAGCGCCATCGACTCCTCGACGGAACCGACGAACCTGATCTGCGGGAAGGAGAAGGGGTTCTCGCCCTTTTCGAGGAACGTCTTGTGCGCTTCCCTGTTGAAGACCTCGGGGTGCTCGCCGTAGACCTTGGTGATGTTCGCGGCGAGGGGGCTGTCGACGTAGACCGGAATCCGGGGCAGCTTCCCCTCCCGGTAGAGCTCGTGCAGCGTGTAGAGGATCTCCTGCGTCCGGCCGAAGGCGAAGGCCGGAATGATGAGTGAGCCGCCCCGCTCGATGGTTTCGCTCACGACCCGGCCGAGGCTCTGTCCGACCTCCGAGATGCGATCGTGGGTCCGGTTTCCGTAGGTGCATTCCATGACCAGAAGATCGACGCGGCGGTCCTCCTCGGGAAAGACCAGCGTGGGATTCTCGATGATCGGCTTCCCGAACCTTCCCATGTCGCCGGTGAAGAAGAGTGTTTTTTTCCGGCCCTTCGATCGGAGAGCGACAAAAGACGAGCCGAGTATGTGTCCCGCGTCGTAGAGCCGGCAATCCAGGCTCTGCCCCACCGCGATGGGGTGCTCATAGGGGTATCCTTCGAACTGTTCCAGCGAGTCTTCGGCATCCTTTTTCGTGTAGAGGGGCTCGACGTTCTTGAGGCGGTATCGCTTCGCGTATGCCCGCAGAGCCGCGGCGTCGATATCGTGGGCGTTCTTCTTCAGGAGCTTCTTGATCGCGCGGACCTCGCGGTTGGTGACGCCCGCTTTTTTCTTGGTCCTTTTCATGTCGACCAGGAAAGAGCGCACCGCTTTGTAGTTCAGATAGCGGGCGTCCGCCTCCTGAATATGCGCGCTGTCCAGCAGAAGATGGCGGCAGGCGTCGCGCGTCGCCCGTGTGGCGATGATCCTTTCGCGGAACCCCTTCTTCGCCAGGAGCGGAATCCTACCTGAGTGGTCGATGTGGGCGTGGGACAGAACCAGGTTCGTGACGCTCCCCGGATCGAAGGGGAAGGTCCTGTTCTTGACCTCGCACTCCCGGCGCCGGCCTTGATAGAGACCGCACTCCAGCAAGACCCGGTCTTTCCCCGCTGTCATGAGGTGGGCCGATCCCGTGACCTCGCGGACGGCGCCGTAAAAAGTGATTTCCACAGTCGTTTTGTACTCCAAGGGTGATTCGAGGTCGAGACAAAAGGATACGCCCATTTCCTATGGATCCGGGCCGCGGCTTGCATAACCGCCGTGCCGGAATAATTTTACCCAAAATATCTCTTTTTCCTGAGCTGTTTTCCTCCCGCCCTGCGCGTTGAAACCGGTTATCGATGGAAAGCTTATTTAATCTGTTTCAAACAAAGGAGGACTTCCAATGTTCAAGAAAATAGTGACCAGTACGATCTGCCTGCTCTTTGCTTTCGTCACGGTCCATGCCGCCACGATCTATGTCCCCGATGACTACACAGCGATTCAGGACGCCATCGACGCTTCGTCCAACGGGGATGAAATCGTCGTCAGGCCGGGAACCTACCATGAGAACATCAAATTCTACGGAAAGGCCGTCACTGTCAAGAGCGAGTGGTACGCCGGGATCACGGTCATCGACGGCGGCCAGGCGACGACCGTCGTGCAGTTCAGAAACAGTGAAGGGCCCGATTCGGTTCTCGAGGGATTCACCATTACAAACGGCATGAGCACCGGAACGGGCGGCGGGGTTTTGTGCGAAGGTGCTTCCCCGACGATCAGAAACAACATCATCATTGATAACGAGGCCTACGATTCGAGCGGCGGCGGGATCATGTGCATCTACAGCGCGTCGCCCGTGATCTCGAACAACGTCATCATCGGAAACAGGGCAAAGTACGGCGGCGGGATCAGCAACTGGAACCTGGGCGGAGCGACGATCATCAACAACGTCATCTGCGGAAACCACGCCTCTGCAGACGGGGGCGCTGTTTCGTGCAGCCTCTCCCCGACCCTGACAATCACGAACAACACGATCTTCGAAAACTCGGCCGGCAACATGGGCGGCGGGGTCAACTGCAACAATTCGGCGACCCTGTGGATCACGAACACGATCCTCTGGAACAACGACGCGCCGACGGGCAAGGAGATCTATCTCGGCGTTCACGGGGATCCGCCGACTGTCAACGTCGATTATTCCGATGTCTGCGGCGGCAACAACGCACCTTATGTGGTCGTCGACAACGGCGTCCTGAACTGGGGCGCGGACAACATCGATGCCGATCCAGGTTTTGTCGAGCCCTCTGTCGAAGACTTCCACCTGACCTATGATTCGCCTTGCAAGGATCAGGGCGCAGGGACCGCACCGAGCCTTCCGGCCGAAGATTTCGAGGGGAATCCCCGCGTTGCCGACAGCTCCGCCGACATGGGCGCCGACGAATTCTATCCACATCTTTACTACTCCGTCTATTCCCTCCCCGGGGGAGTGGTTCCGGGCGCAACGGGCGCCGTCAAAGTGGTCGGACTCCCCGGCCTGGCCTACACGGTGGGTCAGTCGAAAAGGATTCAGAATCCCCCGCTGGCGACGCTCTACGGAGATCTCTATCTCGGCTTTCCCATCACCCGGGTCGCCAAGGGCGTCATCCCCTCGAACGGCGCGGCCCTCTATCCCAAATCAGCGCCCGACTTCTGGATGCCGGGAACACTGTACGCCTACCAGGCTCTCATCGGGCCTGAACTGTCCAATCTGGTCACCGTGATTGTCGAGTGATTGTTCAACCTCAAAGCGTCAAAAAAGAACGAGAGGAACGGGGCGCAGCGGCCCGTTCCTCTCGTTCGTTGGCGGCCCGGGCCCGGCGTTTCTTTACCGGATTTTCCGCCAAAAAAATCTCAGGATTTATGAGCCTATTCCTTCCTTTTTTACGCGTTGAATACAACTACAGAGTCCGGGTCAATCCACCCCGAACCGAGTTGACTCCCGGTCTTCTGTAGAGCCGCGACTCCGGCCACGGTGCAGTTTTATCAGCGTCTCGGCTTGAGAAAGGAGTTTTACCCTGAGTCCGAACCCTTGAATTTAGAGGCTTAAAATCCTTGGGCGATGGTCTTGTGATGGCCATACTTGGCGCTGTACTGCTTCCGTGGCCGGACCGGCTTTTTAAATGCCGGCAACCTCCAGCCAACCGCGGGAACTCACTCCAATCTCTTCACAGTGAACGAGCTGCCGGCCACGTGCAGGGTCATGGCCGAAGCCCGGCCATCGCCATCGAGCTGAAACTCCACGCGGGCGGCCGCCCAGCGCATGGAGAATTTTTTGAGCGAGTGCGGCACGAGGTCGACCCTGGCCTGCTTCTTTCCGAAGAGGAAATAGAGCTGCCGGCCGTCGCTTTTGACAACGAATGCCGTCTCCGAATCGGGTTCGTACTTGTATATTCCGACGTAGCGATCGAGGGCTTCCCGCGTGAGACTGATCGCGGGCGGCGTATCGTACCGGGCCGGGCCTGGCTCGTCGATCTCGCGGAGCTCGCGGACCCAGATGTTGCGAAACCGGACAGGGCTGCCGTGATCCTGGAGCGAGATGGGCAGCTTGTCGGGGTGATATTCGTAAGGAAGATGCTGGAGCCACATGGTGGGGCCCCAGAGTTCGGCGCTCTCCTGAACAAGCACGCCGTTGTGAAGCACGGTCAGGCGCGCGAGCCTCGACAGCGCGCCGTCGGGGAGAAAGCGCGGGCGGAGGAAAAGGATGTCATAGGTCTGCCATTTCCCGGGAGGGAGGCTGGCATTGACCAGCGGCGGATACTGCCCGTAGACGGCGGCGGCCTGGCCGTCGCTGTACGTGTCGTTCTCGTAGGAGTCGAGGACCTGGACCTCGTAAAGCCCCATCAGGAAGATGCCGCTGTTGCCCCGTCCCTGCCCTTCGCCGGCCGGGGGCAGGGGAGCGGCCCATTCCACGTGAAGCTGGACATCGCCGAAGGGCCGGGCGGTGTATATATCGTCCCCCTTGCAGGCCGGAACCATGGCGCCGTCCTTCACGATCCAGGGCGCATTTCCCCCATCCTCGCCGCACCACTTCGAGAGATCGGTCCCGTCAAAGAGAACGATCGCATCGGACGGAGGCGGAACAGGCAGATCCCGCGAAGCCGGGGTCACGACGGGAGGGTGCGGGCGCCCGAGGTCGTGCGCCTTCCAGCGCGGCACGGTCTGGGCGGTCGCTTCGTGCAGGTGCAGAGTTCCCGTGATGCCAAGCACGATCACGGTATGAATGAGCAATCGGTGAAGGATAAAAGTGTGATTTTTCATTGTTCAGTATCCAAAAGATGTTTGCCCGATTCCGGCGGAATACGGGCGGCAGCGGGAAGCCGGTCTCCCCTCTTGCCCGTGATCGGGATCAGATGTTCAACTCGAGATTGATCGTCTTTGCCGGCGTAAAGCCGACTGCATTGAAAAAGCGGATGAGCTCCCGGTCATTCCAGTCCACAAGGGTCGTGACCTTATCCACGCCCGCTTTGCGAAGATGAAAACATCTCAATCACCTATCCTGCAATACATTCTTGATCAGCACTATTTCAGCACCAACTCGAAGAGTACTTTAAGCACTTGACGAGCTCCAGCAGAACCATCTTTTCCTGGGATCCCTATCCTTTAGGGCATCGGAGTTTTGAGGGATGCCCACTACGGCGCGTTATAATCCCCTTTGAATAGGCGATGAGATTCCGTTAAGTATGTGAGGAAAATATCGAGGAAAGATCCGAACCGGTTTTGCTTCGTCCCGTTTTAACGGGAAAAAAGGTTTTTCGGTCCACATCCATGATGCTTCCCCATCGGTAAATCGAGGGCCGCTCGATTCCAAGAAATCCTTTTATCCCATCGATACATGGGGCATTCCGACTTAGTCGTCAGGAAGGAGTCACGGAGAATGAAACCGACGCCGATCATCATATTTCTTTTACTCGCCTTGACCGCATGGACCGATGCCCGGTCCCGGCCCGTTCCGGAAGAGAGGGAAAACGTACTCCAGAGAAAGGTGCACATCGAAGAGGAGATCATCCTCGAGCTCCCCGATGTCGAGCGGTTGTGCAACGGGATCGATCTCGACAAGCGGCATCTCCGTATCAACGGCTGCGAGATCTATTGCGAAATCGATGGGCAAGGCATTCCTCTCGTCTTGATCAACGGAGGACCGGGGTGCACGCACCACTGCTTCCACCCCCACTTCTCGACGGCCGCTCAATTCGCGCAAGTCATCTACTACGATCAGAGAGGCTGCGGCCTTTCCGAATACAAAGCCGGCAAGGGATACTCCCTCGGCCAGGCGGCCGATGATTTGGAAAACCTGCGCAAAGCTCTTCGACTGGAAAAATGGATCGTCCTCGGCCACTCGTACGGCGGACTTCTCGCCCAATGTTATGCATTGGCCTATCCCGAAAGTCTCTCCGGCCTTGTTCTGGTGGGATCCTCCACCGGGCTCCAGGCACCCATGCAGCCGTCACGGCAGCAAGATTATCTCTCAATAACCGAAAGACAGCGTATCAGCGAAATCCGAGCAAACCGTTCCCTGAACACCGAGCAGAGTCTTTTCAACGCTTTCTTGAACGGTGACTGGAAACGCCAGAACTTTTACCGTCCGTCCCGGGAGGAGATCGCACGAATCGCGCTTTACGAGTGGAAACACGATTCTCAATTCCGTTCCCGTTTAGTGCGGGAGATGCCTGGCGTCGATCTTCAGGGTGCCTTCACGCACTGTCCGGTCCCCACATTGATCATCGAGGGCAAGTGGGATCTCACGTGGAACACGGACAAGCCGAAAAAACTCAAAGCCAACCATCCGCGCGCCAAGCTCGTTGTACTCAAGAAGTCGTCTCACAGTCCCTTTGTTGACGAACCGGAGAAGTTTTTCGAAACACTCGGTCAATTCATGAAGGATCTTCGCGAAATCCGGGACAAGGAACTTGCGCGCTGGAAAACACATCTCGCCGAACGGGAAGAGAGGTTGGAGAAATCACCTGCCTATCTATTGACCCGGTGCGGTTGGGGGCGAAAGTCCAACGCAAAAATCGTCCGGAATTACTCGAAGGGCTGGCTCGATCAGCTCAACAACCCCACTCATTTTCTCAAGACCGGGTTCGCCCTCTACGACGTGAAGAAATACAAGGATTCCCTCGATGTTTTCAGGCGGATGGCTGACAAGCTTCAGGGGAATAAGTTTTATCTGGGAGTGTCCCTCATCTGGCAGGGGCACGTTCTCGACCTGATGAGAAAGCGGGCGGAAGCAAAAAAAGCCTACAAGCAGGCAGTCGATCTCAATCTCGAAAGTTCCGTGGAACACAGCCAGTTCGGCATCGCCTATTCCATCAGCAGCTACGCCGCAGAGCGTCTGAAAGAACCCTTCACGCGGAAGGAAAATCAGTGGGTAGACTAAGTGGTCCGTTTCCGCGGAACCACCCGCGCAACCGAGGTCACTCCTTCCCCTCGTACTCGCTGATCATGTCGACGAGATCCGGGACCAGCTCGTTCGGGATGGGGAAGGCGAGGTTGTACTGGACGATCTTCCAGCCGCCGTCCCTCTCGAGAAGCACGCCCGTGCCGCGCGTCTCGCAATAGCTCGTGTTCTTCAGGCTCTCGTCGAACCAGGCCGTTTTCCCGTCGGGCGAGACAAAGACGTTCCGCTCGATGGGGACGGCCGTCCAGCCCGTGCCCCTGGAAAAGTAGGGCTCCACGTAGGCCTTGAACTCCTCGATGTTCCAGCGCTCCGTCTTGTCCGTGCCGTAGAAGAGAGTGTCCGGCGCGAGGTGCTTGAAATAACGCTCGCCGTCCGCCTCCGACGCGGCTCTGTGGAGATCGTCGAGCACGGCTTCCACGGCCCGCTCCTCATCGCGTCCGGCTCGACGCGCTTTTTTTGAGGGAGTGGCCGCAGGTCGGTCTTTCTCGGCGGTCAAGGCGTCGACCATTTTCGTCAACTCCCTGACCAGCTCGTTGGGAACGGGAAAAGCGAGGTTGTACTGAACGATCTTCCAGCAGCCGTTCCTCTCGAGAAGAACGCCCGATCCGCGCAGTTCGCCCATGTTCTCCCACTCCTGCCGCTCGTCGAACCAGGCCGCGTTGCCGCAGAGGAATACGTTCCGCTCCGTTATTTTCGAAACGGGCCTGACACCCTTCGAGAAGTACGGCTCGATGAAAGCTCTGTATGCCTCGAGGGAGAAGCGCTCGGTCCTGTCGGTGCCGAATATAACTGCATCGGAAGCGAAGCACCCCATGCAGCGCTCGCAGTCCCTTTTCGATTTGGCATCGTGGAAGTCATCGAGCACGGCTTCCACTGCCGTCTGCTTCGAATCCTGATCGCTGTTGGTCGAATCTCCCGGCGCCGCGCAGCACACCGGAAGGACGCACGCCAAAACAATCCATGGAATTAAGCGAACTTTCTTTTTCACGATCACGACTCCTTTCCGTGTCACCTGCAGCTGCCGTGCTTTCGCCATTTCAACCGGGATTCGATGAACAATGATCGGCCCGGATGCCCCCTCCTGTTACATAGTAGTAACAACACATCCCTGAGCGTTCTTCCTATCTTATAAATCGAGCTCGATCAATAAGTCTTCTTTTTTTGTTACTGCCAACACCGTATCGGATTGTGACGGCTTTTTACCGCCTAATCAGGGCCTGGTATATATTTTGCGGCGTTTCCATACTGCAAAATTGAATTATGGGAGAAATGTGTTCTCTCGAGAAAGAGATCAGACCGGCCAATAATCCGAATATCGATACATTTTTTCCAAGCAGTCATGGGTTTTTTGAAAATTCACGGAGGACAGAGATGAAGATCTCTCGTGTCGGGAATTCAATCATTCTCATCGGGCTTGCCGCGTTCCTTGTATTCTTCGTCGCATCCTTTTTATACGTGAAAACATGCATGGCTCACGGCGGTTACAAACCTCCCACGGGTCCAGGCGATGCCACAAAAGCCCCTCAAGGCATCAACCCTCCAAGCAACCCGGGCGGTTCCAATACGGGGGGCCCTTCCGTAGGCGGCCCTCCGAAACTGTCGCGCCCGCCGATACGGGGCGGCGCAACAGCAAGCCCCGGCCCGAGACTTCCAGGGGGCGGAGGCTCATTCACAAAGCGGAACCGGACCGCCACACAAACCAGTTCGTGGGAGTTTTGGTGGGCGCGCAATCGTTACCAGTACTTTAATTACCCGGAGGTTCCCTACCGAAATCCCCTAACACCTTCCGTTGATCCGGAACAATCGATTCAAACAGCCGCTTTCAAGCTCAGAGCCCGCGGCATCGGGACTTTGCGGCTCTTCCTGAACGACAGATCGGCCGTCGTGAAAAGGGCCGCTCTGATCAGCCTGGGTCGGCTCAACGACGAAGTCTCTTATCCAAAGATCGTCAGCATGCTCAAGGACGCCGACATGAACGTCCGCTGTTCGGCCGTCCTGGCCCTCGGCCTGTTGAAGTCCCGAGAAGCGCAGTTCACGCTCCTCCAGCTGGCCGATAACACGGACCAAGCGAAGAAGCTCGTCGGAGAATCTTCCGCCCCGTCATATATACGGGGCTTTGCCGTCATATCGCTGGCGCTGAGAGATTCCGCACGCACCGGCGCCGTCGAATCCCTTCTCAAGGATATCGCCGTGGACTCGTCGTGCAGCGAAGAGGTCAGGGCCATGGCGATCGGAGGGCTGGGGCTCATCGGAAGCGATGAATCGGTCCGGTTCCTGGCGAACTTCAGCCGGAAGAGAAAGGTCGATTACAGGCTCCTCAGCACAACGGAGACCGCCCTGGGTGTAACGAACAACCCTGTCGCCCTGCACCACATTTTGAAATGCCTCACTTCCAAGCACATCGCCGTCCGCCAGTCCGCCGCACTCGGATCGGGATACCTTGCAACGAGCGGCGATGAAGCAGCCGTTAAAAAGATCTTTAACAGCTTCAGCCAAACGGCCGACCCGACAATGAAAGGCTTTGCTCTCGTCTCCATCGGTCAGATCGGCGGAGCGGAGGCGATCAAGAAGCTCAAGATGGTCCTGAAAAGAGGCGTCACCTCGGACCATCCCTGGGCTGCTCTGGGACTCGGAATCGCGCTCTCGAAGGAGCAAATAAAAGAGATTCCCGAAATCCTGGTGAAGCGGTTCAGGAAAAGCCGCAACCATTCCACCCGGTCCGCCGCCGCAATCGGGCTGGGACTCGCCGGGGGACGGGAGTTCGTCGAGGAGCTTATCGAGTGCGTAAAAGACGGGGGCGATCCCTATTTCCGCGGTTACTGTGCCATCGCCCTCGGGATGATCGGCGATCAATCGGCGGTCCCGCCGCTAAGGGAGGCGCTTCTCGAGGAAAACCTTCCTCCCGTGCGCGACCAGGCCGCCATGGCCCTCTGCCTCCTGAACGACCGCGCTTCCGTTCCGAAGCTGATCGCCATCCTGACCAAAACGAACAACAACGAAGGCTCAAAAGCTATTGCCGCCAGATGCCTCATCCATCTGGGAGACCTGAACACGGCCAAGCAGCTCCTCGATTTCATCAACACCAAGTCGTCGGACGAAAACAGTTACAAGTACTGCATCGACCTGATATCGAAGATTACTACGAATCAGAAAACGCTCCTTCTCGACAAGGTTGCCGTCTGCTCGAACTACAATTGCGAGTTTCCCATCGTGTCCTATCTTCTGGGTTTTGGGATCTAGCCCGGAATGAATGCAGGACCGGAAAATGATTTCGAGATAAGCTCTTGAGCACGGGCATCGATTATTTTTCCCCGTTCACCCTCATCGAGCCAAATCAGATCTGAATCGGCGCCGTTTTTAATCCTTCCTTAATTTATCATCGCCAAACCATATCCTTTGCATTTGGAACGCTCATCTCTTGTCATTTTATGGCGAGGGGCTGTTACTTGTTAATTGGGGCCCTGTATATATTTTGCGGTGCCCCAATTAACAAGTAACAG
>CAZWHE010000139.1:0-10893 GCA_964633825.1 uncultured Phycisphaerales bacterium | reverse complement strand
CTATACATACGCAACCATCACGAACAACATCATTCACAACAACAAGGCTTATGGCGGAGGGGGATCCGGCGGTGGAGGGGTCGCCTGGGCGCACAGCAGTACCGGATTGTTCGTCAACAATATCGTCTATGGAAACAAGGCGACTCCTACAGGCAGAAGCCCGGCCGCTCCACTGCCGGACGAGGACATTGGATTCCTCGGCCTGTCATCGCGCTACGGTTACTGCTTCGGAGGCGGCATGGCCACCGGAGTGGGATCCCAGGTCTATATCGTCAACTGCACCGTTGCCGATAACGAGGCCGAGGACATGGGCGGCGGGTTATACGCTTTGACCGACGCTTATGTCTCCAACTCGATCTTCTGGAACAACACCGCGCCGACAGAGCCCCAGATCGGAGGAACGGTTTATGTCGATTTCAGCGACGTCGAGGGAGGATACCCGGGAATGAATAATATCGACGCCGATCCCCTCTTTGTGGACCAATCCGAAAACGACTATCACCTGACCCTCCCCTCTCCGTGCAAGGACACGGGTGACAACACCAATCCCTACCTTCCTACCGAAGATTTCGAGGGCGATCCCCGGAACGACGGCAGCGGCGTCGACATGGGCGCCGACGAGCATTACTACCACCTCTACTGGACCGGCGTGGTCACGCCGGGCGGCGACATCAAGGTCAAGGTGGTGGGCACTCCGGGAGAGAAGGTCAAACTCATCCTCGGCTCCGGGCTTCTCGATCCGCCCCAGTCCACGACCTACGGCACTCTCTACATCGACTCTCCGTACCAGACGTTCAAGCTCGGCACCATCCCGTCGAGCGGCGTCCGGTCCGTTTCCGGAACCATTCCGAACTCGTGGAATGCAGGTGATGAAAAGCCCTTCCAGGCACTGGTCGATGGAGAGCTCTCGAACCTGATGGACTGGATCGTCCAGTAGAACGCCCGCCTCGCGTGCAACCCTCAAAGGGGTCTCTCGACCGAGAGGCCCCTCTCTTTTTACGGGCCCATAATTGATAAAAATATGGTAATATGTGGTTTCGGAAGAAGCACTGCCTCAGCGATTTCCGTGGAGGAAGTTGTCATGCGTATCCTAATTATTCCGACTTTTCTCGTTCTCTCCCTGGTTGTGTCCGGCAACGCCCAAACCATTCAACCCGCTAAATCGGGGCCTTTCGCCGATGAATCCGCTCTTCCCCGGCCACCGTCCGGTCTCGGCTACGTGGAATCGTCCCAGGGCCTGCTCGACAATCCCTCGTGGGACGGCGGGGGCTCGGAGCTCGAGATGGGCGACGTGAATCAAGACGGGTTCATCGACATCGTCTCCATCGGCGATCACGGCTCCCCTTACATAAACACGCAGGAGCACGGGGTCATGGTCTGGTTCGGCGACGGCACGGGCACGTGGTCCGTCTTCATGAACGGTAACTTCGGGTACGGCGGAATCGCGCTGGGCGACGTGAACAACGACGGTTTCATGGACGTGGGTTACGGCATGCACCACGACTACTCGGGGAACGATTTCGGCGACCAGCTCATCGAGGTCGCTCTCGGCGACGGCACGGGCATGAACTGGTCCCCCTGGGACGACGGATTGGCCACCAACGGGGAGACATGGGGCATGTTCGGAACGGACTTCGCCGATATTGACGGCGACGGCGACCTCGATCTCGTCTCCATCTCCTTCGGCGCCGGCGCCGGGATCCACGTTTACAGGAACAACGGCGACGGGACATGGACGCAGACCTTCGGTTTCCTGGGCGGCAACAGCAACCTGGACATCGTCTTCGGCGACGTGAACAACGACGGGTGGCCCGATTTCGCCGCCGAGCATCAGTACGGTTCCGTCTACCTCGGCGACGGCATGGGCGGGTTCACGCTGGCGGACAACAATCTCCCTTCGCCCGGAGGATACGGGGCCCGCGAGGGCATCGATCTCGGTGACGTGAACAACGACGGATATGACGACATCTCCTTCTGCACCTATTCGGGCGAACCGGAGGTCTGGCTCTGGACACCATCCGGCACCTGGGTCGAGGCCACGAACGGCCTCCCGGCGACAAGCCCTCTCGAAGCGACCCAGCTCTGCGACATGGACGGGGACGGCACGATCGACCTGCTCGCTTTCGGCGGCGGTGTGGGCGCCGTCTTCCTCGGGGACGGGATGGGAAACTGGACCGTGGCGGCGTCCTTCACAACAGGGAATCCCGGTTACTGCGAATCATTGAGGACCGGCACCGACGCGGACAGGAACGGACTCCCCGACATCGTCCTGCTGAGTGAAGAGGGCGGCATCTTGAACAGGGTCAACAAGCTCCGCTTCTTCAAGGAGACATCGACACCGGACGGGCTGGGCGTACACCTCGCCGATCCCATGGGGCACGAAGCTCTGCGGCGCGGTTCGGTGCGGTTCATCGACTGGGCCAGCGCCGTGCCGGGAGCAACGGCCTCATCGATCAAGCTCGAGCTCTCCACGACCGGCCCGATCGGTCCCTGGAGCACGATCGCCGACGGCATCCCCGACAACGGGCGCTACCAGTGGATCGTTCCAACGGGCGCGCCGGTGTCCACGGCATGCCACATCCGCGTGACCGTGACCAGCGGTCCCGATACGGCGAGCGATATCAACACGACAGCATTCACTCTGCTCTGATCCATGGAGGGGAAGATGCCGAAACTCGAGTCCCCGGCAAAACTCTACCGGTTCAACAACACAAGGAGTTCACCAATGTGCCCATACCGTTCCATGGATATCCCTTCCGGTTTGAACAGGCGTTGTTTCCTCAAGAGCCTCGGCGCCTGCACCGTGCTTGCCGGCGGCGCCGTGCTCGGCGCCCCCCCTCTTTTCAGCGCCGAGGAAGAAAAGAAGAAAAAACGAAAGGAAGTGAAAACCAACATCGACGATTTCATGAAGGCCCCGCGGGCCGAATGCGCCATCCCCGGGCCCTTCCCCGGCCGGGTCGTGGAGGTGCGGGACCCCCGATCTTTGGTGGACGACAAGGTCGACGCCGCGGTCGTCGGCGAGATGCTGAAGAAGGGGATCACCCGGCTTTCCGGCAAAGACCTGAAGGAGAGCTTCGAGCTCCTCTTCAAGCCCGACGACGTGGTGGGGATCAAGGTGAATCCCGTCGGCCCGGTGATCAGCACGCGCCTCGAAGTCACGGAGGCCGTGATCCGCTGGCTCACCGACAGCGGGATGCCGAAAACCAACGTCATCATCTGGGACCGGTTCACGGAGATGCTCGGAGAGGCCGGTTACACGAAAGAGAACTTTCCGGGCGTGGGCATCGAAGGGATCCAGGTCATTGACAGGGATCACAAAAAAAAGGGGAAACACGCCAGCACCGGCGAGTTCGATATGGAAGCCTACTACTACGCCCAGGGCGTTGTCGGCAAGAACGTTTCCGGGTACAAGGACGACGAGTTTTATCTCAGCCAGCACATCTTCAACAACGAGTACTCCTACTTCGGAAAGCTGATCACGAAAAAGCTGACCAAGATCATCAACCTGCCCGTTTTCAAGAACACGGGCAACGGTATCTCCATGGCGACGAAGAACCTCGGATACGCCGCGATCTGCAACTGCGGGCGTCTCCACCGCCCCCTCTTCTTCAGGGTCTGCACCGAGGTCCTGGCCGCCCCTTGGATCCGGGACAAGCTCGTTCTCAACATCACCGACGGACTCCGCGGCCAGTATGACGGCGGTCCCGGCTTCAACGCTCAGTTTGTCTACCCCAACCACGCCCTCTACTTCGCAACCGATCCTTTCGCCCTCGACATGGTCTGCCACAGGGAGCTTGTGGCCAAACGCAAGGAGATGGAAGTGAGGGTCGACGAAAGCCCACGTTACACCGATTACCTCCACCTCGGCGAGAAGCTCGGACTCGGCATCGCCGATCCGGACAGGATCGAGCACATCAAGGTTGTTGAATGAAATCTTCGGCAATGATATGGCTTCTCATCCTCCTCGCGGGCTGCAGCGCGAAAGACGACCAATCTGCTCCCCGAAACCTCATGCCCGAAGACGTGGGAGCCTGGAAGAAAAAGGGTGAGGCAAAGCTCTTCGAGGGCGCCGACCTTTACGGCCACATCAACGGCGGCGCCGAGGTTTTCCTCGAGCTCGGCTTCGATCGGCTCGACGTGCAGGCCTACTCCAATGGAAAGAAAAAGATATCCGTCGAGACCTATTGGATGACGGACAGGGCGGCCGCCCTGGGGATCTACCTGATGAAATGCGGGAAGGAGACGAGGGACTCTTCTTTCCAGGAGCGGCACACGGTCAATGAGTACCAGCTCTTTTTTCAGCGGGGCAGCGTCTATGTCACCATCAACAGCCCCTCGGGAGAGGCGGAGCCCGCGAAGGCCCTCATCCCTTTCGGACAGCGTGTTGCAGAGCGAATCCCGTGGGGCGATGCCCCAAATCAGCGGACCGACGGGGCTCGAGATCTTTTTGCGTCTCTTCCTGAGGAGGGGCGGATCACGGGTACGGAACGCGTCATACGGGGGGCTTTCACTCTGCAGGGAGTCTACACCCTCGGCACGGGCGACATTCTTCTGCTCGACGGCAGGGTCACGGCCCTGGCTGCTGATTATGCCGGTGACGGGAAAAATGCCCATCGCTTCACACGAATCCTGGCCGATTACCCTGACAAAAGCGCGGCTGCCGCCGCTTTTGCCAACGTGAAGAACGACCTCGATCCCGGTTTCGAACTGATTTCGAGCGACGATTCGATCGTGGTCTTCAAAGACTATTCAGGCAGGTTCGGAAAGATTGAACTGTGCGGAAGCCGGCTCGACATGAAACTGGCTCTCCCGACGGATCCCGGGAGATCTCTCCCGACGGATCCCGGGAGATGATGCATGACGGCCGACGATTCGGTACTGAGCGAACAAGAAGAAGCGGCCCTGATCGAATTCACCGAATCATGGCACTCGGGAAAGCGGCCCGATCCGGACCGTTTCTGCAGGGATCATCACGAATGCGGTTCCGAATTTCGGAAAAGAATCGAAGACATCGCCTTTGTTGCCGAGGGCCTATCGGCCGAGCGCGCCGCCGCAACTGGGGATTTCTTCGCGAGCCCGGCGATCGACACGGTGACGGCAGGCAGGGTTCTCGGTGATTTCAAGATCATTCGCGAGCTCGGCCGCGGCGGCATGGGGATCGTCTACGAAGCGGAGCAGATCTCGCTCAATCGCAGAGTCGCGCTGAAGGTCCTGCCCACCCTCCGTTCCCTCGATCCGAAACAGGTGGAACGATTCAAGCGGGAGGCGACCGCGGCATCGGCCCTGCAGCATCCCGGGATCGTTCCCATTCACTTCATCGGGGAGACCGATCGGATCCATTACTTTATCATGGATCTCCTGGACGGAGTCGGCTTCGACCAGATCATCAAAGAGCTTCGCCGCACGGAATCGAAAGGTTATCTCAACATCCCGGCGGAGAAGATCGTCTTTCCCGAGAATTCCGCTTTCGGTCCGAAGAAAGGGTCCGGTTCAGGGAGCACCGCCGTGCTCTGGGAACTCCCTTACCTCAAGTGGGTGGTGGTCCTGATCGCCGAGATGGCTCAAGCCCTGCAGTATGCACACGAAAACGGAGTGATTCACCGGGACGTGGCCCCTAAAAACATCCTGATCACGCCTCTTGGGAATCCCATGCTCGTGGATTTCGGCCTGGCCCGCCAGGAAGGCGCGGCCGCCCTCACCGAAACGGGGGATTTTGTGGGGACCGTCCACTATATTTCTCCCGAGCAGGCCCGGCCCCGCCGGTTTCCTCTGGACAACAGGACGGATGTCTACTCTCTCGGCGCAACGCTTTACGAGCTTCTCACGCTGCGCCGTCCTTTCGAGGGAAATACGAACTACGAAGTGATCAACAAGATCATCGGGATGGATCCGGTTCCGTTAAGAAAGCTGAACCCCAAAATTCCCAACGACCTGGAGACGATCGTTCTGACGGCCATGGACAAGGACCGGGATCGCCGGTACCTGAGCACCGCCGAGATGGCCGACGACCTCCGAGCCTATCTCGAAGACAGACCCATCACGGCGCGGCCTGTCGGCACGGCCACGAAGCTCTTCAAGCTCGCCAGGCGACACCGCCTCGCCGCGGTCGGCATCGCTGTCGCACTCTGCACCATATTGATCCTGGGGATGGGGTTCCTCTTCCGCGAAATCAGCCGGAACCGTCAGGAACGCCGCGAACTGGCCGATACGCTCCTCAGAAAGGTCGGGCCCGTCATCGAGGGAGAGGAACCCGAGCTCGGATTCCTTCCGCTCCTGCAGGCCTTCGAGACGCTGCACTACGATGCCGGTGTCCAGGAGAATGTCGTCGAATTTGCAGGCACCCTCTACAGGAAAGGATTCGTCTCGGCGGCCCGAAACCTTCTCGGACGCCTCCTCGAGGTCGGCCCGCCGGATGATATCTCCGCCAGGGCCCACAAGATTCTCGGCCGCTGCTGCTTATTCGACCTCGATTTCGAAGGAGCGCGCGAACACTGGAAAAAAACGACGGGCTCTCTCAGGCCGAGCGAGAAGGCCCTTTCCGGTTTATTGAGCCCTTTTTGGCCCGACCTCTCCAGGGCGTGCAGCGCCCTCCCGAACGTACGGGGTGCAAGCGCGGCGCTCTGCGTCGATCTGGATGGAGACGGCCGGGACGACATCGTGACGGTCTCGGATAAACAAGGAGAGGAAGGAACCGTGCACCGCTGGTGGTGGGACAGGGATGACAAACCCCACGTCGCCGCTCTGCCTCTCGAAGGAGCAGGCCACGGCATCCGCGACGGAATCATCGAGTGGCTGGGAACGGTCCGCCTTCCACAGGTGAAAGGCGCTTGTCTTCTCATGGCGGCTCATCGCCCGGACGAGGCTCGGGGATCCCTTTCCGCCTGGGAATGGGACGCCGACAAAAAAGGGCTCACCATGCTCTGGTCGTTCCTTTTCGACGAGTATGTTCTCTACGCGGCTTCAGGCGATCTCGACGGCGACGGTTTTCCCGAAATCGCCGCCGTCACTCATCCCGCCGCCCGGGGGCTCTGCGTTATTGACGGGATCGAAACGGGCAAGCTCTCGAAGATCGACGTCCCATTCAGGTACAAGGGCGACGAGGACATCTCCGGAGCAACGATCTGTGACATCGACGGAGACGGGGAGCAGGACCTCCTTTTCGTCACACCGGCACACCATCACTTTGCCCTCTTCCGGTTCGCCCTGCGGAATGGACGTCTCGAAAAGCTGGATGAAATAACGGGGGGTGTTTTGAGAGGGTGCGACGTGATGAACGACCCGCACCCCGGCGGGTCGGCCCTCGCCTTATCGAAAAGCTCCACGCCCAGCAGGCGGGATCTCCTCGACAAGCTCGAACCGTCCTTCAAGAAAGGCGCCGGACTGTACAGGGCCGACCTGTTCCATGGCGAGTGGCACGTTAGCTCTCTCTGGAGTCCGAGCAGCGATCTGGGAGACTGGTTTTCACCCAACCGACCCCTCGTCGGAAAATACGGTAACGGGAGCTCGCAATTCATCATCACCACGATGGAGTGGAGAACCTTTCGGCCCGGTTTCGGATATGTGAACAGCAACGGAACCGTCATGCTGATCTACGAAAACAGAGTCTGGCATGACTTTCTTTTCAAAGGAAAACCGAACCTGGCGCTCGGAAACCTCGACGACGATGTCGATACGGAGATTGTTCTGTACGATGCAAATGGCATCTCCGCATGGGGTGTCGGAAAGGGAGGGGACAGGACTATGGAGCCGGGCTCGAGCCGGCCTGGCGGTACCCTCCTGCAGGAATCGTGGGATCACACGGCAGAGACACTTCTCGACCTCGCCGGCGCCGTGATCAAGAAAAAAAGCCGGGCGGACCGCCTTGCAAGGAAGGCTTTCACCGAGCTTGCGGGATCGCTGAGATATGACTTTGCCGAAAGGCTGATCAAGGAGTGGGATCTCGAAAGGAGACTCGGTCCCGCCGCCCTATCGGTCATCAATGCCGACATCGACCTCCTGGCCGGCCGGTACGGGGACGCGGCCCGGCAGTACACCCGGTATCTCAGCCGGGAAATGGGCATGAACAAGACCGCCGATCCTGAGGGATTGATCAGCGATCTCGATCCCGAAGAGAGGCGCAGTCTGGCAGTACGCCTCGGGGGAGAGGGGGAGGTCCGCTTTTTCGAGGATTTCGAAAAGACAATGGATCGATGGGAAACACGGTCCTGGGAAGGGGGCGGCGAGGTCGGGCTCGACTCCGATCCCACGGGCAAGTTCGGCGGCCGTTACGAGCGGGGAAGATATGCATTTCTGTCGGGTGAGACAACGGAAATCATCAAGCCATCGAACAGCGAGCTCGCCGCATTCACCTCGCACGAAACAATCCGGATCGGAGAAAAACCGTTCAAGCTCTCCTTTCTTGTCTATATCAAACAGCTCAATTACAGCCAATCGCTCATCGC
Organism: uncultured Phycisphaerales bacterium; assembly: GCA_964633825.1. Taxonomy (GTDB): domain Bacteria; phylum Planctomycetota; class B15-G4; order B15-G4; family CAYZWU01; genus CAZWHE01. Next base: position 2,452 of record CAZWHE010000139.1, on the reverse strand, counting down.
CGTCCTCTTCCGGGAAAAAGCCGGCGAAAAAATCCGAACCATCCCCAAAAATCTGGAGGATTCTCTACTCGTTACCATGGGACACAACCGCAACACAACCTTCGTCGAGGGAGACAGGTATGGTTTCGGTACGCACCCGGGGAAGTGGGCGCTTCCGGGCGAAGTGATCCATAACAGCGAGCTCACTTCATTCTTCCCTGTCGGACACTGGCTCGAGGTCGAGTTCGAGTACATCCCCGAACTCGGATTGATTCACTCCGAGCTGCGCCACGTGGACAGGAAGCGGGAAGACGCGGTTCTGGCCGGAATCGATTATTCAGTGGAGGGCCGGCCCAAGCCGGGTTTTTACAAGCTCTATTTCGGTCTTCTCCACGGCAGTTCCGAACCCGCGCAGGTTTCTGCTTTCCGCTCCGAGATCTTTATCGACGAGATCCGCCTCACCGAGTTCTAGTAGAATGCGGGTTGACACGGGGCCGGATATCGGAAAGGGGAAGCGTCATCTCCGTGAAGCAGGCGGGTTGAGGGTCTCTTCTGCTTCCTGATCCCGATCTTTCATTGCAGCCAGCAGGCGCTCATGAAGCGTCTTGCAGCGTTCGCAGGTTTCGATGTGGCCTTTTTGATCCCGCGAGAAAGTGGAGGATTCGAGGTCTTTGAAGGAGAGGCAGTCGCCGCTCCTCGGCTTGACGAGCGTCATCTTCTCATAGAGCTCGCGTTTCTGTCCGAGCAGGTCATCGAGTTCCATAGCTCACCGCTTTCCTTACGATTTGATCGCATACCCGTGAAAACGCATGCAATCAGCCAGGGATTCCCGCGTATGCTTCAGTTTAGTTTGTATCATCCGCACGCCCTTGTCAAACACTTCGGCGATCTCGCTCGTGGGAAGGTCGAGCATGTACCTGAGCTCCAAGATCGTCCGATTCTCCTGAGGAAGCCTATCGACGCAGAGATCGAGTATCTCGCGCAAATCAGGATCGTTTTCCAGTGACGCCACCTCTTCGGGGGATATATTCCTCCCCGGATTCTCTGACGGCCGGGGCGGTTCCGTGCGGGTATCGCTGTCGGAAAGACTCGTTTTTCCGGCTTTTAGGCAGCGATACTTCCGCCTTAAACGATGAACATCGATGAGAAGATTGCGGCAAACCGTGCGAATCCAGACCTTGACAGGCGCCTCCCCCATTCCGCAGAGGGTGATCCTGTTCAAATAGAAGCGGACGATCGCCTCCTGGGCAAGGTCCTCGAGAAGCTCACCGCGGAGTCCGAAAAAGAGGAGGTATTTCCTGATCTGGCGGTCGAGCTCGGGCAGGGCCTGCTCAAACGCTTCATGATACTCATCTCCGTTGGCGAACCTCAAAAAGGCTTCCCTATCGTGTTGGTTGGATTTCGAAGTCATTGCCCCACTCTCTTATATTAACTTTTTTTTAATTAAATTTCGCTTTTACTTCGTCTCTCCGTCCTCTTTCACGGACCTCGCTGAGCGTCCATATCAACCCATATTTTCCAAAATTTGTACGTGTTTTGTGGAAAAGGAGAGATCTGATGAAACTCGCAATTGTATTAACTACCCTTTTTGCTCTACCTCTATTCGGGATTTCCGGCAATACAGACCACCCCGGCATTGCCGAAACCAGTCTGAGCGAAAATGCTTTTGTCACTAAGCATCAAGCTCCACAGGGAGTGGCTCCCTGCGGACTGACTGTTGATCTCACGGTCTTTATCGACGAGGTCAATCAGTCGATCTCCGTACAGGCTTCCGGGACACCAGGACAAAGCTGCGTCTGGCTTGGAATGATCGTTGAATTCTCAATGCGTGATACCGCTACCGGAAACTGGCACCAACTCCTCGGTTACGAAGGCGAAGCGAATAACTGGGGTTCCGAAGAAATGGGCACGGCTGCTTACGATAAATATAAAGCCAAAGTCGTTGGTTACGATACTCATCGAGCCATGGCCAAACATGCCTGTTCCCACAAACATTCCGCGCCACAAGAAATTCATTCTGCAATGACTAAAATTTCGGGCATCCTCTGATGGCTTCACCGGTGAACCTGGATCGCCACCCTTTTCATTGAAAAGATATTTTCAGCTTCTCGAGAAGCGCGGCTTCTTTTGAAGCCGAGGTGTTTCCTCTGAAAGTGTCATCTGAGCCTGACAGGCCAGATATCACCGAGATCGAGCTCTTCGTCCTCACTAAGAGAGAGGGGCTTCGATTGATATAACTCGAAACCCTTGATTTTCAATTTGATACGATATTCACCTTCGGGAAGCCCCGTCATTTCGAGCCGGTCGCCGCGGGAAAAAGGAGTTCTGCAGATCACCCGCCCCGTCCTTGTTTCCGCGACCTCGGCGGACCATCGGTCGTCTTCGCTCAGCGGTCGGCTGGTCAGGCTGTCATGCAGGCTGCACACGATCGCACCGGAGGGGAGGACAGGATCGAAAGAAATCATCTTCGGCG
>CAZWHE010000138.1:0-10910 GCA_964633825.1 uncultured Phycisphaerales bacterium | reverse complement strand
ATGCCTAATCCACGCCGCCAGCGTTCGTTCTGAGCCAGGATCAAACCCTTCATAAGTTCTTACTTTTGAAGTGCTTGAAAACTGAATTTTGTGGAAACAATGTTTCCTTTGTACGATATCAAAGAAATTGATACCGCTCACACACCCGCATGCACAGGCTACTTTGTCAAAGATCGAACTCAGATCTCGCTCCGGAAACGAATCTGTTCCAGAACGTATTTTTTCAATCCAAAGATGAAAAGCGCAATGTATACGCTAATCGTCAAACCTCGTCAATGAGCAAACTCAATTTTCTAAAGTTTTTTTGCTCACCCAAGAATAGATGTTTGATAATATAACCGCTCGCGAACTACCCATATTACTCATTTCAGATTGGGATTGCAATCTCTCACCCGCTAAAATCAGGATAAAATATGAATCCCCTTAATACTAATGATGTCAGGAAGTTAGACCTGATTGCACAAGACGCGTTTTCAATTCCGGGAATTCTGCTTATGGAGCATGCTTCACTCGGACTCGCTGAAGTACTCCTGTCTCTCAGCAAGACGCAAAAGGAAAAATTCCTCTTCTTGTGCGGCCGAGGAAACAACGGCGGTGATGGCTTGGCGGCAGCTCGCCACTTACACAATAATCGACTGCGTGTTGAGATCGTTTTTACCGGCCGTGTTGATCAAATCAGGCCTGGATCCGACGCAGAAACAAACGCCCGCATTGCAATAAAAATGGGAATCCCCATCTTTGAAGCAGAGTCTGCAGATCATGCGCTGGAAAGAATTGACGCTGTTTCTCCGACCCGTCTCGTTGATGCCGTTTTCGGAACGGGACTTTCATCTGATGTGCGAGGCTGGTACGGGGAGCTCTTCGATGGGATTAACAGCCGGGAGTATGACGTAACCGCCGTGGACGTTCCTTCAGGGCTCGATTCCGACAGCGGCCTTCCCCTAGGTACTGCGATCAAAGCACAGCGCACAGTCACATTCGCTTTTCCCAAAAAGGGATTATTGAACAAAGAGGGACAGCGCTATTGCGGAGAGGTTATTGTTAAAGGGATCGGCTTGCCTCTGGAAGTGATCGAAAATCCCGGCGCGTACCTATAAGATCTCGACAACTGTTCCACTCGCAACAAGTTCAAAGAGGCTCTCCACATCATCATTGCGAAGGCGGATGCATCCCTCAGACATATTCTTCCCGATCGATTCAGGATTCTTTGTTCCATGAATTCCATACCCCTGATGATCGAGAGTATCTTTAAAACCAAGCCAGCGAGAACCGAGTATGTTTTCGGGATCTTCCGGAGGCAGTCCGCGCCAGAAGGGGTTCTCGAGTTTGTTTTCAACGATGAATTCACCGGTCGGTGTCGATCCGTCTTTCCCCAGACCGACTTTATATGCAGCTATTAACGTATCTCCTAGAAATACACAGAGCATCCATGATTTCTTCCAAACCTTGATCGTGATCTTTTCAGTCGGAAGCTTGATAGATCGGCCTGGATGAATTCTGTTCCCTTTGATGCCGTTTAAAAACCTGATGACTCCGACTTCCACATTGAGTTTCTTTCGGCGGTTGTATTCACGACTGACCTTCCAGAGGCTATCGTTCGGTTGTATCGTGTAATTTTCGGAATTGTAAAGCCCGGAAAGTGACTCGGGCGCCATCCGATTCAGATCTGACGTAACCGCGATAACCTTGTCGACTTCGTGATTTTCGAGAAGCCCGAATCCCTTGACCATCTTTCCCAATAAGGCACGCTTTCCCACATTTGAATCCAGCCTTTCCAACTCGGAAAAGGCGGCATCGATCATGTTTTTGGAAAGTAAAGGCCGGTCGAAGAGCTGCTGCAGAACAGAGGTCATTTCCCTTCCGCGCCCCAAATGGGACAGACATTGATATAAAAGCACCAGCTCAGAATCGGACAGAGAACCGTTGGTTTTTCTTGATTCGAGAAGCTCCAAGGCATCCTGCCATCTTTCCTGCCCAATAAGAATGTGAACATTATCGATGTGGGATGATTCTGTGACAGGCGTTTCTGACCTATGAGCTCCTCGGGCTCCGTTGTTTTCTATTTCATCGATGTCCTGGTCGAGTGTTTCATCAATAAAGATGATACCGTCACTCTTTCCTATTTCATTTGCACTATCAGTGAAAAGATCATCCCAAAAGATGAAACAACCTATCGCGATTACAAGGATAATAAAAGCGATGAACTTCATCATCTCTCCAGGATTGGGGTATTTCGACTGGAACCGCCTTTATGGAGTGAAGTTTACACAAGAGGGATGTGGAGGAAAAGAAAAAAGCTTGTCGACCCTTTGACAAGCTGAAAGGAAAAGCCCAAATAAGAAACCTCCACCCGATGCCGTTTAATAAGAAGTAATTCGAACCTATGAGCAACGTGGGTTCCTGCCTATTCACCCTTCAGATTCCGGCCAACGGCGGGAACCATCATTGTGATAGGACACCAGAACCCTTTCACAGGTTTTGGTTCAAAATTATCTTCTTTCAACGAACAAGGCAGAGGTCAATTTCTAAATTAATGATAAACCCGAAGAGCATGATTTGCAAGTATTATTTTATTATTTCCAAGCGCACGATTTCCAATCGGACACATCGGTCTTGAAAATAAAAGCCGGCCTTTCGATTCCTCAAGAGGTCGATTGTTTCAAGGCGCCGCGGGCTTTATCAACCAGCTCCTCGAATGCTTTGGAATCGGAGATCGCCAGCTCGGAAAGCATTTTTCTGTTAAGCTTGATCCCGGCCTTGTTCAGTCCATCGATGAAGCGGCTGTAGCTGAGGCCTTTATCCCGTGAAGCGGCATTGATCCGAAGAATCCAGAGGCGTCTGAAATCTCTCTTCCTCTTTTTTCTGTCGCGATAAGCGAAGGCCCCGGCCCTGAGTAGTGTCTCCTTTGCGGTCCGGAAGAGCTTGCTCCGTCCTCCCCTGAATCCCTTTGCGGCCTTCAGGACCTTTTTGTGGCGCCTATGGCCCGCCTTGCCTCTTTTCACTCTGACCATTCTCAATTACCTCACAGGCTTGGAAGACTGTTGACAACTCCCCTTCAAAATGCGTTCCCGACTCAGGGTTCTGCGGGGGGAGAGGGGTTGGAAAGCGCTATTTCCCAGGGGCAAGCAGATCGGCCATCAGCTTGGCCTGCGCCCCTGAAACCATGCATTGTTTCCGGAGATGACGTCTCCGTTTTCCACTCTTATTGGACAATAGGTGACGACGTCCGGCCTTGTTCATCTTGACCTTGCCGGTTTTGGTCGTTCTCATTCTCTTCTTGACAGATTTCTTCGTCTTGAGTTTCGTCATGGCTCGCCAGCCCTTATTGTAACTTGTTATTTTCCTCAGTCTTGAATTCCCGCTCACCAAAGAGCGGAAACCGTGTTTCCAGATTCATCATTACCAGATATAGAGTATGAAGAGAATGATCACTTCTTCTGAAGCGACATGACCATTCGTCTTCCCTCCATCTTGGGCTCCCGGTCTACTTTGGAGATATCCGAGAGCTCCTCGATTATTGCTTTCATGACCTCGATTCCAAGTCCCACAAAGCTTCTTTCTCTTCCGCGAAAAAGCATGTTGAACTGGACTCTGTCACCCCTTTCCAGAAACTTTCTAGCCGCTTTGAGCTTTGTTTCAAGATCGTGCCTGTCAATCTTGGGACGGAGCCGTACTTCCTTGAGTACAACCTGGTGCTGTTTGACCCTGGCTTGATGCTCTTTCTTTTTCTGTTCGTACTTGAACTTGCCAAAGTCCATGATCTTGCAGACCGGCGGATTGGCGTTCGGGGCGACCTCGACAAGATTCATTCCCTTTTCTCTGGAGATGGCCAAAGCCTCGTCGCTCTTGACGACGCCGAGCTGGTTTCCCTCATCGTCAATGAGCCGAACCGGTCCCAATCTGATCTGGTTGTCAATTCGATAATCTTGTTTCGAAGCCGTTAATCTTCTCCTTTAATTCGGAACTTTTATCGATGTAAACCCCGCTCAATCTTTTTCTTTGAATCGCTTAACCATCATGCCAGCGAAATCATCTACGGTCAAGGAACCGATATCACCTTCCTTTCGATCCCTGAGCGAAACATTTGAATTCTGAATTTCGCGGTTCCCTATAATAAGCATATAAGGAACTTTTTCAAGGGTCCCTTCACGTATTTTATATCCGATCTTTTCATTTCGGAAATCACCATCTCCTCGGAACCCCCGAGCCCTCAAATCAGAAAGGATATCGCTACAATAGTTTATCTGATTGTCGGTTACGCTCAATACACGGAACTGAACCGGTGCAAGCCAGAAAGGGAGAGCTCCACCGCAATGCTCGATATAGACTCCAAGAAATCTTTCGAGCGAGCCGAGCATGGCCCTGTGAACGATCACCGGCTGCCGCCGGTCACCCTCAGAAGAAACATACTCGAGGCTAAACCGCTCGGGCATAGAGAAATCGAGCTGTATCGTTCCGAGCTGCCATTCGCGTTTCATGGCATCACTGACTTTAAAGTCGATTTTAGGCCCGTAGAAAACACCCGCACCGGGATCGACCATGAAATCGTGCCCCGACTCTTCCAGTACTTTTTTCAGTGCCTCCTCGGAGAGTTTCCAGATCTCATCCGATCCGATAGACTTCTCCGGCCGCGTCGAGAGGTATATCGATGTTTTTTCGAAACCAAAAGTTTCATAGGTTTCCAGAAACATTGTTATTTGAGATCGGACTTCTTCTTCGATCTGCTCAGGGGCACAGAAAATATGGGCATCGTCCTGTGAAAAGGTTCTGACACGCGTCAAACCGGCGGTCACACCTGAAAGCTCGTATCGGTGAAGGCGACCAAAGTCGGCATAGCGGATCGGGAGATCTCTGTATGATCTTGTCCGTGTTCGGTAGATCAGGACGTGGGTCGGACAGTTCATCGGTTTGACGGCATACTCCCGGTTGTCGATGCTGGTAAAAAACATGTTCTCCTGATAGTTCTCGAAATGGCCTGACCGGTGCCACAAATCAACGGTCAGAATCTGTGGAGTGATCACCTCCTGAAACCCATAACGATCATACAATCCTCGAACATGGTCAACGAGCAGGTTGTATACAATCGCCCCTTTGGGATGAAAAAAAGGACTGGCCGGAGCCTCCGGGTGAAAACTGAAAAGATCCAAATCCCGGCCCAGCTTTCTGTGATCCCGCTTTTTTGCTTCTTCCAGATACTTCAGATGTTCTTCGAGTTCCTTCTTCTTGAAAAAGGCAGTTCCGTAAATACGCTGCAGCATCTGCCGCGACGAATCCCCACGCCAATACGCCCCGGCGACACTGAGAAGTTTAAAGGCTCCCAGTTTTCCCGTAGAAGGAAGGTGCGGGCCGCGACAGAGATCGAGAAACTCCCCCTGACTGTAGAAGGAAAACCGATCTCCTTCTTCATCGCCGATGATTTCTGTTTTGTAAATCTCTTCCCGCTTATCCATCTCTTCGAGAGCCTCCTTGCGAGGCAGATCGCATCTCTGAAGAGGGATATCCTCCTTGACGATCCGGCTCATCTCCTTTTCGATCTTTTTCAAATCTTCCGCAGAGAGAGGATTGTCGAGATCAAAATCGTAATAGAAACCATCCTCGATGGACGGACCGATAGCGAGCTTCGCTTTCGGATAAAGCCGCTTGACGGCCTGGGCCATGACATGAGCGGTGGTGTGTCTCAGAATCTCGAGAGACTCAGGATCAGAAGAAGTCAGGATCCGCAGTGAAACATCGTTCTCGACTTTTGTCGAAAGATCCATGGCCGAGCCGTTTATCAGGGCGGCCACAGCGCTTTTCAGCAGGCCCGGACCGATCCCGGCAACGATCGACTCCAGGGATGAGTTTTTTTCAACATTCCTGACAGCCCCATCGGGTAAAGTTATTGCTATCTTCTCAGCCATTACAATGCCTCATCACTCAACACTAAACCAGTTCAAGGCAGTACGCAAAGAACAGATTTCAACCTGAAAGGTTCCGAAAGGCAAGCCTCCGTTTATCCGTTCTTGCCTGATTTTTTGGATACCTTGATACCCAGCTCGTCGACCGTTTCGTCGGAAACAACCGATGGAGCACCCGTCATCAGGCATGAAGCGGAAGTGGTCTTGGGAAAGGCGATGACATCCCGTATGTTATCAGCCCCGGCGAGAATCATGACGAAACGGTCGATACCCATGGCAAATCCGGCGTGTGGAGGCGCACCGTATTCGAAGGCATCGAGAAGAAAGCCGAATTTCTTTCGCGCCACGTCATCAGAAATACCCAGAGACTTAAAAACCCGTGTTTGCAGTTTCCGGTCGTGGATTCTCACCGATCCGCTTCCCAATTCATAACCGTTGAGAACAAGATCGTAAGCCCGTGCCTTGAGCGACACAGGGTCCTTTTCCAAATGCCCCGCGTACTCTTCGACGGGAGAAGTGAAAGGGTGGTGAGACGGAACGAGCTCGTTTGTCTCCTCGTCGGTCTCGAACATGGGAAAGCAAGTGACCCAGCAGAGGGCGAGATCATCCTCTGCGAGTTTCAGCCGCTGATTCATGAAAACCCTCAGCTCACCAAGCGCCCGGCGAACAATGGGCCGAGAATCGGCCACCAGGAGCACCAGGTCTCCATCACCTGCGTCCGATGCACGGCGAATCTCTTTCAGCTCTCGGTCTTCGAAAAACTTGGCGATCGGCGAGGAAAAGGAACCGTCCAGCATCTTGAGCCAGGCCAACCCTTTAGCGCCGAATTCACCGACATACTTCTCCAGCTCGTTGATCTGTTTTCGGGAATACGAGGCGCATCCCGGCGCGGTGATCCCCATAACGCACCCGCCGGTTTCAACTGCTTGCCGGAATATCTTGAAGCCGCTCCGCGACGCAATGTCGGTCACGTCGAAGAGCTCCATACCGAATCGTATGTCGGGCTTGTCGACACCGAAGCGCCTCATCACCTCATCGTATTCCAACCTCGGAAAAGGCGTTTCCGGGATCTTCTCACCCACGGCCCGGCAGGCCGCGACAGCAACCTCCTCGAGGACATGGAAAACATCTTCTTCTTCCGCAAACGACATCTCGAGGTCGAGCTGGGTGAATTCCGGCTGCCTGTCGGCCCGGAGATCCTCGTCGCGGAAGCATTTGACAATCTGGAAATACTTGTCCATCCCCCCCACCATGAGAAGCTGCTTGAACAGCTGAGGAGACTGGGGAAGGGCGTAAAACCGACCATTGTGAATCCGGGAAGGAACCAGATAATCCCTCGCTCCTTCCGGCGTGGATTTCGTCAATACGGGCGTCTCCACATCGATATAATCCCGATCGGTAAGAACTGATCGGATTGTATTGATGATTTTGTGCCGCAGGACCAGATTTTCCTGCATTACACTTTTCCTGATGTCGAGGTAGCGGTACTTCAAGCGGATTTCATCCGATACGGAAGCATCCCCGGTGATTTCAAAGGGCGGGGTCTTTGCCGGGTTGAGTATCTCGACCTTGTCGACGGCGATCTCGATCTCGCCGGTAATCCGATCGACATTGACTGCCTCAGGCGGCCTCGGCCTGACCTTTCCCCTCACGGCAATGACGTATTCCGGCTTGATCTCACGGCAAGCGCTTTTCAGCTCAGGGAGGCTGTCAGGATCGAGAACGACTTGTGTAATCCCGTAGCGGTCCCTTAAATCGATGAAAAGGAGGTGTCCGTGATCCCGGTGAGAATCGACCCAGCCGTTAAGAACGACCTCGCTGCCCGCGTCGGGCTTTCTGAGCTCGCCGCAGGTATGAGTTCTTTTGAGGAAGGAATGATCCTGCATTGTTCACAAAATCCCATAACGAAACCGTGTTTGGCTCATACATCATACCACACCGCACCGGACGGCTTTTCATACTGAAAATCGATGAACAATGGATTAACCTCAAAGCGTAAAAAATTTCCGGCATAAAACACTATGTTTGTCCAAGAGCACGCCATCTGGAGACAAAAAACAGGATTTTCCTGTCCTCACTTAGCATGAACTAAGCTCTGGAAGAAAAATCCCGTTTTTTGTTCCATCTGCCGCACTCTTGAACATTTCTACTCGGAAATTTTTACGCTTAGAGGTCAAATGCGAGCGCCGGTCATTTTCAAACGGGCCATCGATCGTCTCAGAGAAGCTTCCACCCGGGCCGTGTCGATGTCCCGGCCGGGTTGAGCCAGCCTTTTTTTGGCTCGATCCAAGGAGCTCTTCGCCCTCTCGGCGTCGATCTCATCGGGAAATTCGGCAAAGTCCCCCAGAACCTTCATACGGTTGCCGTGAATTTCCGCAAAGCCGTCTCCAACGAGGAGTATCTGCTCTCGGCCTTCAACGTCCCGGAAACGGAGCGGTCCCACCGCGATAGCCGCGATCAGGGGAGCATGCCTGGCCAGGACGCCCATCAAACCATCGGTCGCCGTGATCTGGGCGGACAAAACCTCTGTCCCAACAGCCGAACGCTCGGGAGTGATGACTTCGAGATTGAAAACCTTGTCAGACATGCCATGCTCCTTGGCGAACCACTAACTCCTCGGGACGCGCGCCCCTCATTACAGTGTCTTCGCTTTTTCGATAACCTCGTCGATGTCGCCCACCATGTAGAACGCCTGCTCGGGGATCTGATCGTGCTTTCCTTCCAGGATCTCTTTGAAAGAACGAACCGTGTCCTCCACCTTGACGTAGCGCCCGTGTGTCCCTGTGAACGCCTCGGCCACGAAGAAAGGCTGTGACAGGAAGCGCTGGATCTTGCGGGCACGGCTCACAATTTCTTTGTCCTCCTCGGAAAGCTCCTCCATTCCAAGAATAGCGATGATGTCCTTGAGGTCCGCGTAGCGCTGTAGAATCCTCTGCACCTCACGGGCCGTATCGTAATGCTCCTGGCCCACCATGCGCGGATCAAGCATGCGAGATGTGGAGCGCAGAGGTTCCACGGCAGGATAGATACCAAGCTCCACGATCGCTCTGTCGAGCAAAATGGTGGAGTCGAGGTGGGCGAAAGTGGCCACCGGCGCCGGATCGGTGAAGTCGTCGGCGGGCACGTAGATCGCCTGCATCGACGTGATTGAGCCCTTCTTGGTGGAGGTGATCCTCTCCTGAAGAGCGCCCATTTCGGATGCCATGGTGGGCTGGTAGCCCACGGCGGACGGCATGCGGCCGAGGAGGGCCGACACCTCGGATCCGGCCTGCACGAAGCGGAAGATGTTGTCGATAAAGAGGAGCACGTCCTGGTTCATCTCGTCGCGGAAATATTCGCACATGGTGAGGGCGCTCAGGCCGACGCGGAGACGCGATCCGGGGGGTTCGTTCATCTGGCCGAAAACAAGGCAGGTGTTCTTGATAACGCCCGACTCCTTCATTTCGAGCCAGAGGTCGTTCCCCTCGCGGGTTCGCTCACCCACACCGGCGAAAGCGGAGTAACCGCCGTGCTCGGTGGCCACTGAGCGGATCAGCTCCTGGATGAGCACCGTCTTGCCCACACCCGCGCCGCCGAAGAGGCCGATCTTGCCGCCCTTGGCGAATGGACAGAGCAGGTCGACCACCTTGAGTCCGGTCTCGAAGACCTCGGTAACCGGCATCTGATCCTCGAAGGAAGGCGGATCACGGTGAATGGGATAGTGATCGGCCGCATCCGGCTCGCCGAGGAAGTCGAGAGTATTCCCCTTGAGGTCGAAAAGCCTTCCCAGGCACCCCTTGCCCACGGGCACCTTGATGGGCGCACCCGTGTCCGTGGCCGACATGCCGCGGATCAAGCCGTCCGTTGTCGACATGGCCACACATCTGACCACATCGTTGCCCAGGTGCTGGGCGGCTTCGATGGTGAGGTCGATGTTCCGAGCCTCGTCTTCAATCATGATCGCATTGTATATTTCCGGCAGTTCCTCAGATTCGAATTTCACATCAACCACCGGTCCAACGACCTGGAGCACTTTTCCGACTTTCACCCGGACATCCTCCTGAATTTCAAGTTTTGATCGACTCGGATCAGACAAAGATCCCTAAAAAACTAACCTCTAAGAGCTTCTGCGCCACCAACCACCTCGAGCAGCTCCTTGGTGATCGTTTCCTGGCGCGCACGGTTGTACTGCTTGGTCAAGCTCTTGATCATATCATTGGATGCATCGGTGGCGGCTTTCATCGCGATGCGGCGGGCCGCGTACTCCGATGCAAGGGACTCCATAAGAGCGCTGTAAATCTTGACTTCTATGAATTTCGGCAGCAGATGATCAAAAATCGCCTCCGGCGAGGGTTCGAGAAGGAAATCAACCGACTTCCGACCCGCCTCGTTTTCATCCTCGGTTAGGAAATCCTCCTTGGCAATGGGCAGGATTTTCTGAACCACCGGTGTCTGGACAACGGTCGACATGAAACGCGTGTATACGAGATGGACCTCATCCACGTCGCCGGCCAGAAAAAGGGAGCGAATGTTGCGCGCGACTTCCTTGGCACCTGCGTAGGTGATCTTTTCGAGCATCCCGTCATAGGTATACGAAACAGGGAGGTTTTTACCCCGCGCATAGATCTGTCCCTTCTTGCCGAAGAGGAAGAGGCTTTTTCCCTTTTCGTCCAGTTCATCGATTTTTCCCTGGAGCACTCTGAAAATAGTGGAGTTGTATGAACCGCAGAGTCCCTTGTCGCCGCTGATGAGAATCAAGCCGGTTTTCCGGACTTCACGCGCTGCCATGAGAGGAGAGGCTTCCGCCACACCCGTCATTCCGGCCAGCATTCCCACCATTTCCTGGATCTTGTCGGCATAAGGGCGCGATGCGCTCGCCCTCTCCTGGAGCCTCTTCAGCTTGGTGGTGGCCACCATCTCCATGGCGGAGGTGATCTGGGCGATGTTGGATATGCCCGTGATGCGACGTTTCAGTTCTTTTACGCCCTTTGCCATCGTTCCTCGATCCTGCTAAAAGGTCTTCTTGAACTCCTC
>CAZWHE010000137.1:2962-10958 GCA_964633825.1 uncultured Phycisphaerales bacterium | reverse complement strand
ACCGTCGTGAGACAGGTCGGTCCCTATCTGGCGTGGGTGTAGGAATACTGAGAGGCTCTGTCCTTAGTACGAGAGGATTAGGATGGACGAACCGCTGGTGTACCTGTTATCACGCTAGTGGTACCGCAGGGTAGCTAAGTTCGGAAAGGATAAACGCTGAAAGCATCTAAGCGTGAAGCCCTCCTCAAAACGAGTATTCCCCATCAGTCCCCTGGTAGACTACCAGGTTGATAGGCCGGAGGTGTAAGTGCAGTAATGTATTGAGCTGACCGGTACTAACCGGACGATCGGCTTGACCACTTTTCTTCGAAACAGCTTGATTTCGAAATAATGAGTACGAGCTGTTTTGCAATCGCTTTCCAAAGGCGGCAGAAAACGATGTTATTCCACGAATTCTACGAAATGCAAAATTCCTGGTGATTATATTGGACTGGAAACACCTGTTCCCATTCCGACCACAGAAGTTAAGCAGTTCAAGCCGATGGTATTGGCTAAAACCGAGAGAGTAGGTTATTGCCGGGATTATTATTAAAAAGAGAGCCGCGACTCTTGAGAGATGCGGCTCTCTTTTTTTATTGGAACAGGACAAAAATGCAACAACTGATTACTTATCAGCGTTGTTATTCATCCAGCTTAGGGGAGAGCTCGATTCTATACGTATCACATCGAACAGAGTGGCGATCAATTCGTTTTCCTCGCCCGCGCGCGCGGGATTGTAAAACTCCCAGACAATCTGATTTTCGGGCGTGACCTCGAAAGCCCTTCCGCTGTCGGACTCCGTTATCAGGGTGTTTCCGTTTGAGAGACGCTGGTTCGTACCGCACGCATCCGTGTAGAAACCGTTTTCAGGAGTCCCCATATATGCCCAGATTATTTTTTGCGAGAATGGATCGAGCTCGATGACTTTGGACATACCGTTATGCCCATGGTTGTCGAGGAGAAGAATATTGCCGTTGTCGAGCATGATGGGATCATGTTGTGCTCTCCACTGGCCGGAAAGCCCCCAGACCACCTTGCCGTCATCCATATCCACGATGGCGATCACGTCTATTTTACGGCACGAGATCAGGGCGTTGCCCTTTTTGAAAAGGGGTGACCGATTCGCAAAGGATCCGTCGAGGATTTCAATGGTGTTCGTATGAAGAAGATCGGCATGGGTGGCGGGGTCGTCGAGAAATGAGGCATAAGCCGATTGTTCGAAGGCTTTGAGTACCGATATTTCCTTGATTATCGTCCCGTCGGGCCCAATGACAGTGATGAAATCCTCCAGGACGGGTTCGAGTTCTAAGATACGGGGTATGATTTTTCCTTTTCGTGTCAGCAAGTAGATGATTCCGTCTTGATCGACGAAGAGGTCATGGTGGCTGGCGCAGGAAAAAGTCCATATAGGTTTTGAGTCCTTGTCGAGCTTGATCAGGCCGACACCCACGTAGAGAGCGAGGAGATCACCGTTTTCATAGAGATATACCCTCCTCCAGGAATCACCGCCGAAACCCCGGGTGAATTTCATCTCGTAGTCGGGGAAGGCATCCTCCAGCTTATAAGACCACCTGTGAACGACCTTTCCCGCCATGTTGATAAGAACGGCTTCGCAGGCATGTGCGGATGTATAGAGATTATACCCGTCGGCAGCCATGAGGGGGTTATAAGTCGTAACGTTAATGAATCCTTTGGGTTTCTCGTAACCGTCCGCATAACCGAGTCCTTCAAGCTCGGCAATGGCCTCTCGCTGCTCGTCGGTGAGGTCTTCTGTCGCGGGGTGGCCTTTCATGGGAAGCCATCTTCCCGTCATGCCGTCATCGCGGGGTTTTCTGTCGCGCAAGGAGAATAAAAAATCCCGTATTACGGTGTTATGGCTCGCCCCTTCGGCAATTCGCAGAATGAAAGAGTGGGGGGGGAGTTTAAGACCGAAACAGAGATAGCCATAGGTGAAGGCGAATAAAATGGTGAACAGGCCCAGAAGAACAAACGCTGTCCGTTTCCATATCTTGCGTTTGAAAAAAACCATCAATGATCCTCGTTGTCTTGGATTCGAATATGTTAATGCTATTTACGTGTTCATATGATGTGTGTCAAGAAAACATGACGGGATTTCTCCGTCATGTTGTGGTTTCCTGTTCTCCGGCCAGCTCGAGCTCATGGGCGACGGTTGCCATGGCGTTCAGGATCTCCTGAATAAAAGAAGCGCGTTCCATTCCAAGCTCTTCGAGCCCGATGCGAATATCATCACGGCTGACGGACTTGGCAAAAGCTTTGTCTTTCAGTTTTTTGATCACCGACTTGGGTTTGACGTCCCGGACGTCCCGTGATGGTCTCACCAGAGTCACTGCAGTGATGAAACCGCAGAGCTCGTCCACGGCAAAGAGCGTTTTCTCCATGAGGTTTTCCCTCGAAACACCCGTGTGGTTCGAATGAGACAAGACGGCGTGGATGATTTCGCCGGGCCAGCCTTGTTCCTTGAGAATTTCTGCGCCGGCGCGGGCATGTTCTTCAATGGTAGGATGTTTCTCATAATCGAAATCATGGATCAAACCGACAACACCCCATTTTTCCTTGTCTTCGTCATTAAGGGCTGCGAAGTGACGCATAGCTGCCTCAACGGCAACGGCATGCTTGATCAGGCTGGGATTTGAGGTGAATTCGTTGAGGAGGTTCCATGCTTCCTCACGTGTTTTCATTCTGATAAATCTCCTAGGGAAAATAATCGGAATATTACGCTGTAAGCGTTGAATTGTAGACGAGAACCGTACCGCATGTCATTATAGCATAAACAACGATTTGAGAAACAGGTTCCGGTTGTCCTTCAGAAACGATTGAGAAAAGATGACAGTGATTCAAATCGATGCGATTCTTGCTCGAAAGCTCAGTGTCGGAGTTCTTTTGGAGGAAGGGGTTGTGGTCGCTCCCGATAGATCCCGGCCACTGGAGGACGCAATCGTTGAGGCCGAACGGGAGATTTCGACGGTTTATAAAGGAAAAAAACCTTCTGAAATCGAAGGTCTTCAGCCTGCACGAGCTTTGTACAAATCGATCGGCGTCGATCCAACCCGGATGCGTCCGTCTTCCGAGGCTCTTGCCAGGCGTATTCTCAAGGGTGGAAAGATTCCGCGAATCAATTCTGCCGTCGACACGGCGAACCTGGTGTCTTTGCAGCTGCTCATGCCGGTCGGGCTTTATGATGCCGATAGAATCAATGGAAGGATTTTTCTGAGACTGGGCCAAGGCGATGAAGGCTACGAAAGAATCAGCGGCAGCCGGCTCAATCTCTATAACCGGATCGGTCTTTTTGACGAGACGGGCGGGTTCGGCAACCCCACAGGGGATTCTGCAAGAACGGCTGTGGACGAAAAAACGGGTCGGCTTCTTTTTGTTCTCTTTGCGCCGTTCGATATTATCGCCGAATCGATGAACGATATGATGGAAACCGCCGCCCGGTCGTTTGAGCTCTATCTCTTGGGAAAAACCCTGATGAAAAAATCACTCGGCGGATGTCATAACAGAGACGAAGCGGTTTCAGAAGGGTCCGGGGCATGACTGGAGAGCGATACTTCACGATCTCGCAGGTCTCGGGAATGATCGAGAGAGCGATCTCGGGGGCATTTCCCGATGAATTCTGGGTCGTTGGGGAAATCCAAGGCCTTGATCGAGGAAAACATCGCAATCACTGGTATTTCGAGCTTGCTGAAACGAATAAATCGGGAGATGTGTTCAAGCTCTCGGCCACAATTTGGAAGGGCGTGCGGAAAAGGCTTTTTGGACCTCATGGTACCTGTGCGGGAGTCTTCGACATCGCAGGAGAGCTCGACGGAATGAAAATCATGGCTCTCTGCCGGGTCAATTTCTATCCGCCTTACGGCAAGATTTCACTCATTGTCAATGACATCAATCCCGAATTCACTTTGGGTGAGCTCGAAGCCCGGAGGAAAGAGCTCCTCGAACGATTAAAAAAGGAGGGGTTGCTCGAAAAAAACGCCGGGCTCGACATGCCCGAGGTTCCGCTCACCATCGGGCTCATCACATCGGATGGGAGCGCCGCCTATAATGATTTCTTGGAGGAACTGACCACCTCGGGATTCGGTTTCCGGATTCTGTTTTGTGATGCGCGGATGCAGGGAGAAGACTCTCTGATCACGATCCCGGCCGCTTTCAAAACCCTGGAAGCTCTCGGTCCGGACCTGATCGTCCTGATTCGGGGGGGCGGCTCTCGGCTCGATCTTTCCTGGTTCGACAGAGAGGAAATCGTCTTTAGCGTTTCGGGATGCCGGCTTCCGGTCGTCACCGGGATCGGCCATGAAATCGATCTCACTCTCAGTGAGTTGGTAGCGCATACGGGAACGAAAACTCCGACGGCCGCCGGGGCGTTCGTCATCGAGAGGGTCAGAAAGTCTCTCGATCGCCTCGTTGACAGAGGGCGGAACATTGCTGAGAAAATCAGGGAACGGGTTCAGAAGCAGGAGGATGGTTTAAGGCGGAACATCGAAAGGGTGAGGACCGCTTCGCGTCTTGCCCAGATGTCGAGCTTCCAGGAGCTTCGGGAGCAAGGGCAGTTGCTTTCTGCAGCCGTTCTATCGCGAATCGGCGGAGAGAGTGAAATCCTTGGTTTGTTCAGAAGCCGCTTGGCCGCGGGACGCCACCTGAGGAATATCATCGATCTATTGCTGGAGCAGGAACGATTTCTTGGCAAGATTCGCGATTTGCCGGGAAGGAAAGTGGAAAAAGCGCTTCAATCGATCGCGCTTCTTTCGGAAAAAAACCGGCTTCTCGATCCGGTTCGCGTCATCCGGCGCGGTTTCGCCGTGATCAAGGACAAAAAGGGCGGAATCGTCAAAGGGATCGCCGGGTTGTCGGTGGGGGATGTTCTTTCTGTTATCTTGAGGGACGGCAGGCTGTCTACAGAGATCAGGAATGTTATAGAAGAGGATGAGCATGGCTGCAAAAAAGCTCAGCAACTTGAAATTTGGTGAAGCCCGGGACAAACTAGAAACGATCCTCCGGGAGATCGAAGGGAACGAAGTCGATATCGACGATCTCGCCGAAAAAGTGCGTATGGCAGCGGAGCTGATCCGGGTTTGCCGGGAAAAGCTGGAACGTACGAAAACCGAGGTCGAAAAGGTCGTGGCCGAACTGGTTCGCGAGGAGCCGGATGAAAAAGAAGAGAAAAACGACAAAGACGAAGAAACACCTTTTTGATCCGGGCTTCGGAGACGGCCTTGTCCGTCAGATGAATTTGGCTACAGCTTCACATCGATGTCCCAGAGGCTGATCGCAAAACACCGACCAGCCGCGGGATCGTTGTTTCCAGAGAATAATGAGATTCAATTCTCTTTCTGGCTTCTCTTCCCATTTCGACTCTCAGGTTGCCGTCTTCCGAGAGTTTTACGAGTGATTCCCGCCATTCTTCGGGCTTTGCAGCGCCGAATCCGGTGACACCGTTAAGGACAATTGTGGGATTCACGCCTACAGGCGAGAAGAGGGAGGGAAGCCCGGCGGCGCCGTACTGAATCAGTTTCAGGCCGCACTTTCCTCTGGTCCAGCCGTCGTCAAAAAGCGGCATCATCCCGACATCGGCTGAGAGCAGGGCTTTCACCTCGGTCTCAACCGACCACGGAACCTTTGTAATGGGAAGATCATCCGATTCAGGGAAAACATCCGAAATGACGGTCAGGCCGAAGCCCGGGATGGCGGCGGCAAGCGGTTCGAGCCAGGGAATGAGAGCTTGCAGGTAAAAAAGAGTGGAACGTCCGCCGATCCAAACGGCTGTCAGCTCTTTACCGGATCCGTGGTTTTTCGTGACG
Organism: uncultured Phycisphaerales bacterium; assembly: GCA_964633825.1. Classification (GTDB taxonomy): domain Bacteria; phylum Planctomycetota; class B15-G4; order B15-G4; family CAYZWU01; genus CAZWHE01. The sequence goes on along the minus strand of CAZWHE010000137.1, from coordinate 5,163 downwards.
GGGTACATGGACAGATCGACGACTGTTGGCAGCTCGGCGCAACGGCTGTTGTGCTTCTCCACCTCGGCCAGGATGAAAGAGTTGCCGGCGATTACAAAATCGGCCCTGCTCACCGTTCTTTTGAAGCGGATCTTACGGGTCAGCGAGGGACGTCCGCCATCCCGTGAGTCCTTGAGGAAGAGGGCGTCGTCCACATCATAGACCAGTCTTCGGGAATGCTTTCTCAACATCGAAAAGTTCACGGCATTGAAGAGTTTCCTCTGCAGAACAACGAGGTCATATGCGCGAAGTTTTTTGAACAGCTTCAGGCGTTTTGAAAAGGAGGACGGAATCTCGTAGGGATCGATGCTGATTCCTTCTTCCGCCAGATAGGGAATGAAATGGAGAATGCGGTAACGGACAGACGCATGATCGGTTCTGGCGGCAAGCGAAGCGATTTTCATCGTTGCGATTTTCATCGCCGCGATTTTCATCGTCATGGGATAATACTTCAATAGTTAATAATTTCCGGCATGAAGCGGAGGCTGATTCATAAAGAATCATCTCCTGAGTCCTTTCGCATTGAAATAGGGGGCAAGCCGTGTAAACTGTGGGGTTCAGCGGTCCTACAGGTTCCCGCGCTCGGTCGGTTTCTCCCCACCGGGCTGGAATGAACCTTCTTAAACTCCAATTTCATTGAAGGACAGGTGTTATGTCGAAGAAACTATTGATTATGGGAGCGGCTGGAAAGGACTTTCACGTTTTTAACACAACCTACAGGGATGATCCCGAAATCGAAGTCATGGCGTTCACGGCCACACAAATCCCATACATTGAGAACAGAGTTTATCCCGCGGATCTGGCCGGGAAGCTTTATCCTGATGGAATTCCCATCAGGCCTGAAGAGGAACTGACTGAGATCATTCGTGATAAAAAAGTCGATGAAGTGATATTCGCCTACAGCGATGTTTCCTTCGATTATGTTGCACAACGTGAAAAGATCGTGAGAGATGCCGGCGCCGATTTCAAGACCTTTGATGTGGAACCGACGCTGGTTCCGTCCAAAAAACCCGTGATTGCCGTCTGCGCCGTCCGCACAGGCTGCGGCAAGAGTCAGACGACGCGCTACATCATGCGGATCCTGAACGAGCTCGGAAAGAAGGGGGTCGCCATCAGACACCCCATGCCATACGGAAACCTGTCAGAACAGGCCGTTCAGAGGTTTGCAACGATCGAGGATCTTAAAAAGCACAAATGCACCATCGAGGAGATCGAAGAATACGAACCTCACATTAAAAGCGGTTTCGTCGTCTATGCCGGGGTGGATTACGGCGCTATCCTGGAACAGGCGGAAAAGGAAGCGGATGTCATTCTCTGGGACGGCGGGAATAACGATACACCCTTTTACAAGCCCGATCTCTTTGTGACCCTGGCCGATCCTCTCCGGCCGGGGCACGAGACGTCGTACTTTCCGGGAGATGTCAATTTCCGGATGGCCGATGCAGTTGTCATCAACAAAATGGACCAGGCGAAAGACGAAGACGTCGACACGGTCCTCGAAAACCTCCGAAAGGTCAACCCCGATGCGGTTGTCGTCAAAGCCGACTCGCCTATTACCGTGGCGGATCCGGACGCGATCAAGGGGAAACGGGTTCTCGTTGTCGAGGATGGTCCCACGCTGACTCACGGCGGCATGAAGATCGGCGCCGGTACGGTCGCTGCACAAACTCATGGCGCCGCGGAGCTCGTTGATCCACGCCCATGGGTGGTCGGAACGATCGCGGATACATTCGAAAAATATTCCGACATCGGAACCTTGCTGCCAGCCATGGGGTACGGCGACCAGCAGTGCGCCGACCTCGAAGAGACCATACGCCGCTGCGAATGCGATCTCGTTGTGATCGGCACACCCATCGATCTGGCAAGAGTGATCAAGATCGACAAGCCGTCAGTGCGCGTGACCTATGAGCTGGCGGAGCGGGAGCCCGTTCTCAAGTCGATGATCGAAAAGATTCTGTAGCCAACAAATAATCCGGCTGCTTGTCATTGTAAGAATCTGACCGGCAGCCGGATTCATGCCTCATATAACCGTAATCGCGCAGTGGTGTCTCTGATCCGCGAAGAGTGAAAATGGTGGTCGGGGCGACAGGATTTGAACCTGCGACTTCCAGCTCCCAAAGCTGGCGCTCTAGCCAAACTGAGCTACGCCCCGTTTTGCGCGG
>CAZWHE010000137.1:0-2862 GCA_964633825.1 uncultured Phycisphaerales bacterium | reverse complement strand
CACCTTGCCGCCAATCGTGCGGCACCTTGCCGCCAATCGTGCGGCACCTTGCCGCCAATCGTGCGGCACCTTGCCGCAAATCGCGCGGTAAATCCTCGTGTGATTGTACGCGGAGGGATCATTGACTCAAGAAGGAAAAAAGACGCAGGAGAGATCGGCCTTAAAGCGTCAAGATATCAGCTCGGAAATTTATGATATTTTGAAGCTAGAACCTGCGAAGGACACCGATGACGACTCCCCTGATTTCGATATTCTCGGTAAATATCGGGCTTATTGAAGAATTGGCCGGCTGAAGGCGAATCCTGTTCCCTTCATGGAAATAGCGCTTGAGAGTGGCTTCATTGTCGTTGATGATGGCTACGACGATCTCGCCGTTCTCGGGCTGTGTACGGCGTTCGACGAGGACCAGATCGCTGTCCTTGATCTGATCCTCGATCATCGAGTCGCCTCGAACCCTCAAGAGATAACATTGGCGGTTATCAGGGAAAATTTCACCGACATCGATGTGCTCCGGTGCTTCGATGGCTTCTATCGGCTGACCGGCCGCGATTGTGCCCAAAATCGGAACGCGAAAACGGGAAGAAGCCTCTCTCTCTTCCCGAGTGATTAATTCTATGGATCGAGCCTTGTTTTTGGATTTGCGGAGTGCTCCCTTCTTTTCTAATGCATTGATGTGTTCATAAACAGTGATCTTGCTGACTTTGAAATACCGGGCTATTTCTTCGAGAGTGGGTGAGATCCCCTTTTCTTCAATAAAATCTTTAATGAAGTTGAGGATATGAAGCTGCTTTTCAGTGAAATACAAGGAGTCAATCTCCTATGCCGAATTGCCGGTCTCTTTCTCCCTGTCAAGCTGTCGGGAATGTTGTCAGATATAAAGGAGAATGAGAAGAACGATGATCAAAAATGCAAAACCACCAGCTTCATTTTTAACAGATTTGAGAGTCATTGAAACACCTCTATCATCTATTGACTATAATTTGTTGTCAACGAAAACCCTTACAGGTTCCTAACAAACTATATCCTAAAATAAACCTAACACAAAAGACTTTTTCAAAAGAAAGTCGGTATAACTTCTTGAAAAAAGAATGAATTGATGTAAGGTTAATCAGGGGTGTGGTTGTAACTATATGAATAACAAGATAATTATGAATGAGCGACAGCTCTGGACCCCCAGGTATCTTCTCGATCCCGGTGAAATAGCATTTAAAAAAAAATATTGCGACATTGTCGTAATCGGGGGAGGAATATCCGGCCTGACAACGGCCATTATTGCCGCCCAGCAGGGATTGAAAACCTTCCTCATCACTAAAGATTCTCTCGAAGAATCGAACTCATTTTATGCACAAGGCGGTGTTGCAGCCGCGCTTCATTCGTCGGACTCATCGGATCTACATATTGAAGATACTTTACGTGTTGGTGATGGGCATTGTGATGAGGAAGTCGTCAAGATTGTAGTGGGCGAGGGGCCGGCAGCGATTAGGCGTCTTATTGAAATGGGAGGTGAGTTCGATCGCAAAAACGGTGATCTTGCTCTTTCCAAGGAGGGGGGGCATTCTGCGCCGAGAGTCGTCCATACCCGTGATTCGACAGGGATGGAAATCCAACGTGTCCTGATTGAAAAAACACGGTCTTTAAAAAATGTCACCATTCGGGAACGCTTCTTTGCTCTCGATCTGATCGAGAAGGAAGGACGATGTATCGGTGTTTTAGGCTGTGATCGCGACAAAGGATTTTGCGTAATCCTGGCTTCCAACACGATTCTCACATCGGGCGGAGCCGGGCAGATCTACCGGGAATCCACAAACCCCGATGTGGCCACGGGCGATGGTGTGGCCATGGCATTTCGAGCCGGTGCTCAGGTTCGGGATATGGAATTTTTCCAGTTTCATCCCACAGTTCTTTATTTGGCCGGTGCTCCGAGAATACTTATTTCTGAAACGGTGCGGGGTGAAGGCGGGATTTTGAGAGACAAGAACGGATATCGGTTCATGTCCGAATACCACCCCTCTGCCGAGCTGGCGCCCCGCGATATCGTATCCCGCTCGATATTGAAACAGATGCTCATGGTCTCTCATCCCAATGTTTATCTCGATATGACCCATATGCAGGCGAGTTTCCTGCGGGACAGGTTTCCGGGAATCAATGAGGTCTGCCTGCGTTATGGTATCGATTTTGCAAAAGACAGCATCCCCGTGCGACCCGCCGCACACTATATGATCGGCGGCGTCCGGACGGACCTGAACGGTAGGACATCGCTGCCCGGTCTGTATGCCAGCGGTGAAGTAACATCTTCGGGGCTTCACGGCGCCAACAGGCTGGGAAGCAATTCGCTGTTGGAAGGTCTGGTTTTCGGATGGCGATCCGGTTTTGCGGCTTCCGAGGAGGTTGTCTCGAAATCGGCTACTCCGCCTAAAAAAACCGACAAGCTTTGTTCAAGAAGACCGCAGCGGAAAAAAGCCCAATACAACCTCGATATCTGGGACCTCAGAAATTCATTGAGAGCTCTCATGGCCAGGAATGTGGGTATCGAGAGAAACGGGGGCGGCTTGAGCGATGCGAAGGAACAGATGGAAATCTGGGCACAACTGGTTTGGAAAGCCCATCTCGGAGGGCCTTCGGCATGGGAGCTGTCCAATATGATCCTTCTGTCCAGGCTGATTGCGGGCAGCGCCCTGGAACGCACCGAAAGCCGGGGTGTCCACTTCAGGAAGGATTTTCCGGAGCGGGATGATCATTGGTGGAAAAAATCCATCCTCTATACACGCCAAGAGAGTGATTGAGAAAAGCGATGACACGGGCCGGAGATGATGGCAACCACGAGCCGAGGGAACACGTTTTCCTGGCTAACGTTCTCTTTCC
>CAZWHE010000136.1:0-11103 GCA_964633825.1 uncultured Phycisphaerales bacterium | reverse complement strand
GCGACGGGAGAGGAGCGCGGCGCATCCCGCCGAGCGTCCCTCTCTCTTTTCATCAGGGAAGCGGAAACGGGAAATCCTCTCGCCGGGGCGCGGGTCCTTCTCAAAAGCGATGAGACCAAGAAAGAGGCGCGGGCCGCAGCGGGCGGCGTGGCTCTCATCGAAAATCTCTCACCAGGGGAATACCTGGTCCGCGTCTCGCATGATGAGTACGCCGACACGGAGAAGCCCCTTCTCATCGAAAGGGATTCCGAAGAGAGAACGATCCTTCTCAGGCGCGGTGTCGTCTTGAAAGGGCGTGTTCTGGCGAGGGACAGGGGCGCTCCCGTTCCGGGCGCGACGGTTTCCTACTACGATCCGCACTCGAAAACAAAGAGAACGACTCTGACCGACGACAAGGGCGCTTTCCGTTTGGCCGGGCTTGCACCCGGCCGGACACCCGAACCGGGCGACCTGAGACATGGCCACGATGATTACTACTCGCCTTCCGATGGCGAGCCCGTCCTGATTCCCGGCGGTAAAGATGCTTACAAGACGGAGCTTTTTCTCGTCAGGGGGGCTTCGGCCTCGGGCCGGGTTTATGATCACCGATCGGAACCGGTCCCGGATGTCCGCGTCCTGGCGTACGACGTGCAATACAATTCAACCAGGGTCGTGTCCTTGGAGCGCTCTTTCGACAAGAGAATCACCCGGAGCGGCATCTCGACCTGGGCATCGTGCTCCACGCGGACCGATGCCGAAGGATGCTTCCGCATCGCATCGATCCCGCCGGGCGTGAAGGTTCGGATCGCGGCCTTTGTCCCCGGCCATGCCAGGGTGGAAAGCGATCCGGTCGTGCTCTCTCCCGGTGATGACGCTCGCGGGATCGTCCTGCGCGCCGTGATCGAGTCGGGCATATCGGGAATCGTTGCGGACGGCAAGGGTTCGCCGCTGGAAGGCGCTGTCATAGATCTCTACGCCCCTCCGGAAAAAGGCCTCTTCTCCCTTTTCCAACCCGAGGACGAAGAAGAGAGACTGGTGGCCGAGGTGAAAACGAAGAAGGACGGTTCCTACGATTTCAGCGGCCTCGATCCCGGCCGATACAGCCTGAGAGCTTATAAACAGGGATACGGAGACGAGAGATACGACGGCCTGAGCCTCGAAAAGGGAAAACGGATCGAAAAATCTTTCAATCTCGAAAAGGGCGCGGCCCGCGTGTCGGGCATTGTTCTCGATTCGCACGACGAGCCCGTTGCCGGAATTCTTTTCGAGTTTCTGCCCTGGCCCCTTCCCAAGGGGAAATCGATCATCCCCTTCAACTGCAGGTCCGGCCGGGACGGCCGCTTCAGCGTGGCCGGGCTCTGGAAGGGGGTCGACCACATGGCCAGCGCCCAGGACCCTGAAAAGGTCTATATCATTCCCAGAAAGAGCGGCCTGCCCGGAACGGTGCGGCCCGGAACCGAAGGGCTCCAAGTCAGGGCCTACAAGGCGGCATCGATGTCGGGGCGCGTCAGCGGGCTGCCCGAGGGGGCGCGTGCCCGCATTGTCATGAGCAGCGAGGACTACGGCAGGGCGGAAACAAAGACGAACAACCTCGATCGGACCGGTTCTTTCCGCGTGGCCAGGCTCCTGCCCGGCGCCTGGTCCATCATTGTCAACGGGAAAGACCTGACCGAGAAGAGGGTCGGCCGGATCCTCGTCGAAGAAGGGGCTTCCATCGAGGGCCTTCATTTCTATTACGGCGAAAACACGGAGATCTGCGGAAAAGTGCTCAAAGAAAAGAGCGGCGCACCTCTCGGCGGAGTCCGCGTCTCACTCATCGATCCCGTCAAACGGTCCCAAGCCCCTCCCCACAACCCCGAAGCGGGCGTCGTGATGGAATGCATCACCGATGGCGAGGGTCGTTTCCTCCTCACGGGCGCCGGCACAGGGGTCTACCATATTTCAGCCTGGCACCTGTTGAAAGGCTATGCCTCTCTTCACAACGTCTCCGTCAGGGAAGGAGAAAGGATGGACAACCTCGTTCTCAATCTCAGGGACGGCGTCGACGTGGCCGGGACCATCCGGCTCTCGAGCAGCGCAACACGGCGAACAGGGCTTAGGCTTTTCGTGGCCAATTCGGAAATGATCGTCCGCAAAACCACGGCCGGGCCGGACGGCGGCTTCCATATCCGCCTCATTCCGGGTGAGTACCTCATCGGCTTCGAAACAACGGCCGGTGCAGCGGGAGCACAGCGGATCAAGGTCCCACCCGAAGGGGTTCACGGCCTGGAACTGGAGCCCGAAATCGAATAAACCGAAGTGAGCCACCGATCAAGCCGCGCCGCCGCCTCTCCGACTTGCGCGCCAATCCCTGTTAATCATTGATGTTACACCCCCATCAGACCCTGCCCGGGAAAAGGCGAATTCAAACAGAAAGCCTTTCATAATAGCGTTTATTTTGATATATTAATTGTGAAGGAATTCAACTTTGTTAAGCACTCGGGATTCAAAGCCATTATCTCTGTAACGAGAAAAATAGATATCTTTTAAGGAGCCAAACCATGAAAAGACATTGTCTCTTTGCAGCGGCCATTTTCCTTTTTCCCGCTCTCCTGGCAGCCCAGGAAAGGGGCGTCAGGACCTTTGAAGAGGTCACGCCCGAAGGCGTCTTCACCAGCTTTGAGTCCGGACCATATACGGTCAACTCTGCCGGCGAGGTGAGCCTCAACAACAGAAACACCGCTCCCGGCTTGGTCTGGAACTATCCCGACAACGGCCTCTACTGGATCCCGAGGAACGTCTCCATCGGAAACCGGGGGACACAGGCCTGCGCCGTCTGCGAGCTCAACAACGAGCGCGCCGAGCTTTTTTCGGTCTTCGACGACAACCCGCCCACCCCGATCTGGACGGACACGGCGCTCCAAGGCACCGATGTGGGCTACGGGTGCTCCTCCTCTTCGAAGGGAGACTATCATCTGGTCATGTACCACGTGAACTCCCCCGATATCATGAACAGGATCCCTTACGTGAGCTGCTACAACTCTTCTTCGTCCACACCGCTCTGGACGTGGAACTACGGCAGCACGATCAACTCGGGATCACGCGTCGCCGTCGACCGCGACGGAACGATCGCTGCCATTGCCGTCGGCAACAATGTCGCCGGCCAACTCGACATCTTCTTCGTTGATCCCGCAACAGGAGCCGTCCTGGGCACATACACCCAGGCCGGTGCCGGGATCAGGGGATTCGATCTCTCGGCCGACGGCTCGACCCTCTACTTCCACGACGGCGCCTACGAGGTCTACATCTATGACATCGCCGCCGGCACGGTTGTCTTCAATACCCAGACGGGCGGTTCTTTCGACTCCCACAGCATCTCGGGCGACGGCACCAAGTTCGCCTTCGGAGGGTTCGGCCACGTCAAGATCTGGGAATACGACGGCGCCAACTGGTCTTCATACAACTATAGCACGGGCAGCGGCAATTACGGCGACGAGATGGACTTCTCCGACGACGGATCGACCCTCGGCTTCGGCGTGACCCAGTACACGCCTTCCTACACGAAGTGCGAAGGGTACATGATGGACGTGGCAACGAAAACGATCGTCTCTCACGTGACCTGGAACAGCTCGGGCGCATACCAGGATGTCTGCTCGGGAGCCGCCATCAGCCGCGACGGCGCCTATTTCGCCCTGGCGCGCTGGGGCGACGAGTTCAACACGAATCCCGAGACCAACATTCTCGAGTACGGCAGCAACACCGCAGTCGGCAGCATCGACAGCCGGGGTTCGGTCTTCGGCGTCGACCTCGCCGCCGACGGCCAGGTCACCGTATCGGGCAGCAAAGCCGTGCACGCCAATTCATGGGGCAACGGAGGCGACGTGGATTGTTACGACCTCGGAAACGAGGACATCGTGGTGAGGGGCAAGCCATCCCTGGGGACGAGCTTCGATATCGAATCCCACGGGACAGGAGGAGAATACTACATGCCCGTCGCCTGCACGGGAGATGTTCCCGAAGGGGTCTCTTCGCCCTACGGAATCCTTTACCTCGACGTGACCCCTCCCAACTCGTACATGATCGTCTTCGTCCAGCAGATGCCGGGAACGGGCATGGCCGTCGATACTTTCAACGTGCCGGCCAGCCCGGGCCTTCTGGGTTTCACGCGCTATATTCAGAACGTCTATTCACCCAATGCGAACATGATCCCGAAAACGCTCGGAACGGACTATGTAACGATAACCGTTCTGCCGTAACAGGGGGGACACAATACGCAGTAACCCGTAGTTTCTTTCTCTTTTCGTCACCCGAAAAATGAGGAGAGAAAGACGCAAGAATTATCCGGCCCCGGACGCAAGGGGTCTGCGAACAAGTCCTCGCAAGGCCTGCGGATTATGTTCGCACACCCCTTACGTCCATGGCCCGGGCGAGGTTTTTGAGATATCCCCCTTATTGCCGGTTGAGGAAAAAGAAAAAGCAACTACGGGTTACTGCGTATTGTGTCCCCCTTAGTAGCAGTTCCTGATGCTGCAGCAGAGATAACTCGGGACCTCGTCCTCGGTCCGGACGCCGGCACGGATCTCCTCGGTCATGACCATGGTGCAGAAGAAGCGGTTGAGCTCCGGGCTCAGGTCGGTATACATCGTGGCGATCTTGACGAGCTTCCCGTTGATGTAGTCGATCTCGGTGCGCCTCTTGTTTTTCAGGTCGACCCACATGGAGGGGTAGTGGTCGCCCCCCTTGTCGAGATAATTCATGCACTGTTCGAGAGCATCCTCGCCGTAGGTATGCCCCATGTGGGCGGCCACGGTGAGCGATTCGCGCAAGAGGTTTCTGGCCAGGACGCGGGTGTGGTTCATTTTCATCGCCTGGGCCATGGTGAGTCCCGTGGTGGCGCAGAGCGCGTTCAATGCTGCGTTCAGAATCGTTTTGAAAAAGACCTGTCTCTTGATCTCCCTGTGGGAAACGGCCCGTGTCTCCAGGCCGACCTCGGTGAGCTGGCGGGCGATCTTCTCGAAGGGATCGAGGGATTGTTCATAGTAGGGACCAAGAAAGTTGGGGGGATGGAACCAGCTCATGAATATATCGCCCGATTCCTCGTCCTTGTTGCCCGCGAAGTTGACGGTCACACGGGCCACATTCTCGGGAGTGACGAACCTGGCCAGAAAGTTTTCCGTTCCGATCCCGTTCTGAAAACTGACCACGATCATTTTGGAATCATCGATCTTCTTGAGCTTGGGCGCCACAACATCGAGGTGGGTCGATTTCGTGGCCACGAAGATGGTCTGTATGTTCTTCCCCTTCAGCTGCTCGACGTCGGTGAAGAGATACTTGGGATTGACGTCGATGGTGGTCAGCTTGGAAACGTGAATCCCCTTCTTCTTGATCTGCTCGATACGCTCGGGGACGTCTACAACACCGATGTCTTCATAACCGGCGCGAAGATAGTGGCCGATCAACATGGAACCCACGGTGCCTGCGCCGACAACGGCGACTGGAGCATCGGTCGAAGCCATTTCTTCCTCCTCTGTCAATAGAACGGGCTGCAGAATTTCGCCATTCTACCAGCACCCCGGACGGCTTGAAAGCCGTTTACTCGGATGTTTCACGCGGGCTAAAAATGGTCGTCCTTGCCGACGGGCAATGATTTTTCTCCGCCCTTCCCCATCGCCTTGCCGCGGCTCATCGATCCCTGTATACTGAAACGATCAACGAAACAGACCTTGAAAGGAGGAGTATCCATGACGGAAACGATGAAAGCGGCCGTTCTCCACGCCGAGAAAGACCTCCGCGTCGAGGACGTCGCCCGGCCCGAGCCGGGTCCGGGCGAGGTCCTGGTGAAAGTCAGGGCGAACGGCCTCTGCCACACCGACCTGACCTATTACACGGGACAGATCCCCGACCCCTTGAAGAAATACCCCCTCATTCTGGGCCACGAAGCGGCGGGCATGGTCGCGACCCTCGGCAGCGGCGCGACGGCGCTCAACGAGGGAGACGCCGTCCTCCTTCCCCCCGTGTACGGATGCGGCGCCTGCAAAACCTGCCTGGGCGGCGAGGACAACATCTGCCCGAAGAGCGAGATGCTCGGCGGCACGCGGGACGGGGCGTACGCCCAGTACGTGGCCGTTCCCGAGAAGTACGCCTTCAAGATGAGCGCCGATCTCGATCTGACGTACGCCTGCGTGGCCGCCGACGCCGTCTCGACGATTTACTTCGCGCTGAAGGAGAGGGTCGGACTCCGCGAGGGCGATCACGTGGCCGTCTTCGGCTGCGGCGGGCTCGGCCTGGCCGCGCTGGCTGTTTCGAAAGCGCTCGGGGCGGAGAAGACCTACGCCGTTGACGTGCGCGAGGCGAGCCTGGAACAGGCCTCGGCCCTCGGCGCCGCGGTCTTCAACGCGAAAGAACACGACCGCATCGACAAGGCCCTGAAGAAAGAATCAGGCGGCGCGATCCGCGTGGGCGTGGACTGCGTGGGAAAAGCGGCGACGATCCAGAACGCCTTCAGCACGGTGCGCCGCGGGGGCGAGGTGGCCGTGATCGGCTACACCATGGAAGACGTTTCCTTCAAGGCCGGGGCCTTCATGGGCCTCCAGAAACGGATCGGCGGCTCCTGGGGCTGCCCCACGCGCCTCTTTCCCGACGTGATCACCCTCCTCGAAGGGGGCAAAATCCCCCTCGACCTTCTCGTTTCGAAGACATATCCCCTCGACAAGATCATGGACGCCTTCGACGCCCTCCACAAGGGAGAGGTGACGGGCCGCGCCGTTGTGGAGATTCCGTCATGACGACAAGAAACGAAGATTGGATCACCCTCGAAAAGCACCCCGAGCATCCCCACCTGGGGATCCTGACCCTCAACCGCGTCGACGGCGGCAACGCCTTCAACACACCGATGCTCGAGATCCTCTCCGACCGGCTCGACGCGGTGGAGGCGGACACGTCGATCCGCGTTCTTATCATGAGAAGCAACGGTCCTCACGCCACTTTCGGCGCCGACCTGAACGAGCTCGTCGTCAAGACCGGGGACGGGTACGAACCGATCGACCACAAGACCTCGTACAAGCACGTGCTCGACGGGCGGCTCGTGGCCGCCAAGCTCTTTCAGCTGAGGGTCCCGACGATCGGGCTGATCCACGGCTTCACCCTCGGGGGGGGCGCCGAGTTCTACACGCTCTGCGACATCCTCTACGGCGCCGCGGGGGGGAAAAAGGAGGGTGGCCTCGTGTACGGCTTCCCCGAGGTCACGCTCGGGTGCATGGCGGGCTGGATGGGACCGGAAAACCTGATCCGCCTCATCGGCCCGGCCGCGGCGAAAGACATCCTCTACACGGGACGGCTCATCACGGCCGACGAGGCGCTCGCCTCCGGCATTGTTCAAAAGCTCCTTCCCAAGGAGGAGCTCTTCGACGAAGGGGTCGAGTGGGCGAAGAGCGTGGCCGCCAACGGCCCCTTTGCCATCGAGTCGACGCGCCGGACGCTCAACCAAGTCCTGGCCGCCGATTTCGAGGAGAACGCTTTCTCCACGATCAACGAAACAACGGACAACCTGCTCACCCGGGATTTCGTGCGGGGCGCGGCAAAGATCCTCGATAAAAAGAAGGAACCCGTCGAGTTCCTGAGGGAATAGCGCAGCGCCGGCTCTGCGTGCGGCGTTGCATATGGAGATTGGAGCCGACGGCTATTAGCCGCAGCTCAATCTCCATCGGGACGCCGGCCGAGCGCCGTCACTTCTTCGCGAAGTAGAAGTAGCCGCGCTCGGCAAATTGCCAGTCCGTCGAGCTCCCCACGTAGGCGAAATAGTAATACTGCCCCTTGGGAACGGTGCCGGGGATGAAGTGGGCAAAAGAACCGCCCCCGATCTGCCCGGGAGAGAGCGTGACCGACTGATAGTTCAGGATCGGCCCCCAGAACCCGCCTTTGCCGACCTGGAGTGTTGTGAAAAAATCGAAGGTGATCGGCTGGGCATGGGGATTTTCCACGGTGACATCGAAAGTGATCGTGTCCCCGCCGGGCGGGATGTAGAAAGGCCCCGTGTAGTTCAAGGTCATATCGGGAAAGAGAAGCGCCGAGGGATTGTTCCTGAAAAGCACGGGCACGGAAAAGAGCGATCCCACGACGAGATCGGGAGCGCCGTCATTGTCCCAGTCGACGACATCGGGCCGTGATTGGGAAAAAACATCGGCCTCTTGGCCGCTCGTTTTACAGATCGTGCTGCCCGAGAAGGAGGGCGCCGACGCGGTGCCGTAGTTCTTGTAGAAACGGATCTTTCCGCCGTACTCGCCCAGCACCAGATCGCGCAGCCCGTCTTGGTCGAGGTCGTGAAAGCAGGGCGCGGAACGGGAGCTCACGCTCAGGTCGACTCCATTGTCCTGGACGTACTGGAAACCCGTGAAGTGGGGAACGGCCGGGGTTCCGTCGTTGATGTAGACGCGCACCTTCCCGCTGCTCTCCCCCACGATGAGGTCGAGCAGGCCGTCTCTGTTCCAATCGGCGGCGCGGGGCATGGAATAGTACCCCACATCGATGGCCGTTCCGTTCGCCCGCACGCGCCCCCTGTCGGTGAGAACGGGGTGGGACGCCGTTCCCACGTTGATGAAGAGGTTGACGTACCCATCCCTTTCGCCGCAGATGAGGTCGATCTTGCCGTCGCTGTTCCAATCCACGCCTTGTGGAGAAGCGCCCTGGCATCACCCGTAGGAGACGCTGATCTCGGCGCCGTCCGCCATGAGCTTGAAGCCGGTCACGAAGAAGGGATATTCGTCCGCCCCCGCGTTCGGATAGACCCAGACGTTGCCGTCGTAGAACACGCCCACGAGGAGGTCCTTCTTCCCGTCGGCGTTCCAGTCGCAGACCGAGGGGGCCGTGTAGAGGTTCAAGCCCTGCATGGGCTCTCCGTTTTCCAGGATATATTTCCCCGGCGCAAAGTTGGGCGCATCCTGGGCCGGGGCGAATGGGGCCGATAAAACAAGCGCGGCCGGCAGCAGCAAGAAAAGGATGAAAGGCTTCATGGCAGCTCCTCCTCGAATGGCTAATACAGGGCACCGTTCTCCGCCGGGCGCCAAACGACTAATACTTAATAAAATAGAAGTACTCGCGCCTTCCAAATTCCCAATCCGCCAGGGTTCCGGTGTAAAGGGAATAATAATAGGACCCCGATGGAACAGAGGGTGAAACATAGTGCGAGAAGGTGTGGCTCACGCTCCCGCCCGGATTCATCGTGAAGGATTGAAAGTTCAGGATCGGGCCGATAAATCCCGAGTCGCGGTTCTGTATGCCGGCAAAAAAATCGAACGTGACCGGCTGCGCGTGGGGATTCCCCACGGTCACGGTGAACGAGATCGTGGCCGAAGTATTGAACATGACCGGCCCGTGAAAGACCACGTCGAGATCGGGGATGAGCACGCCGGCCGGATCGTTCCGGAGAAGAATCGGGATGGAGAGATACTCCCCGGCCACGATGTCCATGTCTCCATCGTTGTCCCAGTCGACGGCGTCCGGCCGGGCGCACCAAAAGATCCTGAGCTCCACTCCGCTCGTTTTCAGGGTCTCGCCGCCCGAAAAGGACGGCGCGGCCGATGTCCCGTAATTGTGGTAAAAATAGAGACGGCCCTTGTTGTTGCCCACCACGAGGTCGGCCGGCCCGTCGCCGTCCATGTCGGCGAAAGCGGCCGCGGAATGGGTTCCCACGTCGAGGTCTGCGCCGCCGTCCTGCACGAACTGCATCGATGAGAAGTGGGGAGACTGGGGCGTTCCGTCGTTGATGAAGAGCGCCACCGTTCCTTCTCTGTTCCCCACGAGAAGATCGAACATCCCGTCGCCGTTGAAGTCCGCGGCCTTGGGAACGGAATAGTAACCCACGTCGATGCTCGATGAGCCCACCTGCACGAATCCCGCTTTGGTCAGAACGGGAAGGGACGGTGTTCCCACATTGAGATAGAGATGGATCCGGCCGAAGTATTCGCCGCTGACGAGATCGATCAGTCCGTCATTGTTCCAGTCCACGCCGTGTGGAGCCGCGCCGATGCATCACCCGTACTTGACGCTGATGATCTTGCCGTCGGCGCTCAGCATCCCGCCCGTTTTGAAAACGGGATTGCTGTCCGTCCCCTGGTTGATGAAGGCCCAGATGTTGCCCTCGTTGAACACGCCGACGAGAAGATCCTTCTTCCCGTCGGCGTTGAAGTCGCACACATCGGCGGCGCTGTAAATGTTGTCGCCCAGCATGGGGCGGCCGTTGTTCAGGATGTATCGGCCGGGCGCGAAGTTGGGCGCCGATTGGGCCGAAGCGGAAGGCGCCGATAAAACAAACAAGGAAAGCATTGCGAGAAAAAACGCAGCACACCTCATGACGGCTCCTTTCATCCCGGAAGAGAAACGCGGTTCGGCGAAACGCGGTTCGGCGAAACGCGGTTCGGCGAAACGTGGTTCGGCGAAACGTGGTTCGGCCGTTTAGTACTTGTAGAAGTAAAAGTACTCCCTCCTGCCGTATTCCCAGTCGGGCTGGCTTCCCACGTAAAGGCAATAGTAATAGTATCCGTTCGGGATGGACGCCGGAATATAATGCGAAAAGGTGTGGCTCCCTCCCCCGCCCGGGTTCAGCGTGATCGACTGGTAGTTCAATATGGGACCGAAGAATCCCATATTCCAGCACTGCACGGTCGAATAGAAATCGAAGGTGATCGGCATTGTATGAGGGTTCTGGATAGTGACGGTGAACGAGATCGTGGCCGAACCCTGAATCCAGGTCGGGCCGTGAAAAACGACGTCGAGGTCGGGAATGAGCCTCTTGCTCGGATCGTTCAGAAGGAGCACGGGAACGGAGAGATACCCGCCCGTCACAACGTCCGTGTCCCCGTCGTTGTCCCAGTCGGCGGCGTCCGGCCTGGGGCTCGAAACCATGTCGATCTCCACGCCGCACGCATCCAGCGTGTCGTAACCCGAAAAGAGGGGCGACGACGCCGTGCCCACGTTCCGGTAGAACCGGATCTTGCCGCTGCTTTCACCGATGATGAGATCGGCCGGACCGTCTCCGTCCAGGTCGGCGAAACAGGGGGCGGAGCGGGAGCCCACGTCGAGGTCGTAGCCGCCGTCCTGAATGTACTGCCCCGATGAGAAATGGGGCGCCGACACGGTCCCGTCGTTGAT